>JAZNOM010000025.1:0-10111 GCA_045580835.1 Eubacteriales bacterium
CCTAGCCGGCGCAGTTTTGAGTCTTGCCGTTATGGCACTGCTTAAAAAGAGCGGAAAGTTTTCTGCAATCGGCGTGAGTATTGCAGGCGGTGTTATGCACAATCTTGGGCAGATACTCGTTGCAATCTGGCTGCTTGAAACAGTTGAAATAGGGTATTATATGTTTATCCTCGCGATAAGCGGTACGCTTGCTGGCGTATTTGTGGGACTTGCAGCTACATTCGTTATAAACAGGCTAAAAAAACTTTGACAAACTATTGACAAACTTCATTGTATATGGCATAATTTGTGTGACAATTTTTCTTAAGGAGAATTAAAAATGAAAAGAATTCTTGCACTCACTCTTGTAGTGCTTATGGCACTCACAGTTTTTGTTGCTTGCAACGGCGGCACTCCCGCTGAAACCACCGGCTCAAACACCGAGGTTGAAGTTGCAAATGCGAAATTCGGCATGGGCGTTTACGCTTACTACGGCGACGTTACAAGCGCTGACGGCGAAGCAAACGGCTCGGGCGAAGTTGTTGCAACCGTTGCGGCAGTTTTGGTTGATGCAGACGGCAAAATCGTAAAATGCGATATCGACTGCGCAGACCTCACTGTTGGTTACACCTCCGCAGGTGTTGCAGTTGTTGCTGACGAATTCAAGACCAAGTATGAGCTTGGCACAAACTACAACATGGCAGCATACGGCACCGACCTCAATGGTGACGGCGTTGTTAAGGAATGGTTTGAACAGATTGATATTTTTGAAAATGCAATCGTAGGCAAAACAATTGATGAAGCAAAGGCACTTGTAGTTAACGGCTATCAGGCTGTAGAAGACGTACAGACCGCAGGTTGCACCATGGGTGTTGGCGACTACATCAAGGCAGTTGAAAAGGCTTATGCAAACGCTACCGAATCCGCAGCTTCTGCAACCGATACCCTTAAGGTAGGCGTTGTTACCTCAGCAAGCATGGCAAACGCATCCGCTGACGCGGCAGGCAACGTTGAGCTTGAAATCTCCGTTGCAGCAGTTGCTACTGCTGACGGCAAGGTTACCGCTTGCGCAACCGATGTTGCAGTTGCAACCTTTACATTCGATGTTGCAGGTGCCGCTACAACCGATACCGCAGCAGAAATCGTAACCAAGCTTGAAAAGGGCGAAAGCTATGGCATGGCTGCTTACGGCACCGACCTTAACGGTGACGGCGTTGTTAAAGAATGGTTTGAGCAGGCAGCGGCATTCAACACTGCATGCATCGGCAAGAGTGCTGATGAAATTTCCGCTCTCGTGGTTAACGGCTATCAGGCAGTTGAAGAAATCCAGACTGCAGGCTGCACCATGGGCGTTGGCGATATCGCAGCAGCTTTAGTAAAAGCAGCAAAATAAATTAAAGGGATGCAAAAGCATCCCTTTTTTACAAAGGATATTTATGAAAAAACTTTTAGTTTGTGCAGTCGTTATATTACTGCTTTTCTCCTCATGCGAAAAAGCACCGGAAAAATTCACCGCATACTATTTTGACTATTTCGACACGGCAACTACCGTTGTCGGATATGCAAAAAGCAAAGATGAGTTTGACTCGGTGTGCGAAAAAATACGTACCGAGCTTGAAGAGTACCACCGCCTTTATACAATATATACCCGATATGACGGACTGAATAATATGTATACAGTCAATACTTCAAGTGGAGAAGTAGAGGTTGACGAAAAAATCATCGACATGCTCTCTTTTGCCAAGGAGGCGTATACACTAACAAACGGAAATACAAACGTAGCAATGGGCAGCGTGCTTTCTCTTTGGCACGCGGCAAGAACTCACGGTGAAAGACATCCCGAAAGTGCCGCTCTGCCCGATATGGACAAGCTGAAAGAAGCCTCTTTGCACACGGACATCGAAAAACTTATCATAGACGAAAAAAAAGGCACGGTTTCGCTGCTTGACGATGACATGTCGCTTGATGCAGGCGCAGTTGCAAAAGGTTACGCCGTTGAAATGGTGGCAAAAATGCTTGAGGATAGCGGTGTTAACGGATATCTCCTCAATGTTGGCGGCAATGTGCGCGCAGTAGGGCTTCGACCTGACGGCACAAAATGGACAGTCGGCATCGAAAACCCGGATGCAAACGGCGAAAATGATGCATACCTTGCGCTTGTAAGCGTTGAAAACGAAGCCGTGGTTACAAGCGGCTCATATCAGCGGTATTACTATGTTGACGGCAAGGCATACCACCACATCATAGATCCCGAAACGCTGATGCCCGGCGAAAACTTTCGCTCGGTGAGCGTAATTTGCGAAAGCTCTGCACTCGGAGATGCACTTTCCACCGCACTTTTCTGCATGTCGCAAAGCGAGGGAGAAGCGCTTGTTGAAAGTCTTGAAAACGTCGAGGCAATGTGGGTACTGCCAAACGGAGATATCCGAAGTTCTTCAAACTTCTCAAAATACGAAAAATAATATATTTTGCTAAAAAAAGCATAATATGTTTGAAAAACATAATAATATGTGATAGAATGTAATTTGATAGCAAAACCTATAAATTATTTTTTGGAGGTCACCATGGAGAAAAAACTATTCTACGACATCAACGACAAACCCAAGTTCGGGCAAATGCTAATTTTTGCGCTCCAGCAAGTACTTGCAATTCTTGCAGCAACAATAGCAGTTCCCGCAATTATCGGCCTTCCCACTCAAATGCCTGCCGCAATTTTGGGCGCAGGTATCGGTACTCTGGTTTATCAGTTGCTCACCAAGTTCAAAAGCCCGGTTTTCCTTGGCAGTTCCTTTGCATTTCTTAATTCTTTGGGCGTAGCCGTTGCATACGGTTATTGCGGTATCATCCTCGGCTCTGTCGTTGCAGGCCTTGTTTATGTAGTAATTGCCGTAATCATTCATTTCACCGGCACTGCTTGGGTGGACAAGCTCATGCCCCCTGCAATTATCGGTCCTACGGTTGCACTTATCGGTCTTTCACTCGCCGGCAATGCAATGGGGGACATCGTAAAGGCAAACTCATCCGTACTTTACGGAAGCTACAATCTCGTTGCACTTTTCTGCGGTCTTGTTGCTTTCTTTGTTATCGTTATTTGCTCGACACAGAAGCGTGTCAAGATGGCACGTCTTATCCCGTTTATCCTCGGTATACTTGCAGGCTATGCTGCTGCGGCAATCTTTACCGTTATCGGTATGCTTACAAAAACCGACTACCTTATGATTGTAAACTTCCAGCCCATAATTGACAACTTTATCGCTGCAGACGGCACATTCAAAGGATTTTCCGCATTTGTTGACTATCCTCATTTTGCACTTATGGAAGCTGTAAAAGAACTTACCTCCGGCAATGTGTCCGAAGAAATTCTTAACGCTAATCCCAATGCTGTATTGCTTACACTCGGCGGTATTGCAGAAGTCGTTATCGCTTTCCTCCCCGTTGCACTTGTAGTATTTGCAGAGCATATTGCTGACCACAAGAACCTTTCGTCCATCATTGACCGCGACCTTATCAAGGAACCCGGCCTTAAGAGAACACTTCTCGGCGACGGTGTCGGTTCTATCGCAGGTACTGTTTTCGGCATTTGCCCCAACACTACATACGGCGAATCCGTAGGTTGCGTAGCGATTACCAAGAACGCTTCAATAGTTACTATCACCACCACCGCTTTCATGTGCATAATACTTTCGTTTATCAGCCCGCTCATGGCGGCTCTCCAGACAATTCCCTCTTGTGTAATGGGCGGCGTTTGTCTTACTCTTTACGGCTTTATTGCAGTATCCGGTCTCAGAATGTTCAAAAACCTTGACCTTGATAACAGCAAAAACTTGTTTGTTGTTGCTTCCATTCTTATTTCCGGTATCGGTGGTCTCGCAATCAAGATTCCGTATGCAATTGCTGAAACCGGCGAAATCACCGGCACGATTCAGATTACTTCTATCGCTACCGCACTCATTATCGGTATCGTAACAAACGCAATCCTCACCAAGGTTGAAAACAGCAAGTTCGGCAAGGAAAAGGGCGAATAATACGGAGGCACATAAACTATGAAGAATTATAGTAATGTAACGATTTTTGACCATCCTCTTGTAAATCACAAAATCGCAATTCTGCGCGATGAAAAAACCAGCATGAAGGAGTTCCGCGAGCTTATTGAGGAAATCACAACTCTTATGACGTTTGAATGTCTGAAAGAGGGCGTTCCCACCACCGAGCGTGAAGTTAAAACTCCCTTGGAGGTATGCACTCAGCGAGTTATAAAAGACAACTCCATCGTTATCGTACCAATCCTTCGTGCAGGACTTGGAATGGTAAACGGCGTGCATGTGCTCTTCCCTTCCGCAAGAGTAGGTCATATCGGTCTTTACCGCAATGAAGAAACCCTTGAGCCTTGCGAGTATTATTGCAAGCTGCCTGAAGGCATCGAAGAAAAGCTTGTACTTGTCGTTGACCCCATGCTTGCTACCGGCGGCAGTGCTTGCGACGCTATTCAAAAGCTTAAAGAACGCGGATGCAAGAACATCAAGTTTATGGCTGTAATCGGAGCGCCCGAGGGCGTAAGCCGCGTAGCAGAAGCGCATCCCGATGTTCACATCTTTGTTTCTACACTTGACAGATGCCTAAACGAAAACGGCTACATTCTTCCCGGCCTCGGCGATGCCGGCGACCGACTTTTCGGAACTAAATAAGTAAAAAAGATGACATCTTTCGATGTCATCTTTTTTTATAATATCACTCTTAAAACAAACATTTTTTATAATATCACTCTTAAAACAAACATTTCACCGTCAATAGTAAACTGACAGTTCCCGTTGAGTTTTTCGGTTATGTATCTAATGCTCTCTGTACCGATACCGTGTCCGTTTTTCTTTGCAATCGGCAAGCCATCCTTGAAAATCGGCTTTTCGGCAAATGTGTTTTTTAGCGAAATCAGCAGTTTTGTGTCATTTATATGCATATAAAGCTCGATATAACGTTTTGTTTTCTCAAGCGGCTGCACTGCTTTTATCGCATTTTCGAGTGCATTTGACAAAATTGCAGTTATGTCCACATCCGAAAAAGGCAGTTTTTCAGGGATTTTTATATCGTGACTGAACTTGATGCCGCTTTCCAGAATTTTTTCCTCATGCAAGGATAAAATCATATTTACAATTTCATTTTTGCAGTATTTTTGCATAGACGTCATCTCTGTTGCGCCGATAAGCTCGCTTATATACGTTTTTGCTTTATCGTTTTCTCCGCCCTCGACAAGCGCAAAAATGTTTGAAAGATAGTGCCGCATATCATGGCGAAGAATTGAAACCTCATGCTTTGCGCGGCGAATTGCATCAAGCTCCTTTTCGGACTGACGTTGTTGCATTTCCATAAGCTTTGTACGTTGCTCGGCTTCGCACTTTTCTTCATATTGCTTGAAGTATAAAAACAAAAACAAAATATAAAAAAGGCAAATGATAAAACCCAAAAACTCTACAACAACCGCTGTCCCCGTGTACAAAAGCTCGGTGTAAACGCAGGCGGCATAATCGAAAATGTAATATACAATAGGCATCATGGCAAATATCATTATTGCCTTTGTCGGCTTTTGCAAAAGTTTTGCCGACACATCAGAAACAAAACGTATAAGCAACAAAAAGGCAATAGCGGTAACGACAATGCGAACTGCATAATACACACTGTTTGACTCCGCAAGATTCATCGCGGCAATGCCAATCCAATTACTTATCTGGCAACAAAGATACGCCGTAAGCACCGATAAGACCGAAAGCGAAGCCTTGTATTTATAATAGAAGGTAAGAAACAGTACAAGCGGCAGATGAATGATAAGTGGATACAGTTTTTCTGTCACATCCTCGCCGAATAGCACATACGAAAGCAGAAAAACTCCACCGCACAATAAAGAAAAAACAAGCAAAATTAAAATGTTCTTTCTCTTCATTCTAACGCCTAAAAAAGCAGCGGAGATATAAACACCAAACAAAAATGTAGTAGCATTATGCAAAATGCCAAGTATTATTTCAAGCATATAATCCCTCCTTAAGCCACTTAACCCTTAAACATTAACGAAAAATACGCCTCTTTAAAGGTTTGCGAGTGACCGCGTGCGATAGGTATATTACGCCCTGATTTTGTAACGATTTCACTGCTATTGAATCTGTCAACATTGGGCATGTAAACAAGATAACTGCGGTGGCATTTAAAAAATTTATTGTCAACGGTAAGCTTATCTTCAAAGCTGCCAAGCGGCTCTACAGACTCTATCTCCTCGCCGTTTTTTAAATAAAATATAACTCTTTTGTTCTGCGCTTCGGCATATTCGATATTATGTAAGTATAACTTTTGATACCCAAACTCGGTTTTAAGCACAATCTTTTGCGGCTCACTGACCGTAGCAGCACATTCATCCAGAGTTTTTTTCAGCCTATCGTATGCTATCGGTTTTAAAATATAATCTTTTGCCTTGACATCATAAGATTCAAGTGCAAAATCAGGGGCAGAAGTAAGAAAAACAAGCGCTGTAGCACTGTCGGTTTTTCGCAGTTTCTTTGCAATTTCCATGCCGTTTATTTCAGGCATGAGAATATCAAGAAGAATTATATCAAAATGTTGTGTATCCTTATCCGCGAGGAAAGATTCTCCGCTATTATATGCAAATACATCCGCAGATACCTCGCTTTGA
This sequence comes from Eubacteriales bacterium, assembly GCA_045580835.1. GTDB lineage: Bacteria > Bacillota > Clostridia > Oscillospirales > CAG-272 > UMGS902. The sequence goes on from JAZNOM010000025.1 coordinate 6,653, forward strand.
GCCGACCATCTTTCTACAAGCCGTACTGCATTTTGCAAAAAAACGGCATCGTCATCGCATACGGCAATTTTCAGCATACTTCTACCTCCATAACTGTTTTCTTTTTACTATTCTACAATATAATACAACATTTTGCAAGAAAACAATTCGCGCCTAAAAGCATACATCTCACGCAGAAAAACTGCCGCGTTCTTTTGTTGTGTTATAATAAATAAATATTATATTAATAAGAAAGAGCAACGGTTATGAAAAAACTTTTAACGCTTTTTTTAGCAATATGCATGTTGTTTGCACTCTGCTCATGCTCTGACGAGCTTTTTATCGAGGAGTTTGAAGGAGATAACGGCGCAAATAATAACGTAACAGACTCAGGCAAAGTCGATTGGGCAATCTATTGGTATCTTTGCGGCAGTGACCTGGAAACAAACGGCGGCTTTGCCACAAATGACCTTGTCGAAATGATGGAGGTTGAACTCCCTGAAAATGTGAAAGTAGTTATTCAGACCGGCGGCTCGCAGATATGGCAAAACGATGTAATGGATGCATCTTTGCTTCAGCGTTACGTTTATAACAGTGAGGGACTTACCCTTGTTGACGAGCAGCCCTCTGCAAGCATGGGCGACGAAGAAACCCTTGCGGATTTTCTGGAATTTGCAAAAAACAATTACCCCGCAGATAAAACCGCGGTTCTTTTCTGGAACCACGGCGGCGGCTCTGTTTCGGGCGCGGCTTTTGACGAGCTGTACGGTTTTGACTCACTGACGCTTGACGAGCTTTACAGAGCCTTTGCAACAGTTTGGGATTTGACCGCGGAGGAAAGACCTCTGGAACTCATCGGCTTTGACACATGCCTTATGGCAACGGTTGATGTAGCATACACCTTTTGCGACATCGGCAAATACCTCGTTGCCTCCGAAGAAGTTGAACCCGGCAACGGCTGGCTTTACTCGGGATGGCTCGGCGCTCTCGCCGCAAACCCCGACATTGACGGTGCGGCTCTTGGTACCGCTATGTGCGACAGCTACTATGAAGGTTGCGAAGCAGTAGGCACTGCAGACAGTGCTACCCTTTCGCTAATTGACCTTGCCGCAGCGCAAGAACTTATAGACGCGTATGAAATTTTCGGTGCAGAAGCACTTGCTGCCGCTTGTGAAGACCCGTCTTTCTTCGCATCGTTTGGCCGTGCCGCAATATCCTCCGAAAATTACGGCGGCAACACCAAGGAACAAGGTTATACCAACATGGTTGACCTCGGTCACCTTGCAAGACTTTCGCAGGACCTCTTGCCAAACAGTTCGGCAGCCGTTTTGGATGCGCTTGAAAACTGCGTTGTATATAAGGTAAACGGTCCTTACCGCAGCGAATCTACTGGTCTTTCTTGCTACTATTCATACAGTGCGGATTTGGACGATTTTGCAGGCTATGAGTCTGTCGGAGTCGGCGAAGCATTTAAATATTATTTTTCATACGGTCTTACCGGCACTCTTGAAGAGGACGGCATGGAGTATGTTAATGAATTAAACTATGACGCACTCCCTGAACGCTGTACGATTTATGACTACGGTTGGGACGGTATAATCCCCGAGCTTGACGAGGATGGCAGCGCAGTTCTCACTCTCGGAGAAGACGCAATAGATGTTATTTCATCCATTGGCTTCCAACTCTACTATGCAGACCCCGAAAGTGACATCATGTTCCTGCTTGGAAGCGACAACGACATGCTCGCTGACTGGGAAAGCGGCGTATTCAAAGATAATTTCAGAGGCACATGGGGCGCAATAGACGGCTACCTTGTGTATATGGAGCTTTGCTTTGAGGGCGATGACTACAATCTGTATTCGGTTCCCGTACTTCTTAACGGCGAAGAATACAACCTGCAAGTAGTATACGATTTTGCCGTTGAGGAATGGGAAATCCTCGGTGCAAGAAAAGCACTTGATGAGTCCGGCATGGCGGACAAAAATCTGCGCCTTATCGAAGCGGGCGATATAATTACAACCATCCACTATGTAACACCCCTCTCCGATGATACCGATGAGTTTGAGGCTGTTCCGATTGCAGAAATCGAAGTAACCGCAGATACATGCTTTAGCGAGGCAGACCTCGGCGACGGTATGTTTGTGATGATTTTTGAAATGTGCGACGCATGGGACAACTACGCTTATTCCGACGCGGTCGTTTTTGAAAGCGTTGACGGCGAAATCTACACCTCGGTTCTTGAATAATTTTTGTAAAACGAACTGTTTTCTTTGAAAACGCGTTTTAAATAAACAATTTTCATTTTTTGAAAGGAAAGAACAAAATGAAGAAATTACTCGCAGCAGTTCTCTTGGTAGCAATGATTCTTATGTGCTTTGCAAGTTGCGGAGAGAACCCCAAAAAGCAGGAAACTATTGATGCATTCAATAAGACCAGCACCGCATTTGATGAAGTAGCAACACTTATCAACGCAAACGCAGACTCGATTGATGATGAGATCATTTCTGTTTACAAGGATCTCTCCGCTCTTCTCACCGAGTACAAAGAACTTCTTGAGAGTGACACCGAACTCACTGATGAAAAGTATGACGAAATCATTGCTTGGCTCGGCACCGCTCACACCGCCGTTTCCGATGCTAAAACCGAAATTGAAACTGCTCTTGCGGCTTTGACTGCAGAGGTTGAAACCGAAGAAGCAGTTGTAACCGAAGAGGTAGTTGAGTCCGTTTTCCCTGAAGCACTTGCGAACGTTCCCGCTTACGAAGTTTCAGACATCGCCCTTACCGGTTGGCAGCTTGCAGGCGGTATGATTAACGGCGTTGAAATGGAGCAGGCAGACCTTGATGCTGTTCTCGCAGCTTGCGGCGGCACCTTCCAGTTCATTTTCTTAAGCGACGGACAGGCTATGATGGTAAACGGCGAGGTTGCATATGAGGGTACATACGAAGCAATCTATGAAAACGCTGCTCTTTACTTGGCTTTTGACGGCTATGAATACTACGCAGTTCTCACAGAGGTTAACGGCGCACTCGTTTTGATTGCAGCTAACACTGCTGACTCCACCACTGCACTTTATTTCTCTCTCATTGAAGAGGGCTAATAGCTTTTTCTAATCTCCAAAAGAAGGATTAATGCACATGCATTAATCCTTCTTTTTGTAAAAATACTATTGTGAAATCCAAAAACTTTTGTTATAATATATTTAATAAGATAAATAACACGAAAGTGAGGAATACTTATGGGACTTATTAAAGCAGGCCTTGGCGCACTTGGCGGCGTACTTGCCGACCAGTGGAAAGAGTTTTTCTATTGTGACGCACTTGACAGCGAAACCTTGATGGTCAAAGGTCAAAAGCGCACAAGCAGCCGTTCTTCCAATACAAAGGGAGAGGATAACATCATTTCAAACGGCTCAGGAATTGCCGTTGCTGACGGTCAGGCAATGATTATCGTTGAGCAAGGCAAGATTGTAGAGTTCTG
>JAZNOM010000026.1:0-5603 GCA_045580835.1 Eubacteriales bacterium
TTTCCGTCCGAAACTGTAGAATGACAGTGCAAATTTGCCTTGTAGAACTGACCGTCCTTGGGAAGAAGATACTTTTTCATGGATTTTTACCTCTTATTTATTTTTATAAATTTTGAAATGACAACGGCACCGATAACGGAAACCACCGCCCATGAAATAAACATTACATTATATCCAAAATGTTTGATTACCACGCCGTAAACAATCGAGCCGAGCGCAGCACCGAGATACGTTACAAAATCAATAACTCCGCCGACGGATGACACGTTTCCCTCTTGACGGTATCTGTGGGGATATACCGAAAGCATGGAGGTGTTTATCAGCGATGCAGCTGCATATATCGCGGTAAGGCATAAAACTGCGTATATTGCAGTTCCTTTTACAAATCCGAGCGCAAGCGAAAACATTACGCAAAACAAAAATCCGATAAATGTTACTGTGTGCTCGTTTTCATTGCAAAAGCGGTAAAACACCTGATGCGCTACTCTGCCGACAAATCCAAAAGCAGGTATCAGCAGAAGGTAGTACGCCGAGGTGCTTAAATCTACTGCATAGGTATCAACAATATAAACGGTCATCCAAAGACTGATGTTTTCTTTAAGGATACCGTGAATAAACGACGGTATGCTGATAATTTGCAGTTCTCTTTTCGCAAGAAGTTGAAAAAAAGAAAGATGTTTTTTGTCACTTGCACACGGTTTTACATCGCGAAATGTGGCAAGCACCGAAACGCCAAGCGCAAGAGTGATAAGCCCAGGAACTATAAATGCATAGCACGTACCAAAGCGAGTAATAAGCCAAGTGCAAAACAGTATACTTATAATATTGCCGGTTGCGACCGAGGTGGAAAGGAGCGCTGTACGTTTTTTTGCGGTTCGCTCATCATAAATATCGCTCATTACCGAAATCATTGAGCCCCAAAGCATCGACTGTGCGTATGCGTTTGCGGTCCAAAGTAAAAATATTCCGATAAACGGAGGAAAAAAACCAAACAAAATATTGCTTACGGCGCATATTACAAGTCCGCCACTGATCATTGCATACGGCGGTGCTTTGTCGCTTAAAATGCCGTTAATAAGTCTGCCAAGTGCAAACATTGCGGAAAATGCTCCGCCCAAAGCACCGATTTGCACGGTGTTTAAAATCCCTGCTTCAACAAGTGAGGGATTTGCCATTGTAAGGTTTACCCTTGCGATATAAATTGAAGAGTACGCAAGGTAACATAGTAAATAGATTATTCTGCGTTTTGTCATTGTTATTTTGTGATATACCTGCCGCGGTCAACAAATTCTTTGGTCTTTTTGGTGCGCTCAACTGCGTTTTCATAATGTCTTACGGAAAGTGAAATGACAATTGAGTCAAGCGCGCTTATCTGCGCTATTCGCGAAGATATCGCCTCTATGGGATACTGAATTTCGTCAGAAGAAATAACTATCGGACAGTCGCATATTTTTGTGATAAGACTGTCGGGAAAACTTGTGATGCAGGCAGTTTTTGCCCCCATTTCTTTTGCCAGTGCCAGCGCATCGGTGGTTGCGGTAGTTTGTCCGCTGTTGGAAACTCCAAATGCAAGGTCGCCGTTTTTGATATTGAGCGTCGAAACCTTCATTGACGGTACGTCGGTAAAGCAGATGGCAGTATAGCCAACCTGCGTTAGTCTGTACTGAAAATCGGCGGCAATAACCGCTGACGTACCAATACCGTAGATGTAGATAACGTTTGCGCTGTCAATTAGCTCGACCGCCTTTTCCACGGCGGAAATATCAATCTCTTCTGCGGTATCGTGAAGCGTTTTTACATTTGCGGAAAACACCTTTTCCAGTATACTCTGCACACTGTCGTTCTTATCCACGTACGGGACAAAATTTAGTTGCTTATTCTTTGAAAGCTCCATTGCCAGCGCAAGCTTAAGCGAAGAATACCCGTCAAACCCAAGCGTTTTGCAGCATCGGATAATAGCTGATTTAACAACGCCGGCATCCTCTGCAAACTCCGCAACAGACATAGAAATTACACGGTCTCTCTCAGCAAGAATATACTCCGCTATCTTTTTTTCGACGGGAGTCAGCGTATTATATTTTTGCTTAATTTGCACGAGGCAGGACTTATTGTTCATCAAGAGTTCCTTTATAATAGAATTTTATTCTATTATAGCATTTTAAAGTTGTTTAGTCAACAAAAAAGCCTGCTTTCGCAGGCTTTTTATATGATTATTTTACTGTTTTTTTCAAGATGCGAATAACATCAAGAATAGTTGTCTTTCCGTCGCCGTTAGTATCTGCACTCAATAAGCTTGTATCATTCAAAGCGGCACGGAGTGCAAGCATAACATCGTTTATATCAACCTTATAGTCAAGGTCAACGTCGCCTGCAAGCTCGTTCCACGTCATGGTGAATTGGTTGTCTTTGAGGAAATATTGGTCACGCACAGTGGAATAATGCTCAACCTCAACACTCTTACCGTCCTTTGAGAAATAGAACATAGTTACCATACCCATTGCACCACGGTTTACTTCTTCGGTCTGCGCATCAATAAGCATCTGCGTTACGGTATTTCCGTTTACACCGTTTTCTTTGCGTGTAACGATGTATTTGCAAGGGTCATGTCCGCTCATTACAAGCACGATGTTTTCATGGTGTTTTACAAACTCTTCCCACATTTCGTCGCCGTTGTTGCTTGTAGGGTTAGAATTTGAAGGAGGAACAACGTCTCCGCTATCAAGAGTTGTACCGTCGCGGAACATGTATGCGTGAGTGGTCACGATAACCTTGTGGTCGCTGTATTTCTCGCAAACCTCGCCTGCCCATGCAAGCTCTTCATCGGTGGGACCGTAATCAAGAGTAATGGAAACAAATTTTTCATCGCCTACAGTAAATGTGCGATATGTGTTTTCGAGTTCTTCTGCATTAAATCTCTGCTCCGCAGTGATTTCGGTTGCATATTTCGAAGCAGCCATTGCATCATTGAATGTCTTTTTGGTATCAACAGTTACAGACTGCTTATCGTGATTACCTCTTACAACACTGTAAGGAATTCCTGCATCAGAAAGTGCATCAAAGCTTGCCACTGCGCGTTCCCATTCATCAGTGTTGCTGACCTCGGTAATATCGCCAAGTCCAAATACAAACTGAATATTCTTTTCTTCCTTATTTGCGATTATCCAGTCATAAAGCTTGGGAAAATCTTCAGGATAGTAGTAATTAAGTTTCTGTGTATCGCCTACTACCGCAAAAGAATATGCATAGTCGGTTTCAACCGTTTCCTCATCAAGCCAGGTGACATCGTATACGGCATCGTTATTGCCGCATGCGTCTACAACAGTTGCAGGACGGTCGTCAAACTTATACCCGGAGAGGTCATAGTGAAGGATGAGGTCATCCGTGCCGTAGGAAACTGCGTCTTGCGCAATTTCTTCATCAGTGCGTATATCGGAATACATTGCAACAGACTTTAAGTTGCCCTTGAAATACTGTGCATTTCCGCTTCTTGCGTCGCCGCCGAGAACAAAGGCCTCAAATCTTGCAGGACCGCCGCCTACATTTTTATTGGTAACGGTGTCTATAAGCTCACCGTTTACATAGCCTTTGATAACACCGGCTTCATAGTCATGTGTTACCGCAAGCTTTACCCATTCGCCGCGATAAATATTCGCATCAAAATATGCTGCAAAATCATCATCATTTGCATCGCGCCAGTAATAACGAATCTGGCCGTTTGTATATGCCTCAAGATTTACGCAGCTATTGCCGCTGCCAATATAGTTGCCTATCACAACACCGCCGCGCTCTTCGTCGGAATAAGTGTCGGGAAAATATACTTCCGCTTCAATAGTGTGAGGAGCTGCTGCAAGAGCGTTTTCGATATAATATGTGCCGTCGGTATTGTCAAACGCCATACCGTCGGTCATTTGTATATACTGCTCATTCTTTGAAGAATCGGCGGTATTTGTATATGCAAGGTGATTTTCATTTGCGCTGTAATCTTTAAGTCTTTCTGTACCGCTTACAGAGAAATCGTACGCACAGATAAGAGTTGAAGCGGTGTAGTCAACTGCCGCATAGTCGGCTGCTACCTGCTCTGCCGTACGGCTGTCAGAATATAGCGAAACCGAACCAAGAGTTGTATTTTTTAAATACTGCGTATTATCCGCACGGAAGTCGCCGCCTATCATAAACTTCGAAAGCGAACTTACCTCAACATCAGCAAAGGTATTCTCGACCGTCTGCTTGAGCTCTCCGTTGATATAGCACTTTGCATCTGTGGCAGTGCTTACAACCGCAATATGTGTCCACTCGCCCGTGCGGAGGTCAACGTCTGCAAAGTTTGCAGTAACGCTTTTAGATGTTCCTGCTCTCCAATAGAGATACGGGTTGCCGTTTTTACGAATTTCAAGGTCGAGCATAGTATTATCGTAAGATCCCGAAACGAAGTTGCCGACAATAACACCAAGTCGTGTATCGGGAGCATCCGCATCAACTTTCACCCATGTTTCAATGGTACGAGGTACGCCGGAAAGCGCAGCCGCAGTCGTATAGCCATCATCCGCGGTAAAAGTGATACCGCTTGTCGGTGCCGCCGCAGACGGTACAAGTGCGAGCGGTAAAAGCATCGCAAATGTAAGTAAAAGTGAAATAATCTTCTTCATAATAATATCCTTCCATTGTATTGGATTTTTGTTCTAAAAATATTATATATTTAGAACTTTATTCTGTCAATAGATAAAAATAAAAAATACGGCTGAAATTCAGCCGTATTTTAAAATTACTTATTCTTTTTTGACTCTGCCTCTTGCAGCTTGGTATGACGACGCATTTTAACTTCGTGCGGAATGGGTTTGATATCGCCTGCTGCGGTAAGAGCCATTCTTGTAAGCACAGGACCAAAAATCTCATAAATAAGTACCGCGAAGAGCGTAATGTTGCGGATAAGCACGCCCTCTCCACCCGAAAGACCGGTCGCCGCGATAGCGCACATGCCGAGTGCAACACCTGCCTGCGGGAAGAGCGTAATACCGAGATACTTGCAAATCTCAGGGGAGCACTTTGTTGCCTTTGCGCTTGCAAAAGTTCCAAAATACTTACCAAGGCAACGGAAGGCAATGTAAACGATACCGATAACAACGATCGCCCAATCTGCAAATACGCTGAGTTCAAGCTCTGCACCGCTGATAACAAAGAAGAGTGCAAAAAGCGGAGAAGTCCACTTGTCGGCGGCACCCATAAGGTCGTGTGAAAGAGGACAGATGTTGCAGAACACCGTGCCGAGCATCATGCACACAAGGAGTGATGAGAAACTGATATGTACGGGGCCAACGTGGAACTCAAGCATTGAAAGCGACGCGGTGAGAAACACAAACGCGATTGTAAGATTAAGACGGTTTGTATTGGAGTTAAAGAGTTTTTCAAGCTGGGTAAGAATCCAACCCATGATTGCACCGAGAATAAGTGAGCAAACGATTTCGACAATGGGATTTACAATGATTGAAATCATATCAACCTGACCGCTGATAAGAGTTTTTGCAACGCCGAAGGATACTGCAAAAACGATAAGACCTACCGCGTCGTCAAGTGCAACTATGGGAAGAAGCAGTTTTGTAAGCGGA
>JAZNOM010000027.1:0-4411 GCA_045580835.1 Eubacteriales bacterium
GGACTTTGCAAAAATGAAAAGGCTTACGGTGAAGCGTTCCATATCACCTCCGGCTGTACCTATCCGTGGGCACGTGTCGGTGAGATAATCGGCGATTATGTCGGCAAAAAAGCAGAGTTTGCATATTGTCCCATAGTTGATATTGCAAGAGAGATGTACCCCACCTACGGCGATGTTTACAGTATGCTGAAGGCAGACAAGTCGACATCTTGGGTGTTTGACAACTCCAAACTTCTTTCGGCAGTACCCGATTTCACCTGTGACTATTCGCTGGAAGAGGGCGTGCGCTCCACGCTTGAAGCATTTGAAAAACGCGGAGCATATGATATCGACGCCGACTGGAGTGCGGCTTGTGACAGAATAATTGCAAAACAGAGGTAAAAATGAGTAAAATAATCAGTCCCAAGGAGTTTTTTGGTTTTACACCGGGCGATGACTACGAGCTTGCCCATTGGACAAAGATAGTTGAGTATTTCAACCATTTAAGCGAAAACTCCGACCGAGTGCTTACAGAAAATATGGGTCCGACAACAGAAGGATATCCGTTTTTAAAGGTAACTTTTTCTTCGCCCGAAAACCTCGCTAATCTTGACGAGCTTCGCCACATCAGCATGAGTCTTTCCGACCCTCGCGGACTCTCGGAAAGCGAGATAAACGTCCTTGTTGAAAGTGGCAAAGCAGTTTGCGTGCAGGCAATGTCCATGCACGGCAATGAGGTTGGCGGTACGCAGATGGCGATAAACCTTGCCTATGATCTTGCAACCAAAAACGATGAGGATACACTCCGCATTCTTGGTGAAGTTGTATTTGTGATGGTGCCTTGCCTCAATCCCGATGGCGAAGTGCAGGCAACCGAGTGGTACTACTCGCAAAAGGGAACTCCTTACGAGGGCAGTGATGCACCCGAGATATTCCATAAATACGCAGGGCACGACAACAACCGCGATGCGGTCTATCAGAATGTTGTTGAGTCCCGCTACATGGCAGACATCCTCTTTCATGAGTGGATGCCGCAGGCATTTCAGGACCACCACCATATGGGTAGTTACGGTGCACGAATGGAGATAGTTCCTTATAAAAACCCTATCCGTCAGGATACTGCTCCGCACATCTGGCGCGAGCTTAACTGGTATGGTGCGTCCATCGGACGTGCGATGGATGAAAAGGGACTTAACGGTGTTTCAAGCGGTGCAGTATATCCGGGATGGATGCATTTTGGATTTTCCAATATAGTGAATCAGCATAACATTGCAGGTATGCTTACCGAAAGTGCAACTGCAAAAATGGCAACTCCTAAATATATCGACCCCACACAGATAAAGGGGAACGGTATTTCAAAAGAGGCACATTCTAATTATCCGTCGCCGTGGAATGGCGGCTGGTGGCATCTTCGCGACATCACCGACCGTCAGTATGTGGCGGCATATAGCCTGCTTGACACTATGGCACGCAATCGCAAAAGTGTACTTTGCGACATGGCAAAAAAAGCACTCTACCAGACCGAGTGTGGCAGAACGCGCAAAGAGGTTGCGTATCTTATTCCCGAAAAGCAACATGATACAGGAGAGGTCAAGCACCTGATACAGCTGCTTCTCAGACAGAATATCGAGGTGCATCAGGCAAAGGCGCCGTTCGCGGTCGGAAGTACCGTATATCCTGCAGGTACATACGCGGTTTATCTTGCACAGCCGAAATACGGCGTTGTTAAAAACTTGCTCGGTCAGACGCGTTATCCCGTAAATCAGTGGACGAAAAATGCGGCGGGCGTAGTCGGCGGCTACGACACATTTACAGATACAGTAAATGAATTTATGGGTGTTGCGGCAATTCCTGCAAATACGGACTTTGAGGGCGAATTTGAAATTATCAAATCGATACGTGATGATTATACAGTACAAAAGAGCGGCAAAGTGATTCTGGATGCAAGAGAAAACTCTGCATATATTTCCGTAAATGCAATGCTCAAAAACGGCATCACCGTATATCGTATAGATAATGAGAATCACGACTTTTATGCCGAGGGCGATGCAGAGAAAATTGCTAAGGTTCTCGCAAACGCGCACACTCCCCATACTGCTGCTGAAGTCGCTCCCGTACTTTTGCAGAAAGTGGAAGCACTACGAGTAGGTGTATTTCACCGCTATTACTATGGAAACGACCACGAAGGCTGGACACGCTATGTGCTTGAGCAGTACGGATTTAATTATAAATCTGTTTATGATAAGGACATTCGTGCAGGTCTTTGTGGTATAGACGTGCTGGTCATTCCGCATGACTCGCTTGCATTTATTCTTGGGCTTGAAGAAGCACCTGCAAGCGCAATCAACGGTTGGGTACGCTGGATGACCGAGTTCGGAGGCCCGCAGCCGCCCGAATATCGCAGCGGTATAGGCATGGCAGGCGCCGAGGAAATCAAAAAGTTTGTAGAGCGAGGAGGCAGACTGCTCGTATTCAACCAGAGTGCCAACTTTGCTATTGATTATATCGGAGTTTCTGTGCGTGATGTGGTTAAGGGCGTAAGTCCTGCGCTTCACAATGTTCACGGCTCAACCCTTTGTGTAAAGATTGATACAAACGATTCTGCATGTTACGGTATGCCAAAAGAAACGCTGTTGCTTAATTACTCATCTCCTGCCTTTGCCGTTGATGATAAATTCAATGCGGATAAATACAGCGTTTCTATCCGTTATGAGAATAAAGATTTACTTCGCAGCGGCTATATTGCCGGCGAAGAGTATATCACGGGTAAGGGTGCGCTCGTCACTTGCAAAAAGGGAGAGGGAGAAGTCGTGCTCTATGGCTATGAGCCTGTATGGCGCGCACAGACCACAGGTGTATATAAGACATTCTTTAATAAACTTTATAAATAACGCAAAAAGGCAGTTCAAACGAACTGCCTTTGCTATTTTATCGCTACTGTTCCTATTACATACCGCAGGAGCTTGTAAATGTAGGCGACAGAGTGAGGGGGTATGAAGACGATGAAAAAGTTGTGTTCAGCGATCCGGAGGATGAAACCGTTATTTTCATAGCACAAAAAGGAGCAGACAGAGGAGCCCGCGTACTGCCGGACGTAGAAGCAAATGAGGACTCGGCAAATTATATCAAAGCAGTATGCTTTTAAACGAAACAAGAAGCATAGTACTAATTACAAACCGAGAGTTATCCTCGTGGACTGCTGCAGCAGAGGATAAACATTTAATGCAGACATTGGTCGCAAGACTTTCGTCTAACAGTCAGATACTCAGACTGTAAAATAATGTGGCGGGCACCATCGTGTCCGTTTGCAAAAACAAAACCTTGAAATTGAATGCAATAATGATAATAGGTCATTTTTATATAAAACTTTCCGAAAAGTATTAAGCTAAACTTTGCAGAAATTGACTGCTTTAGCTAACAAAGTGCAATATCGGAGGGGAGTGCAAATTTCTGTACCTAAATTACCCAAAACGGGCGTGGAGTATCACGCGCAAAATCGGGAAATCAATAGGGTGTCAATATCGGATATTCAAATAGATTTAATTCTTTGTTATCGCGATAACGAAAAATAAAAAACGATGTTTTTGTTTGGTCAATTCTGCATATTTGATTTATCGTTACGGCTAAGGGAACGCCGGATATCGGATGTCAAAGTATATGTTTTATATGTGCAGGTGTGAATTATACTTTTATCTGTCGCCTTTTGCGGTATTCGCTTGGCGACATTTTTACTTCTTTTTTGAATGCACTGCTGAAATAATACAGGCTTGAAAAACCGACGTCTTTGGCAATAGAGGTAAGCGAGTCGTTTGAAAACTGCAAAAGATTCTTTGCTATTCTTATGCGGCGTTTATGTATATATTCCGACACGGATATATTATGTATTTCCTTGAACAAGTGGCGAAAATAGGAATCACTCATTGAAAATGCAGCCGCGATTTGCTTTACGCCGAGCGATTCATCAGAAATATGCGAATCTATGTATTCAGCCGCATCTTCCATTTTCTGCTTTTTTATGGGCGAAAAATAGGAAGAATGCCCCGCATTCAAAAACTCATGGTACACAGAATACAGTGCAGCAGTACATTCAATTTCTCTTGCGTGGTGCATCATGTGCCATGCCGTTGCCGCTGTGCGGAAAAGATACTCTATATTTCTTCCGCCGTAGGGCTTTACGAGGTCACTTTTCAGTTTTATATCATCGGGGATATCCAGTAAAAAATCCATTTGCAAAAGTCCGCAGCGTTCTTGTGAAACCGTGATTGTAAATGTAGAGCCTTTTGCGATATACAGAAGCTCTCCCTTTTTAATTTCAAGGGTATAATCGCCGAAATCCTCGATAAGTGAGCCTTCTACCACATAGATAAAGGCATCGCTTGGCCTGCCGTTTGGATATCTCGGGTAGACACCTTTTTTTATGTAATAGCCGGCG
>JAZNOM010000028.1:0-14950 GCA_045580835.1 Eubacteriales bacterium
CGATAATCCAAATCGATTCCCAAGAAAAATTGATGCGATTCTAATGGAAGATATAGCGTATTTCTTATGTAAAGATAGTTTTTATAATGACTTTTTTAAAGAGATTTTAGAAAAGTTTTTTTCTGGGCAAGATGAAGTAAGAAATAGGATGAAAGTGTTAAAAGATATCCGAAACAAATTGTATCATGGAAATCCAATTTCATATAGAGAGGCTGAACAAGCAATATGCTATTCTCACGATTTTATAGATTGCTATAAAGCTCATTATATTGAAACAGGCAAAGAACAGGAATACAATGTTCCTTTCTTTGTAAAGGTAGAAGACTCTTTAGGACGTTGCGGATATAGGGATGAAACAAAAATAGAAAAAATATCTTTACCATGTGAAAAATTAAAATTTAGACCTGGAGATGTGTATAAAATCTGGGTTGAGGTTGATGGTAGTTTCCCAGAAGATTTTTATGAAATCACATGGTGGATGAATGATAAAAAGGTCGCTACAGGAAAAGAATTTACTTTCATGCCTACTATTGATATGGTTGCCTCAATTCAGTTTGTGTATTGTAGTTTGAAAACAAAAAGAGAGTGGCACAAATACCGAACTCATGACGATGGATTTAATACAATTATTGGAGAAATATTACCGCCTATTGAGGATTCATACTAATGGATATCATTCGATACTGTCGCAGGCACCACACAAGGCATGTGGAGTGTGTGGTTTGTCTTAACAAGGAGAAAAATGAAAGCTTATATTTTTGATATGGACGGAACGCTTATTGACTCGGTTTATGCGCTTGACCAAAGCACAAGAGCGTTTCTTGACCCGCTTGGGATTGACTATCCCGACAATATTGTTGAAATAATTACCCCTCTCGGCTATACGGGCGCGGCAGAGTACATACAATCGCTAGGTGTAAACATGCCTGTGGACGCTCTGACCGCCATTATGAAGGAAGGCATGATAAAGGAATATGTGGAGAGCATCCCCGCAAAGCCTTTTGCTATAGAAGTTTTAAAGAAACTTCACAGCGAGGGACACAAGCTCTGCATCCTATCGGCAAGTCCGCACTTTTTGATTGACCCTTGCGTTAAGCGGCTTGATATGGAAAAGTATTTTGACTTTATCTGGTCAACCGACGACCTCGGACTCAAAAAATCAGAAGAGAGAATTTATAAAGAGGTTGCAAAGTTGCTTGGTTTTGACACATGCGACTGCGTATTTGTCGACGACAACTTAACAAACATCAAAACGGCAAAAGCCGCAGGTATGCAGACAATAGCAGCCTATGACCTGACGAGCGCAAGCAGTGCCGATGAGATGAAAAAGGTTGCGGACAGATATATTTATTCATTTGAAGAGTTTTAGGAAACGAGGGTGTTCTTTCTTAAAAAGAAAGAACCAAAGAACAACTGTAAAAGGTTTAATGAATAGCCATGGCTATTGATAATATTTTTCACAAAAAATGCACACCTCACGGTGTGCATTTTCTTATTCATTTTCTGCAAGATACTCGGTGTATTCTTCAAGGCACATATCAAGGCGGTGCATTTCGCTTGCGTGGTAACGTCCCACAAAGCGGTAATGCCACGGCTCAAAGCTGTAACCCGTGATATCCTCCTTGCCCTCGGGGAAACGGAGAACAAATCCGAACTTATAGCAGTTATTTATAAGCCATGTGTAAACCTCTTGTTTTGCAAAGCGCTGTGATGCGCTGCCGAGGTTGTGCATATCAACGCAAAGTCCCGTCTGATGCTCGCTTGTACCTGGGCGCGCAGAATAGGTATCAACCTCTTTTTGCGCTTGCTCGCGTGACCAATCGGGATGCGCCGCCATTTCGTTATTTGTGTAAACACCGTAGAGATATTCCTGCTTTTCATACGAGCGATAGCCGCTTGTTACCGAAACGTCCGTATAACCTGCGGCACGCATTTCAATATAAAGTGCCTGCAATGCTTTTTCCGCAGTTTCGACCATGCTCTCGCTTCTGCCGTCCTTGCGGACATTGGTAATAGGAACAAGATTTTCGGGTTTATAGTTCCCGTCAATGGTATTCTGGCGGTTTACCAAAATCAAAAAAGCATCGGTGTCCTCGGGATTCATATATTCCTCAAACGAAGAAAGGTCGGCAACAAAATCATACGTGGGCGCAACCTTTACAGTATCATCGGGCTGTGTAACGGGAGCGTCAACGCTTCCCGTAAAGCCGACATCCTCGTAGTTAGGGGCTGCTTTTGTGCTTGAGTTGTACTCACCGCGCAAAACAGTTAGTTTACCGTCTTCAAACTTGACATCAATGCCAGCCATGTTCTCCTTAACGAAATCAAGCGGAACAAGAATGCCGCGCTCTGTAAGAACGGCAGGTGTAAGCATATCATGCGTGCGGTCGTTTACCGTGGCGGTTCTGTCACCGTTTGCAAGCGACACGCGCTGGTCGGAGTTTCTCGCATGGAACACCTTTGCCTCTGCGGTGCCGGTTACGGTCATTTCGCAAATTTTTGCGATATCGTCAAAGCAAACCATCAGAAGTCCGTTTGACGAATACGCCACATCGCCCGAAAGCTTGTACTCTTCTTCGCCGATAACATATGTAACAACGCCGCGCTTTTCATCAGTGCCGAAAAAGTCTATCGCAAAAAATGCAGCAACAATTGCGGCAAGTACAAAAAGCACGATAAAAAACACCGAGACCGCGCTCACGCCTCCGCCGCGCTTATTTACCATTTTTGAGTTATTCATATCTACCTCATTTAGTTTCTATCACAAAAAAGAAAGGTGAAGTGGGTGAATTAACAATATTAACCTTTGTGATGCAGTACTGGAAGCGACTGATGGTGCTAAAGTATTCCTCAAGCATCTCGCCTTCAAGCTTGCCCTCCTCGTGGCCCGGGTAAACCGCGACAAGAAGTATCGCATCCTTATCCATAAGGCTCATTGCACCCTTAACCGCCGCAAGCGTGCTTTCTCGCATGGTCGTAACCTCGTGATGGCCGTGGCCTGGAAGATAGCCGAGGTTGAACATGCCTGCCTTAAACTTTTCGCTGATATGTTCAAGCACATTTGCGTGGCTGTCGTGAATGAGCGTATAATTTGAAAATCCGCATCCCTCAAGACGCTTTCTTGTGGACTCTACGGCATCCGCCTGAATATCAAAGGCGTAAACCTTGCCGCCCTCGCCTACTGTTCGGCAAAGGAACTCGGTGTCGTTACCGTTGCCCATTGTAAAATCTACGGCGATATCGCCCTCACCGAGGTGAGAGCGGATAAACGCCTTATGCATATCAAGTAAATCTATCATAATAAAAATCTTTCTACGCCATGCAGTGCAAAGCATTGCTTTTTTAATAATACCGTTTTAAAGGCGGACATGCGCCAACTTTAAAACTCCTTGCGGCTCGGCGCACGGTAGAATGCGACGCGAGTAATCCGAGCCTATCACATTAAAATCCTTGGATTTTAATGTGATTCTATCTTGAAAGTTGTTCCCTCTTTGGTGTCTACAAGCACAACGCCCTTTTCAAGAAGCTCTGCACGGATAGCGTCTGCTCTTGCATAGTCCTTTGCCTTCTTTGCCTCGGCGCGCTCTATGATTTTTGCCTCGATTTCCTTAACAAACGGGTCATCAGAAGCGGTCTCGGCGGTAGCATTTTCTGCTTCTATCTGCGCCTTTGCAGCCTTTACAAGGTCAAGACCGAGCACATAGTCAAAATCCTCAATAAGCGCAAGCTTTGTAGCGGATGTGGTATCGGCTTTAAGTACATCGTAAAGCGCAGTTACGCTGAGAGAAGTATTAAGGTCATTGTCAAGCGCCGCAGTAAAGCCTGCTTTAAGCGAGTCAAACGCAGCCTTGTCCACCTCGCCCTGCTCTCCTTTAAGCAACGCTGCAATGCGTGCAACAAGCTTGTTGTATGCGGTTGTCGCATTGTCAAGGTTTTCATAAGAGAACACAAGCGACTTGCGGTAGTGTGACTGCAAGCAGAAAAGACGGTAAACGAGAGGATTGTAGCCCTTGCTTTCAAGCAGAGAAACCGTAAGGAACTCGCCGCTTGACTTTGACATCTTGCCCGAATTTGTATTGAGGTGGTGAACATGGAACCAATAGTTGCACCATTTATGTCCGAGATATGCCTCACTCTGTGCGATTTCGTTTGTGTGGTGGGGGAATGCGTTGTCAATACCGCCGCAGTGAATGTCGAGATCCTCGCCGAGGTGCTTCATGCTGATGCATGAGCATTCGATGTGCCAACCAGGATAACCGATACCCCAAGGGCTATCCCACTTAAGCTCCTGATCGTCAAACTTGGACTTTGTAAACCAAAGCACGAAGTCAGCCTTATTGCGCTTGTTTTCATCGCCCTCTACGCCCTCGCGCACGCCAACTTCAAGGTCTTCTTCCTTAAAATCGTTGAACACATAATACTGCGAAAGCTTGGATGTATCAAAATAGATATTTCCACCCGCCTCATAAGCATAGCCCTTTTCGAGGAGTCCCTCAATCACCTTTATAAACTCGTCAATGCAGGAGGTTGCAGGCTCTACAACGTCGGGAGTTTTGATATTGAGCTTTGCGCAGTCCGCAAAGAAAGCGTCGGTGTAGTATTTTGCAATTTCCATAACCGTCTTTTTCTCGCGGCGCGCGCCCTTAAGCATTTTATCTTCACCCGTGTCGGCATCGCTTGAAAGATGACCTACGTCGGTGATGTTCATAACGCGCTTTACGTCGTAGCCAACATAGCGGAGATACTTTTCAAGCACGTCCTCCATTATGTAGCTGCGGAGATTACCGATATGTGCATAGTGGTAAACGGTAGGTCCGCAGGTGTACATCTTAACCTTGCCCTCGTGGTTTGGAACAAACTCATCTCTTTGTCTTGTTAAAGTATTGTAAATAAGCATAATCTATCTCCAAAGTTTATTTGTCTTTTTCTTCAAGTTTCTTTTCAAGCTCGTAAATGCGGCGCTCAACGCGGCAAATCTCCTGTGCAACCGGGTCGGGAATGTGTACCTGGTCAAGCTGGTCGCAAACCTTTACGCCGTTGATGCGCACTACTCTTGCAGGCACGCCGACAGCCGTTGCCTTTTCAGGTACTGCCTCAAGTACGACCGCGTTTGACGCAATTTTTGCACCGTCGCCAACCTTGAAAGGACCAAGCACCTTTGCACCACTGCCAACCATAACATTGTTGCCGAGCGTTGGATGGCGCTTGCCGCTATCCTTACCCGTACCGCCAAGGGTAACGCCTTGATAAAGCGTGCAGTTATCGCCGATTTCGGCAGTTTCGCCGATAACAACGCCGCTGCCGTGGTCGATAACAAGTCCCTTGCCTATAGTTGCACCGGGGTGGATTTCTATACCCGTTAAAAACTTTGCGCCCTGACTGACCGCACGCGCGCTGAACTTGTGCCCACGCTTATGAAGCGCGTTTGCAACACGGTGAAGCTGCACTGCATGAAAGCCCGAATAAAGCAGCATGACCTCGAGGTCGCTTGTTGCCGCAGGGTCACGGTCGCGGATTGCCGCAACATCATACTTAACATCGCGCACAACCTTTTTGACGGTTTTCTTTACCTTATTCAAATCGGGCAAAGTTATCTCAATATTTATTTTAGCTTTTTTACCCATATGATACCTCGTATACAGTCAATGTTGCGGAATCTTCTTCCACTCTTTTTTATCCTTTAATATATTATATAACTCAACGTAACTCTCGTGACGCGATTTTTCAATCTCGCCGCTCTCAAGCGCCTCTACAACGGCACAGCCGTCTTCGCAAAGGTGCGTACACTTTTTATACCTACATCGTCCGAGATAGTTTTCAAACTCGGGAAAAGCATAAGGCAGGTCATCAACGTTCATAAAATCAAATCGCATAAAGTCTAGCATGCTAAAGCCCGGTGTATCGGCAACGAGTCCGCCAAAAGCCTCAAAAAGCTCAACGTGTCGAGTGGTGTGCTTGCCGCGTGCAATCTTTTCGCTGATGCCGCCGGTAGCAAGCGAAAGCTCGGGGAAAATCGCGTTTAAAAGCGTGGATTTTCCAATACCCGATGCGCCTGCAAAAGCAGCAGTTTTACCTTTAAGGTTTTCAGCAAGAAAAGCTTTAAGCTCATCTATCCCATCTCCGTCCTCTGCGCTTAAGGTAAACACCGTAAAGCCGCTGTTGCGGTAGAGAGCAGCTATTTTTTCGCCGTTTTCGCGGTCGAGGTCACACTTGGTTATTACAAACACAGGTGTTATGTCCGAGTGAACGCAAATTGCACTTAACTTATCAAGAGTCGCGGGAATCGGAGCCGGTTTTGCCGCCGCCGCGGTGATAAACATGTAGTCAACGTTTGCCATCGGCGGACGGATAAGAATGTTCTTTCTCTCGCAGATATCCTCAATATACGCGTCGCCCTCGCTCTCAATGCGTATTATCACATTGTCGCCGACCTCCGGTGAAATCTGCTCATGCCGGAACACACCGCGCGCACGCGCAGTTACAAGTTCGTCGCCGCATTTGACGGTGTATTTACCGCCAACGCCTTTTATAATCTTTCCGTTTTGCTTCATATCAGTTAAAACGTCCGGCTATCGGATCGTATTTTGTCGTTACCTCTTCGGTAGTTTCTTCGGGAGCGGTAGTTTCGGCAGACTCATCGGTAGTTTCAACAGGCTCTGTAACAACGGGGATATCCGTTGTTTCGGGCGGTATGTACGGCGCAGGACCTTTTGAAACTACAAAGTTAACCTGCGCACCAATATCGACAACGCTATCCTTTGAAGGCACCTGACCAAAAACAATACCTGCGTCAATCGTATCGTTATACTCAAATGTAACATCACCGATATTAAGGTCATTTGCCTTTAAGAGTGCCTCGGCAACGCCTTGAGAATAGCCGTTGATTTCAGGAACGGTTGACGTGGTCTTTGGAGGTGCGCCCTTGGAAATTACAAGCGAAACCTTGGTTATTCCCTTGGGAACGGATGTGCCGTCAACCGGGGACTGCTCTATAATCTCGCCTTCGGCATATTCCTCGCTGTACTCATAATAAACCGAGCTGAAACGAAGACCGTCCTTTACAAGCAGCTCGTATGCCTTTTCGGTGGAAAGTCCCACAAGAAGCGGCATGGTGGTAACGTCGGCGCTTGAAAGGTCATAGCCGCTGCTCAAAATCAGCGTAACCGTCGTGCCAACGGTTACCGTTTCGCCTGCCGCAGGCAAAGTGGAAATAACTCTGCCACTGCTTACGGTAGAACTCGGCTCATACATGTAATCGTATTTAAGCCCCTTGTTTGCAAGGTCAACTTCGGCTTCCATACGGGTTTTATTGAGATAGTTTTCGATAACAACTTCCTCAATGCCCTCTCCGATATAGAGAGTAATCTCGGTGCTGTTCTTCTTTTCGCCTGCGGTGGGCGACTGTCTTAAAATTATGCCCTTTTCTTCTTTGGAGCTTGCGATATAAACGCGCTTGATAAGGAATTCTTCCTTAATTTTATCTTCCACATCCGCATACGCCTTGCCAACATAGTCTGCAACCTTAACGGTGTTATCCGCAGTAGCCTCTTCGCTAAAGAAAATATCGTTTATAAGCGAGATGCCGCTGATTAAAAACACAAGCAAAAATGCACAAACAACACCGCTGATTATAGGCATCATCGATGCCTTTTTCTTTTTCTTAACGGTGGAGGTTTGATGCTTCTGGCGGAAGATGACCATGGGGTTTTCTCTCACCTTTTGCAAAAGTTCAATCATCTGCGTTGCGGTCTGGAAACGCTTGTCCTTATCCTTTTCCATCGCAAAAAGGATAATCTGCTCAAGACCTTTAGGGATGTTGCTCTGCACCTCGGTGGGTGCTTTAGGCATCTCATTAATCTGTTTTAATGCGATGCTGACGGGGTTTTCGCCGTCAAAAGGCAATTTGCCCGTGAGCATCTCGTACATCATTACACCTACAGAGTAAAGGTCGGTACGGCGGTCAATTCCCTTTTCACCTGCCGCCTGCTCGGGGCTGATGTAATAAACCGTGCCGATAGCCTTATCGGTTGCGGTAAGAGTTTTTGCATCGGGAAGCTTTGCAATGCCAAAGTCGGTAACCTTAATCTGACCGTTTTTGAGCAGCATAATATTTTGCGGCTTGATATCGCGGTGGATGACTCCGCCGATGTGAGCATGTTCAAGCGCACGCAAAATCTGTATGGTATATGAAATAGTTTCCTTCACCGAAAGCGCGCCCTTGCGCTCCATGTAGCTCTTCAAGGTAATACCGTCAATGTATTCCATAACGATATACTTATGCTCACCCTTAACCGAAACGTCAAAAATCTTAACGATGTTGGCATGCGAAAGCATAAGTACCGCTTTTGACTCATTTATAAAGCGCTGAACAGACACCTCATCAGATGCAAACTCTTCTTTAAGTATCTTGAGTGCCACAACTGTTTTACGGAATGTATCGTCAGCCTCAAACACCATTGCCATGCCGCCGAAACCGACAAGTCTTTTAATGGTATAACGCCCGTCAAGCGTGAGACCGATATAATTATTATACTGATCCATTTTTTTCTCCGATTTGAAATATTACTTCAACTTTGCCACTACCGCGGTTATGTTATCATGTCCGCCTGCTTCGTTTGCGGTTGCAACAAGCGCTTTGCAAAACTCCTCGGGAGTTTTATGTGCATTGCAAAGGTCGCACAGCATGCCGTTTCCGATATAGTTTGAAAGCCCATCAGAGCAAAGAAGCAGGGTTTTGCCCTTATACTGCTTTTGCTCAATTACCGAAACATCTACGCTTACTTCCTTATCAACGCCGACGGCGCGCGTGATGATATTCTTTTGTGGACTGTTTTTAGCCTCCTCGGGAGTGAGCTTGCCGATATCGACAAGATACTGCACAAAGGAGTGGTCACGCGTAATCTGATACGCGCCTTCCTCATCTATTAAATATGCGCGGCTGTCGCCGATGTTTGCAACATACACCTTATCGGATATACAAAGCGCCGCAACCATAGTTGTTCCCATACCCTCGTAGTTTTTGTCAGCCGAAGCGAGTGAGAAAATCTTAAAGTTTGCACGGTCTGCCGCACTTGCAAGCGCCGCCTGAATAGCCGCAGGCTCGGTTCTGCCGAAGTTTTCAAAAAAGCTTTTAAAATACTTTTCAACCTCGTCGCGCGCAATAGCAGACGCGGTTTCGCCTGCGTTTGCACCGCCCATGCCGTCAAACACGGCAAAAAGCGTTGCGTCACCGTATTTTTTTACGAGATAGGTATCCTCGTTGAGTTCACGAACCATACCCACATCGGTTATTGCAAAATGTTTCATTCTGGATTCTCTCCTTTCTGTCGGTTTATACCGAAGCTGAAGAAGCCTTTCTGCGAAGCTGGCCGCAGGAGGCGTTTATGTCAGGGCCGAGCGTGCGGCGTACCGTTGCGGTAAGCCCCATGTCGGCAAGTGTTTTCTGAAAATGCTCTATACTCCGTCTGTCCCCTTGCGAAAATCCGCTTTCCTTTACGGGATTGACGGGTATGAGGTTGATGTGCAGGGCATCCTGTCTGCCGAAGTATTTGCGAAGAAGCGCGCCAAGCTCTTTTGCATCGCGCTCACTGTCGTTTTGCCCTGCAATTAATGTATATTCAATCGAAACTCGCCTGCCCGTTGCATCAAAATAGTGCTTGACTGCCGAAAGCAGCTCGTCAATGCCCCATTTTTTATTTACAGGCATAAGCGACGAGCGACGCTCATCGTTTGAAGCGTGAAGCGATATTGAAAGTGTGATTTGTAAATTCTCTTTTTCAAGTTCTGCAATTTTGTCCACAAGTCCCGAGGTTGAAAGCGAAATGTGTCTTGCGCCGATGTTTAAACCGTCCTCGCTTGTGACAAGCTTTAGAAATTTAATCGCGTTTGCGTAGTTGTCAAGCGGCTCGCCAATGCCCATCATAACGATGCCGTCGATTCTCTCGCCGACGTCGCGCTGCGCCGCCGCAACCTGACCGAGCATTTCGCCTGCGGTAAGGTCGCGCACCTTACCGCCGATTGTCGATGCACAGAATTTGCACCCCATGCGGCAACCGACCTGCGAGGAAATACAAATCGTTGTGCCGTGCTTGTAAAACATGACAACCGACTCAACGCACTCTCCGTCAGGAAACGAGAAAAGGTATTTCACCGTGCCGTCAATTTTACTTACAAGCTTTTGCTCTATTTGCGGTATACCGCTGTAGCACTCGGCGGAGAGTTTTTCGCGAAGCGTCTTTGAAAGGTTTGACATATCGCAAAAATCGACACCGCGACAAAGCCATGAGTAAATCTGCTTTGCTCTAAAGCGGCTCTCGCCTATTGAAACTATATATTCTTCAAGCTCATGAAGCGTCATTGAGCCGATGTCGATTTTAGCCATATCCTATTCCTTTTCTAAAAGTCCGATAAAGAATCCGTCATGAAAGCCGTTTGGTAAAAGCGTTACGCAGCCGCGCGTGCTTTTAACCTCTCCGAGCGAAAAATCAATAAAATGAAAATTCTTGTTTTCATCGAGAAAACGGTAAAAGTTTTCCTCGTTTTCAGCCTTTGTAAGCGTGCAGGTTGAATAAAGCATTCTTCCCCCGCTTTTAAGATATTTTGCACTTGCCGAAAGTATGTCATATCCGAGCGGCGCAAGCTCCTTATAAAGCTCAGCATCGTGATATCTTATTTCAGGCTTTTTTGCCATAACGCCAAGCCCCGTACACGGCACGTCGCATATCACAAAGTCGCATTTACCCTCAAGTGTGCCGTCACACTCTCGCGAGTCGCGCGCGGCGGCAGTGATAATATCAATGCCAAGTCTTTTTGCACCGCTTTCAATAAGCGAAAGTTTACTTTCGTGCAGGTCATAGCAATGTATCTCGCCGCAGTTTTCCATAAAGAGTGCGGCATGAAAGCTCTTTGAGCCTGGACACGCGCAGGCATCGGCAAGCGTTGCACCTTTTGTAGGTGCAAGCACGCTTATCGCAATTTGCGAAGCCTCATCCTGAACGAAAAATGCATTTTCACCAAGCAGTTCCGCAAGGCGGCTGAAACTTACGTTGCCAAAAATGCGTATTCCGCGAGGTGCGATTTCGCACTTCTTTGCGTTAAGTCCTGCCGAAGTGAGTTTTTCAAGTGCATCTTGCACAGACATCACAAGCGTATTTACGCAAACGGTAATCGGCGGATTTTTTGAAAGTGCTACCAAAACCTCCTCGGTTTTGTCGCCGAGGTTTTCACGCATAAGTGTTACGATTTCCTTTGGGAAAGAATATTTCACCGAAAGAAGACCGTCAACTTCACTCGGAAGCACGATTTTTTCCTTATCGCGTAAATATCCGCGAAGCACACCGTTTAAAAACGAACGCTCGCCCTGGCTTTTGCCAAGTCTTACGGTCTCGCTCACCGCGGCGTGAGGCGGTATGCGGTCAAGAAACATGAGCTGATAAAGCCCAAGCCGCAGAGTCATAAGCACCCTTGCCCCGATTTTATCACACGGTCTTGCCGCAAGCTTTTCAATATAGTAATCAAGTGTCACGCGCCTCTCGGTAACGCCGTAAACAAGCGTTGTAAGAAGTGCGCGGTCACGCTCGTCGCACTCGGCATTTTCAAGAAGTGCCGAAAGCGAAAGTGAAACATATTTGTCATTTTGCTCTGCATCGCGAAGCAGCGTCAGAGCCGTTTTGCGTATATCCATCAGTCTCTTCGTCTTCCGCCGTTAACTATCATGATAAGGCGAAGCAAGTTTGCAAGCGATACCGCAAGTGCCGCAACATAAGTGAGAGCCGCCGCTTTAAGCACCTTTTTTGCCCCCTTGACTTCATTTTCGTCGGTGGATGCGTTTGTGATTGCCTCCATCGCGCGTGATGAAGCATTAAACTCAACGGGAACGGTTATAAGCTGAAACAAAGTGGAAAAGCTGAACGCTAAAATTCCAAGCTCTGCAAGAAACGGCATGCTCATAATAATACCGAGCAGTATAAGCGGCATTGCGAGGTTTGAGCCGATATTGGTTATCGGAATAATAGCCGAGCGAAGCTTCATCGGCGCATAGCCCTCGGCGTACTGCACGGCATGGCCTGCCTCGTGCGCGGCAACGCCTATCGCCGCAACGCTTGTCGAGCCGTATACACTGTCTGAAAGTCGGATAGTGTTTGTACGCGGGTCAAAATGGTCGGTGAGATTGCCGCTTACATGCTCAATCTGCACGCCATAGACACCGTTTGCCTCAAGCACTCTCCGCGCACTCTCCGCGCCCGTTATTCCTCGGCGCGACATTACGCTTGAATACTTTTTGAATGTGGAATTAACGTTTGCGCTTGCCCACAGCGAAAGTATAATTGCAGGCAAAACTAAAATTATATACCACTGGTCAATAAACATATTATTTTACTCCTAAAATATCTCCCACGGACACCTGTCTGCCGTTTACAAGGTCGCAAGCTCCCTGCGCCTTTTTGCCCTCGGGAATTGCAACCTCGATTACAACAAGTCCCCCGCGCGCACAAACGGCGATACCGTTTTTGTCGGCACGTACAACCTTGCCGTACTCACTGCCGCTGCCCTCTTCAAAATGCGCCTTTACGATTTTGAGTATCTTGCCGCCCCTAAGATAGGTAAACGCAAGCGGAAACGGCGAAAGTCCGCGAATCTTATTATGGATAGTATGTGCATCTGCGGCAAAATCTATCAGACATTCCGCCTTTTCAATCTTGGATGTGTGAGTCGCAAGGCTGTCGTCCTGCTTTTCGGGCTTAAGCGTACCGTTTTTTGCCGCCTCAACGGTCAAAAGCAGAACTCTTGCACCAGCCGCGCCGAGCTTGTCATGTACGCTTTCAAAATTATCGTCCTCGGCAATTTCAACCTCTTCTTTGATAAGCATATCGCCCGTGTCGAGCCCCTCTGCCATATACATTGAGGTGACACCGCTGACCTTTTCACCGTCCATAATCGCGCGTTGCATCGGTGCAGCACCGCGGTACTTTGGAAGCAGTGAACCGTGAATGTTGATACATCCGTATTTCGGGAAGTCGAGCACATATTTTGGCAAAATCTTGCCGTATGCAACTACAACAATCATTTCGGGGTTAAGCTTTTCAAGAGTTTCAAGAAAAGCGCCGTCTTTGAGGGTGGTTGGCTGATAAACCTCGATTCCGTGTTCTATGGCATAAACCTTGACGGGCGGCGGAGTAAGTGTATATCCTCTGCCCTTTGGCTTATCGGGCTGTGTAACTACGCCGACTACCTCTTCTCCGCTTTTAACAAGTGCATCAAGCGAGAAAAGTGCAAAATCGGGCGTGCCCATAAAAAGTATTCTCATCTTATTTTACCTCATCGGGGTCAAGATATCTCACGAGATTACCCTTGTCGATAAACAGTTTGCCGTCAAGGTGGTCTATCTCGTGGCAGAACGCTCTTGCAAGAAGTCCTGCACCCTTATACTCAACGGTTTCTCCCTTGCGGTTGAGCGCACGCACAACAACCTTGGCAGGGCGGCGGGTAATGCCCCACTTGTTCGGAACGGAAAGGCAGCCCTCTCCCTCCTCCTGCACACCAATCTCCTTGATGATTTCAGGATTGATAAGCTCGATGAGTCCCGACTCCTCGGTTTCGATAACGACAATTCGGCGAAGCACGCCAACCTGCACTGCCGCAAGTCCGCAGCCGTTTGCCGCGCGCATGGTTTCTGCCATGTCGTCAAGCAGAGTGAGTATGCGCGGAGTAATCTCCGTAACGGGGCGGCTTATCTTGCGCAGAGTTTCGTCGCCCTCTTTAACTATCTGTAATTTAGCCATTCTATCACCTCAAATTCCCGTGGGGTTGATGTCAACGCCGCAGGTAACATTTTTATATTTAGTCGTACCAAAGGTACAAATAACCTCACCAAGCAACTTCAGCAGTTGCTTTGAGCGACGGCATTTAAGCACAATTCTCATTCGGTACCGCTCGTCTATCTTATAAACGGTAGCCTCAAACGGTCCAAAAGAGATTATCGGCACGTTCTTGTATTCGTTTGCAGTTTTCTTTTTAAGAAATTCAAATATTTCCACCGCGCATTTTGAGCAATCGGTTTCACTTAACGATGTAACCGAAAGCACCGCAATGTCGCAATACGGCGGAAAGGTAAAAGCCTTGCGAAGCTGTATATCTCGCTCGTAAAACGCTTTGTAATCCTGCGCGGCGGCAAGCCTTATTACCTCGTGGCGCGGATTCATCGTCTGTATCACGGCAACGCCGTGCTTTTCAGCGCGGCCCGCGCGTCCTATTACCTGCGTGAGCATCGAAAAAGTACGCTCACCTGCGCGGAAATCGTCCATATAAAGTGTACTGTCGGCATTAAGCACGCCGACAAGCGTTACATCGGGAAAATCATGTCCCTTTGCAACCATTTGCGTGCCAAGCAAAACATCCGCACCGTGTGCGCGGAATTTTGTAAGCATATCGTCATACGCACTCTTTTTTGTGGTGGTGTCCGCATCCATGCGCATGATCGTGCCTTTGAATTTTTCGTAGAACTCCTCTTCTACCTTTTGCGTACCGTAGCCCATAAAAGCAAGGTGTTCGCCCTTGCATGTGGGGCATACCGCAGGGATTTGCGAACGGTAGCCGCAATAGTGGCAAAGGAGTGTGTCATATCTGCCGTGCTTGTGGCGTGTGAGCGACACCGAGCAGTGCGGACAAAGCACCGCCTCGCCGCAATCGCGGCAGGAGAGGAATGCATTGTAGCCGCGGCGGTTTAAAAACAGAATCGCCTGGTCGCCCGCATCAAGCGTTTCTTTTAATTTCTCATTAAGCAAATTGCCGTAGGGAGAGAGGTTGCCGCCGAGCGCGTTTTTGCGGATATCGTCAATATACACCTCGGGCAGTCTTGCGCTGCCGTATCTCTCGGTTAATTCAACCAACTCATATGTACCGCTTTTTGCTTTGTAATAACTTTCAACAGAGGGAGTCGCCGATGCAAGCA
>JAZNOM010000029.1:0-18513 GCA_045580835.1 Eubacteriales bacterium
CTTGCACAGGCGCTTGATACTACGGTTGATTACCTTGTCGGTATGCCCAATGCACCGATATCGAGAAAGGTGCAGATGTCTTCGGATTTTGCAAAAATTCTAGAAATAACCTCGGATTTTTCAAAAACAGAAACCGCAAAGTTGCTTGATTATGCAATGATGCTTAAAAAGAGCCGATAAACAAAAAGGAACTCTCACGAGTTCCTTTTTAAAATTAATCTTCAAGTACAACGGTGGGCCAGTTTGCGGTAGAGGTAAGGTCAAGTGCCACATCGGTTGTGGTAACGCCCTTGTCAACGCTTGTGATGCCAACGCCTGCCTTTATTGAGGTTGCACTTTCAATACCAAGTGCAGACTTGGGAACGGAAAGCTCTGTGAGGAATCCACGGTCAAGGTTTCCGTTGATGTTGATTGTGCCGTTTGCAGTAGTTACAACCGTTGTGCCACTTGCTTTTTCGGTTTCATTGCCGTTTGCATCGACGAGATATACGGTGTATGCCTTGGTTCTGTCTGTAATGTCAATGCGGTAGTAGCTGTTGTTGCTTGCCGCAACATAAACAGATGAAATCTCGCCGTTTAAGGTAAGGTAATAATCAAGGCGGTTGATGAGGAAGTAGATATTGTCCTTATCGTGAGCAACCTGAAGTGCCGCTTGCGCCTGCGATGCACTGCCTGCAAAGAGCGCGTCTGTGTTGAGTGCCCACTCGTTTCTGTAGCCGTCAACGTTTACCGCAATCTCCTTTGCATTGATGCGGTGGTTGAGGTAGTGATAGTAAACATGAATGGTGTTTTTTTCAACGGTTTTACCGCTTTCATCAGTTGCGGTGTCTTGGTGCTGCATTACGGTTGCCGCCTTGTGGGAGTTTACAACCGAGCAGGAGCCCCAGATGCCTGTTGAGTACGGCGCATTATAGAAATGGCTGTTGAAGCTGCTGCCGTCAGGCTTGCCGATTCTGCCTATGAGATGGTCGGCGCCGTTGTGCCAATAGTTGTAAGTGAGATAAATCTCACCGGAGGGGAAGCGGTCAACATACGGACTTGAACGCGCGGAGTTTGTAAGTTTTGTATATGTGCCTTCTTCGCCTACTGCGAGGTTCTTCCAATTGCCTCCGCTTTGGCTGATACTATAGGAAATATGAAAATCGCCGGTAAGCTCCTTGATTTCTGTAGCAACGAAAATCTTTCCGTTATAAAGTTCGGTTGCAACGGGCATCTGACCGCCGTAATGAGGACGGTATGTATTCGAATATGCATCAAGCTTGTCGCCTACATATTCGCGATAAATTGTTGTTGCGCGGTAGTAGTTTGTGTCGCCTGCCTGAATACTCGGTGTCCAGCTTTCGCCATTGTCATTTGAAACGATAAGACCCGTTTCGGTGGAACGGTGGCTTTCGTCATAGCCGTACTGTACGATATCGGGCGCAACCTGCGTGAAGTAAACATGAATCTGTCCGTCGCTGCGCAGCATGATGGAAGGCTCCCAAACCTGACCTGTGTAAATCTTGGTTTCCTCCGACCATGTAATAGTGCCGTCTTCGGCAGGAGTGCCTCTCTTCATGAAAAGACCGCTGTAGTCGGGATAATAGCGGTAGCCCTTTACCGCGCGCACGGCGTAAACGCAGATTACCGAGCCGTCGTCAAGCACACAGATATCAGGGTTCATTGCGTGGTATCGGTCGGATGTACCTGCAAGGTTGCCATTTTCGTATGTAAATGCAGGATAGTTTGCGGAGTTCCAAAGTACCTCGGGAGAGTTCCAGTTTGTACCGTCGGGGCTTGTAACATAGTAGAGGTGCTGACCAAACTGTGTATACATATATACAAGGAGGTAGAGATTGTCATTTACCTTTCTTACTCTTGGGTACCACGCAGTGTTATAACGGAACGAGCCGGTTGTGTCAGATGAGAGGGTAGCGGTGTCGCGGTAACTCATAACGAGAGTGGTTGCGTTTATAGCGTCATTTGCGTGGCTGCCGTTTACAACGTTGGTGTTAAGTTCATCCATGGAAAGAATGGTTCGGATAGCGTTTGCAGGCTTATCGGTGAACTGAAGCTTTGCTTCAGCCGCGTAAATGCCGTTGACGGTGCCGTCATATCTCTTTGCAAAGGTGCTTGCAGGGCCGTGTATACCGATAGTAGCTGCAACACCGTCATAGTCGGCTTCGTTTGCGCTAGCATCAAGACCGAAAACCGAAAGCGGAACGGTCACGTTTTCAAAGTATTCGGTAGAAATCGTTGCCGTGAGCGCCTTCGTATCAATAGAATTGATAGTTGCCGCCAAGGTTTCGCTTGCTACAGCCGCCTTGAGCGAGTGCATAACGCGAAGAAGCGCGACTTCTTTTTCGGGATTGTTTAAAGCATCATAAAGCAAGCTTGCAGCTTCGGAAAACTCAACCTTGCCGTTGTGGTCGGTATCGTAATATCCGTAGTCGCCTTTTTCACTTGCAAAAATCCCAAGCGAGAGTAAAAGGCAAAGTACCGCGCACAGTGCGCAGACAAGCATTTTTTTCATGTTTTACCTCCAACATTTGTGCTATTTTACAATAATACATACATAATATACCTTAAATTTGTACATAAGTCAATAATTAAAAACCGCGGATTTATTGCACAAATAATTGAATTTATTGCAAAAAACAAAAAACCGCCAAAAGGCGGTTTAAAGTCTAAATAGTTTACGCTTCAGCAACAGTGTCGGCAACCTCGTCGCATTCAACTTCAATGCAGTCGTCATCGAAGAGGTCTTCGTCTTCGAGGAAATCTTCGCATTCGCAATCAATGCAACCGGGAACAAACTTCTGGTAAAGCTTATATGCAAGAATAGCAAGCGCTGCAACACCTGCAACAGCTGCGGTTATTGCCAAAACAATTTTACCAACGTTGGGTTTTTCGGGCTTCTTACCGATATAAAGCATATAATCACTCCTTAAAAGAAATAAAATTTAGACTATTACATTTATAGTATACCATGTTTGCGCGAAAATGCAATAAAAATTTAAAAAAAGTTGTGTTATATTTTGTATTAATCGCCGTCTTGTACGCTTGATTTTGCAAATAATATAATGTATAATATAATATGTATTACTATGTTCCTGACATTTAGGAGGGAAAATATGAAAAAGAGAATTCTGATTATCGGCTCAATTTCTGCTGAGCTCGATTTTAAAGCAAGCAAGCTTGCAAGCTATGGCGAGGAAGTTTCAGAGCCTTTTGACTATGAGCTTACTCCCGGCGGCAGTGCAGGCGTAGGCGCGTGCGCGGTGGCACGTCTTGGCGGCGACGTAATCGTTTGCGGTTGTGTAGGTAATGACGAATACGGCAAGTCGCTCGTTTCGTTCTTTAATGAGTTTGGAATGGACACACGTTTTATAAAAACCGTTAAAGATGCAAAAACCGATATCAGCATTGTTGAAAACGGTGCAGGCGAGCGCCGCGTTTACAGAAACACAAAGCTTTTAAGTTACATTGACGCAGATCTTGTTGAGGATGCGTTTACGACGCTTCCCGATGCAGTTTACGTCAGCCTGGATGTACCCGCAGAGGCGGTTATCCGTGTGGCGGAGCTTGCAAGAGAAAAGGGTATTATGGCTTTCTTTGACGGCGAGAGAATTCCCGAGGATTTCCCGATAGACCGACTTGGAGTTATTGACCTTGTTGCGCTTCCGCCTGAGGCGACAGAGCGTATTACGGGCATTAGTCCGCGCGATGCGATGAGCAATTTGCAGGCGGCGGTTGAACTTCACAAAACGCTTCGCTCAAAGACCTACATGTTTAAGTTCGGTGTAGGCGGCGCTTTTGAGTACAAGGGCAATTTTTCATACTACGTTCCCTATGTTGAGGATGCTCACATGGGGTACCGCGACCTGCTTGTGCCTGCTATGATTGTTGAAAACCTGCGCTCCGGCAAGAGCGTGCGCGCTACTCGATACGCGTCAACCGTCGTCGAACTTGCTTCACGCAAGGAAGGCTCGGTTGTAAGCACTATTCCGAGCGAAACCGAGGTGCTTCGCTACATACTCGAACACGAGGTAGAGCTTTAAGTGATTTTTGATAAAAAAGTCTTATGTATCGTTGGCAGTACCGCCAGCGGCAAGAGCGCACTCGCGCTTGCGGCGGCAAAGCGTTTTTCGGGCGAGATAATCTCGCTTGACTCAATGCAGGTGTACCGCGGCATGGACGTCGGCACTGCAAAGCCTACTGCCGCGGAGCTGTGCGACGTCAGACATCACATGATAGATGTGTGCTCCCCTTTTGAAATGTTTTCTGCGGCTGATTACGCGCCTATGGCGCTTAAGTGTGCCGCTGATATCGTTTCGCGTGGGGGCTTGCCGATTTTTTGCGGCGGCACGGGACTCTATCTTGATTGTGTGCTGCGCGGCGGCGCACCGAGTGAAACTGCGGCTGACGAAAATGTGCGGCGTGAACTTCTTGAGTTTGCTGCGCGTGAGGGGGCACATGCTTTACACGAGCGGCTGCGCAAGGTTGACCCGGAGAGTGCCGATGCGATACACGAAAATAATGTAAAGCGCGTTGCAAGGGCGCTTGAAATCTTTATTGCAAGCGGCAAAAAGAAAAGCGATTGGGACAGAGAAAGCCTTGATACGCCAAACGCGATTGATACTTACACCGTTTGCCTTGCGTATCATAACCGCGACATACTCTATAATAGGATAGATACGCGCGTTGACCAAATGCTTGAAAACGGACTTGCAGAGGAAACAAAGCGGCTGCTTGATGCAGGCGTTTTTGAAAAAAACAGTACTGCGGCAGGCGCAATCGGGTACAAGGAGTTGCTTCCTGCGATCCGCGGTAAAATAAGCCTTGATGAAGCGGCAGAAATGCTGAAATGCGCAACTCGCCGCTATGCAAAAAGACAGATGACATGGTTTAACGGTAAAAACTATGTTAACAAGCTTTATTGTGACGGTGAAAACGGCGAAATGCGAAGTTTTAACGATATTTTTGCCGAGCTTTGCGAAATGTGGGAGAATAACAAATAGGAGGTGAGAACATGGACAAGCAATATGATTTTGACGGCGGCGAAAAGCAGAGCGTTTTTGTGCGCGTGTTGCTTTCGGTGTGCCGCGTCGCTTTGATTTTCGGATTGCTTTTCTATGTGCTTTATCACCTTACGAACGGCTTTTCCGCAGAGATGCGCACCGAGGTTGTTAAGCTTTACAGTGAGCCTGTGATGCTTAACACAAGCGGCGTTATTGTCAGGGAGGAAACCGTTATTTCAAACTTGTCAGGCGGCGTTGCAAGCTATCGGTACGCAAACGGTACGCGCGTAAACAAGGGCGCAAAGATTGCAACGGTTTACGGCAGCAGTAACGATGCCGCAGTTGTTGCAAGAGCGGCGCAGCTTGATAAAACCGTTGACTTTTTGGAAGACCTGGATGTTGAAAAGGATTTGAGCGTTTATGACGGCATAGCTGCGACGAAGGAGATTACAGCTCTGCTTACCTCGGTTTCTGACAGTAGCGCAAAGGGCAATTATTCCAGCGCCGCTCAAAACCGTGATGCACTGCTAAAGGCGTTTATCCGCCGTGATGCGGCACTTGGTACGAGCAAGGCAGGAGTAAAGGAGCAGCTTTCTACACTGAAGGAGCATCGTGCTTCGCTGGAACGTTCGCTTTCGGGCACCGCAAGCATAGTCAGCGCATCAGTTTCGGGATATTTTTATGATTATGCCGACGGCGGAGAGGGCGCATTTGATTATGACAACGTAAAAAAACTCACTCCCGCCGAGTATAAAAACTGCGTGGCACAGATTTCTTCGGCAAGCGGCAGTGCGGTCGGCAAAATCGTCACGCAACCGAAGTGGTATTTTGTAACAGATGCCACGAGAGAAGAGTGCATTGCGCTTAACAAGGGCAAGACGTATGAACTTTTGTTTACTGCGGACAATATCCGTCTTGATATGACGCTTGAAGCGGAGAATATCGTCGGCGAAGAAGCGGTGCTTGTGTTTTCATCGTATGAAATGCCGAGCGATTTTGATTTTTCACGAAATCAAAAGGTTTCGATAGTTACCGAGAGTATAAGCGGATACCGCGTGCCGTCAAGTGCGCTTCGCGTTGTTGACGGAGTGGTTGGCGCTTATATCCGTGTCGGCAACACCGTCAAGTTCAGAGTTTGCGATGTCATTTACGAAAGCGGAGCATATTCGTTTGTAAGCACAAAAACCGAGGGCAAAACGCTTTACGACACGGACAACGATACAGAAAACGACGTATACTGCAAGGCGCTTTCGCTTTATGACAACGTAATCGTCAGCGGCTCTAAAAAACTTACACCCGACAGAATAGTGAATTAACATTATGTTTGAATATATTGATGAGAATTTAAGAAAAATAAGAGAAGCGGCTGCTGTCGCTGCGGCAAGCTCGCCTTATGGGCAGGAATACGAAATTCTGCTTGCTACAAAATATGCAAGTGCCGAGGAGATAAACTATGCTCATTCGCTCGGCATCAATAAGATTGGCGAAAACCGCGTGCAGAGCCTGCTTGAAAAGTATGAAAGACTCGACCGTGACGGTCTTGATATTCATTTTATCGGCAGTCTGCAACGCAATAAGGTAAAGTACATAATTGACAAGGTTTCGATGATAGAGTCGCTTGACTCGGTTGAACTTGCGCGCGAGATTGATAAGCAGGCGGCAAAGAAAAATATCGTTATGGATTGCCTTGTAGAGGTCAATATCGGCGATGAGGAAGCAAAGGGCGGTATCAACAAGGCGGATGTTCTTCAGTTTATAGACAGTGTCGCCGAATTTTCTCATATTCGCGTATGCGGACTCATGACGATGGCGCCAAAATGCACGGAAATTGACGAATATCGTAAATATTTTAGAGAAAGTTATAATATTTTTATTGACATTTGCGAAAAAAAACTTCATAATGTAAATAGGAAAGTTTTATCTATGGGAATGAGTGAGAGTTTTGAGGCGGCGCTTATGGAGGGTGCTAATCTCATTCGCGTGGGCAGAGCGGCTTTTCAAAAGTAAAGGATAAAAAATTTATATATATCATTTCGGAGGAAATAAGGATGAGCTTTTTCGGAGATATCAAAGAAAAGTTTACAAAGGATACATATGACCAGGGTGGATATATGTATGATGAGGCTGACGAAGGCGGCTACTATGATGAAGCAGTAGAGCCTGATCTCGGCGTACAGGACAACAGTGCTACCATCGGCGGCAGCGGCTATG
Organism: Eubacteriales bacterium; assembly: GCA_045580835.1. Classification (GTDB taxonomy): domain Bacteria; phylum Bacillota; class Clostridia; order Oscillospirales; family CAG-272; genus UMGS902. The sequence goes on from JAZNOM010000029.1 coordinate 7,212, forward strand.
ATATTATGGGTGGAGGCAGTGCAATCGAGCTTAAGGTCGTTAAGCCCCAGAGCTTTGAGGATTCTGCACAGGTTGCAGACCATCTTCTTTCCAAGCGCACCGTTGTTCTCAATCTTGAGGACACCAACAAAGAGGCAGCAAGAAGAATTCTTGACTTTCTTACCGGTGTTGCTTACTCCATCGGTGGCAACATCAAGAAGGTAGCTACAAGCGCGTATGTTGTAACTCCTTCCAACGTTGATGTCAGCGAAGGTCAGATCAAGCAGAAAGCAGCTGCGGCACAGCAGCCTGCGGAAGAAACTGCTGAATAATTAAAAATGTAGAATACCGCACCGCGTACTGCGGTGCGGTATTTATTAGTTTGGCAAAAAATCTCCCGTGGCGGCGTTGCTCCTCAAAAGCGGCCCGACTATTGCTTAAGATAGCCTTCGCCTTGCTTTTTGCGGTGCGCCTTGCCAAGAAATATTTTTTGCACAAACTGTTTGTAATAGTTTTACAAAAAGGTTCTCACGGTGTTCTTATGTCTTACAAAAATAGCGAAGAATTTAAACTTTTGTGCGGCAAGGCGCTTGACGCGTTTGACCGTGCAAAGGGCGACCTTGTTTCAACGGCGTTTTTAAATCCTCGCGAGCAGTATTTTCTCGGCGAGTTTATCCGCATGAAGGGGCTTTCGCACAGAGCATTGTTTTTCGGCGGTGCCGAGGGCGCGCAGCGAAAAAAATTGTTTGCTTTTCCCGAATATATTACCGAGCTTGCAGATGACGGCGACCTTTATAGTGCCGCGTGCGCTTTTTTAGGTGAAGATGCTTTTGATATCTGTACGCTCAAAATAAGCGGCGGCGGTTTTCGCGATTTTTCGCACCGCGATTATCTTGGCCGAAATCTGTCGCTCGGTCTTGACCGCAGCGCAATTGGCGATATCGCGCCGATTGACGATTTTTCGGCATATATTTTCGTAAGTCCCGCGGCGGCGCGTTTTCTCACCGAGGGCGACTTTCTCGAAACGGGCGGCATACGCATTGCGCGTGACCGCGTTAAGATAACGCGCGCTACATTGCCCAAGGGGTACAAAGTTGAGCAAAAATACAAAGAAGTGACCGACACCGTTGCGTCTGAGCGACTTGACTGCATCGTTGCGGCACTTTGCAACCTTTCGCGCGAGGGCGCAAAGGAAAAGATTTTGGCAGGCGATGTTGAGCATAACTATGAAACTGCCACAGAAATCAGCGCGACTGTTTGCGAAAACGACCATATCAGCGTGCGCGGAACGGGAAAGTTTTTAGTGGTATCCGCCTCTGACCCCACTAAAAAAGGCAGATTGCGCTTAATGGCAAAAAGATTTCTTTAAGGAGCTTGAAATGACAATTTCCGAAAAGTTTGAAAATATAAAGTTTACAAAAAGCGTTGCAGGATATACTCAAAAAGAGGTTGACGGTTTTATTGCCGATATTTTGCCGTTTGTGCGCGAAGAAGAGCAGCTCCTCGCGGCACTTCGAGTAAAGCTTGAGGCTTTTGAGGGCAAAAGCGAAGAGATAAGGCAAAAGGAGCAAGAGGCTTACAGACTTCTTGAGGCGGCAAAAGAGGAGGCAAAGATTATCGTTGCCACCGCTAAAAAGAGTGCAGAGGATATAACTGCCGAGGCGCGAGTTGCCGCAGAGGTGCAGCAGCGTGCCGCTTCTGCGCGCGCGGCAGAAACCATTGCAGATGCCGATGCAAAGGCTAATTCTCGCATAAACGAGGCAAATGCCGCCGCGGAAAAAATTATTGCAACCGCCGATGCAAAGGGCAGAGAGCTGCTTGAAAAGGTAAAGGCTGTATATGACGAGGAGGAGCGCAAAGCAAAGGCACTTGCAAACGAGTGCGCAACGTTTGAAGACCGCTTCCGCACTATTGTTGCGGATACTGCCAAGGCACTCGCAAGGCTGAAGGAGGAAACTCCCGTTCCGTATGAAGAAGTGAAAAAGGCACCCGAGGTACATAAAGAGGAGCCGCCTGCAGTTCAAGAAGAGGTAACGGCACTTGAAACCGAGGTTGAAGTTCCCGTGACAGTGTCGCACGCAAAAAAAGGAGAGAGCCATGTTCGCAAACTCTACGACACTGTGAATGTTACATATGAAAACGAAGAGGACGACTTTTCGCAAATTCGCGATATTATGAACGGCAAGGGTGCGAAAAGTCCCACACACTTTTCAGAATAGGTGAAAAATGACTGTTTACTTTTTTATAATTCTGCTGGTATGCGTGCTTGACCAGCTTACAAAATTCTGGTCAATGGATTTGATTGCCGCAGCTAACGGCATTGCAGTAGGCGAGCTTTACGAGAGCGCGACAAAACCGATACTTGACGGGGTTTTAAACTTTACTTTTATAAAAAATGACGGCATGGCGTTTGGCCTACTCGGCGAGCACCGCTGGATATTCATGTCGCTTTCCACCGTTGGCATTGCCGCGATGATTGCTTATCTCATCTATCTCAAGGGCAATGATAAACTCTTTAGTTTTTCGCTGTCCCTTGTAATCGGCGGCGGTATCGGAAATATGTTTGACCGCGTTGCGCTCGGATACGTTGTCGATTTTATTGATGTGAGATGCTTTAGCTTCTGGAAGTGGATTTTCAACGTTGCGGACAGTGCGGTTTGTATCGGTGCAGGGCTTATTATCCTTGCGGTGATACTTGACGGTGTGCGCGAGGGCAAAAAGAAATGAGTGAGGAAAGAATTGTCGCACCAACTGAGGTTGGTATGCGCGCCGATGTGTTTGTTTCGCTTTATTTTGACGTTACAAGGACGGCTGCCGCAAGACTTCTTGAAGAGGGCGCGGCACTGGTCAACGGCAAAAATGCCGCAAAGAATTTAAAGCTCAAAGAAAATGACACCGTTTCGGTAGACATTCCGCCCGTGCGCGACACCGAAACGCTTCCCGAAGATATTCCGATTTCGATTGTTTACGAGGACGATGACATAGCGGTTATAGACAAGCCTAAAGGCATGGTCGTTCACCCAGCCGCAGGCAACGAGGAAGGCACGCTTGTAAACGCACTGCTCTTTCACATGGGGGATAGACTTTCGGGCATCGGCGGAGAGCGCCGCCCCGGTATTGTTCACCGAATTGATAAGGACACGAGCGGACTTTTGGTAATTGCCAAAAACGATTTTGCACATAATATACTTTCGGAGGGACTCAAAACTCACAGTATCGACCGTGAGTATATGGCTTTGGCTGTCGGAAACTTTAAGGACGAGGGTGCAACTATAAATAAACCTATTGGGCGCAATGTGCGTGACCGCAAGAAAATGGCTATTGTTGCCGACGGACGCGAAGCTATTACGCATTACACGGTTGCAGAACGCTTTGACGGCTTTACACTGCTTAAAGTCAAGCTTGAAACGGGCAGAACGCATCAGATACGCGTTCATCTTGCTTCGGTAGGGCATCCGCTTGCGGGTGACACCGTTTACGGGGGCGGCAACACCAAGTTTGAAAAACAGAACAAGGAGCTGCTTGCAGGTCAGGCACTCCATGCTTACCGACTTACGCTTACGCATCCGCGAAGCGGTGAGACAAAGACTTTTGAAAGTCCCATGCCTAAATATTTTGAACAGATTTTGGAAAAACTCAGAAAGTAGGGAAACGTGATGCAAAAAAAGAAACGGTTATCGCCGGTGCAGGTAATTACACTCAGCTTTGCTACGGTTACACTTTGCGGCGCATTGCTTCTGTTTCTGCCAGTCGCATCGCGAAGCGGTGTTTCGGTGCCGTTTATTGATGCGCTTTTCACCGCGACAAGTGCCTCCTGCGTTACGGGACTTGCTATCGGCGACACCTATTCGATGTGGTCGCCGTTTGGTCAAGCGGTTATACTCGGTCTTATTCAGGTGGGCGGCATCGGAATTATCACGCTTGTGATGTACTTTTTGTCGATGCTTCATGCAAAAATCGGTGTGCGCAGTGTGTTTATGCTTCAGGAAACTATGGGCGCAGAGTCCTCTGCGGGACTTGTTAAAATGACTCGTTTTATTGCGGCAGGCGTGCTGCTTGTCGAGCTTGTCGGCGCGATTTTGCTTATGCCGGTATTCATTCCCGATTTCGGTGTGCTGCGCGGAGTTATTTATTCATTTTTTCATTCGGTAAGCGCGTTTTGCAACGCAGGGTTTGACCTCATGGGATATAACGGAGGCTCGTCACTTGTTGCATACAGCGGTAACCTCTATTTTAATCTTGTTATATGCGCGTTGATCGTTTTCAGCGGACTCGGCTTTTTTGTATGGCTCGATTTGATTAAAACCAAGTGCCGCTTCTCAAAGCTTACGCTTCACTCAAAGCTTGTGCTTGTAACAACAACTTTGCTTATATTCGGCGGTGCGGTACTTTTCTTCATTTTATTTAATAATAGCCAAGCGGCGGAAAAAATGCCAACGTCCGAAAAAGCGATTGTGTCGCTTTTTCAGTCTGTAACGGCGCGAACGGCGGGATTTTACACGGTTGACCTTACAAAAATCGGCGGAGCTGCCCAAATGCTTATTATTGTGCTTATGCTTGTCGGCGGCTCACCTGCTTCTACCGCGGGCGGAATTAAAACCACGACCTTTGCGGTGCTTGTTTTGCTTGTTCGTTCAATTTTTCGCGGAAAAGACGATGTTGAGGCTTTCGGCAGACGCATTGAAAGAGGTATTTTGCGTACAGCAATCGCGGTGTTCGTACTCTACCTCGGTATTGCACTCGGCGCAGGTATTGCCATTAGCGCCATTGAGGGCGCGGATATCGTAGCCTGCCTTTTTGAAACGTTTTCGGCGATTGCCACGGTGGGACTCAGTCTTTCGCTTACGCCTACTCTGTCCTCTGCATCAAAAACTATCATTATTATATTGATGTTTATTGGACGCGTCGGCGGCATCACCGTACTGCTTTCGCTCACGGGCAAAAAGAGCGACAGTGCGTACCGCTATGTGGCGGAGAATATAACAGTTGGATAGAAGTAACGAGGGGAACGAGGGCGTTCTTTCTTAAGAAGAAAGAACCAAAGAATAACTGTAAAATGTTTAATAAGTAGCCATTGCTACAGACAATAATTCTTTATAAAAAAAGGTTTGGAGGTGTCGGAACCTTTCCTTAAAAGGTTCCGATGTTCTTTGTGATATGAAAAATATACTTATACTCGGTCTTGGACGCTTTGGTATGTCCATGGTAAAGCCGCTTTCAGAACTTGGAAATCAGGTTGTTGTATGTGACACCGATGAAGAAAAAATCAACCGCGTGATTGAATATGCCGCAGGTGCAAAGATTGGTGACTGCACCAGTGAAAAATTTGTTAGATCCCTCGGAGTTGAGGATTTTGACATTGTGTTTGTTACAATCGGAGAGAGCATTCAAAGCTCGCTTGTGGCGGTGACGTTGCTTAAGGACCTCGGCGCACAGTGTATTTATGCAAAAGCAGGCAGTGAAATGCACGAAAAGCTTTTGCTTCGACTTGGCGCGGATAAGGTTATTTTTCCCGAACGCGATGCAGGTGAGAGAATTGCCAATATCTATGGCAGGGATAGCGTGTTTGACTGCATCGAAATTATGGAAAATCATGCAATCTACGAGATTGCCGTCCCCAAGGAATGGGTTGGCAAAAGCGTGCGCGAGGTTAATGTACGCGCACATTACGGAGCAAACATTCTCGGTATAAAAAAGAGCAGCGATGCAAGCCTTACCCCTAATGTAAGCCCTGAATATATATTCACTGCCGACTCCGCGGTAATGGTAATGGGTGAGGTTTCACGCCTCAAAAAACTCATAAATAAGTAGTAAAAAACGCAAAAACTGTTCAAAATGCACAAAAACATCGGCGCTTTTTGCTGATATTTTGGCATTTCATAGGAGCTTTTGGGTTGACATTTTTTGCATTTTCGAGTAATATAAGAATATGCTAACCGAAAACTAGTATAAAACGGTTAGCAAATTTCATTTAACAACTCTTTTTTGGAGGAAAAATCATGAAAAAGCTTTTAGCTATTATGCTTGCTGTAGTTGTAGTATTCTGCGTTGCAGCATGCGGCGAAAATGCAGCTGATAACTATGCTGCAAACAACACCGAGTATTTTATCGGTGGTACAGGTCCCCTTACCGGTGACGCTTCCAGCTACGGTATCTCCGTACAGAACGGCGCAAAACTCGCTGTTGAAAAGATCAATGCAAACGGCGGTCTTAACGGTGTGAACTTCAAGTTCGACATCAAGGATGACCAGGCTGCTGCAGACAAGGCATCTACTGCTTATGACCAGCTCTTCGAAGCAGGCATGCAGATCTCCTTCGGTTCCGTTACTTCCGGCTCCTGCGAAGCTTTCGCAGCAAAGGCTGCAAGCGACAACCTCTTCTTTATGACTCCTTCTGCTTCCGCAGACATCTGCATTGCACAGCCCAACGCTTTCCGCGTTTGCTTTGGCGACCCTGACCAGGGTATCCTCGCTGCAGAAGAGCTCACTGCTAACTTCACCAAGATCGGTGCTATCTATGACGAGAGCGATACGTACTCCAGCGGTATCTATGAAGCTTTTGATGCAAAGATGAAGGAACTCGGCGTTGAGTACACCGTAAAGACCTTCAATGCAGAAAACAAGCTTGACTTCTCCACTCAGGTAGAAGCACTTAAGGATTGCGACGTTATCTTCCTCCCCATTTACTACACTGAAGCAGGTCTTATTGCTAAGGCTGCTGTAGCAAAGGGCTGCGATGCAGTTCTCTTCGGTTGCGACGGTCTTGACGGCGTTGCAGGCCAGATTGACGAAACCGTTACCAACACTATCAAGTACATCACTCCTTTCGACGTTAACAGCACCGATGCAAACGTTGCAGAATTTGTAGCCGCTTATGAGGCTGCATACGGCGTAAAGCCCGACCAGTTCGCTGCTGACGGCTACGATGTAGTTATGGCTATCTATGAGGCTATGAAGGCTGCCGGTGTTGACGATGTTACCATCGACCCCGATACTCTTTGCGAAACTGTTAAGGCAGCTATCACTGCTGATGGTTTTGTATTTACCGGTGTAACAGGTACTATGACTTGGGAAGCTACCGGTGCAGCTACCAAGGAGCCTGTAATTATCGAACTTAACAAGTAATTAAGAAATTACTTGACTACGGCTTTGGTTGGGCATGGACACCGTGTCCAACCAAATTTGTATTTAAACTTATTTTTATTCGCGAGAAATTTTCTTCGTTAGAATGAAAAGGTTAGGAGCAATGATTATGATAACATTGATAGACGGACTTAGCTTAGGAAGTATATATGCTCTTATTGCTTTAGGCTATACAATGGTTTACGGTATTGCAAAGATGCTTAACTTTGCGCACGGCGACGTAATAATGGTTGGCGCATATGCTATCGTTATGACGCTTTCGTATTCCGTATCGCCGATTGTTGCAATTATTGCATCAATTGTTTTGTGTACTGTTTTAGGCATTGTGATAGAAAAAGTAGCATATAAGCCGCTTAGAGGAGCATCTCCCCTTGCGGTTCTTATCACCGCTATTGGTGTGAGCTACTTCTTGCAGGGTATTGCACAGCTTGTTTTCGGCTCGCAGCCGAGACCTGTTGCTTCCGCATGGAGACAACTTCCCGCTATCCCGTTCCTTAATGATATCGGTATTACTACCGGTGCTGCGGTAACTCTTGTATGCGGCGTTATCATAATGGTTGCTCTTACTCTTTTTATCAAGTGTACAAAGACCGGCAGAGCAATGCTTGCGGTTTCCGAGGACAGAGGTGCAGCAGTTCTTATGGGCATTAACGTAAACGGAATTATAACCGTAACTTTTGCCGTTGGCTCTGCACTTGCAGCCTTTGCAGGAATGTTTTATCTGTTCCAGATTCCCAATGCTGAGCCTACTCTTGGCGCAATGCCCGGTATTACCGCGTTTACTGCGGCGGTTATCGGCGGTATAGGTTCTATCCCCGGTGCAATGGTCGGCGGCATTTTGCTCGGCGTGGTTGAAAAGCTTTGCCTTGCTTCTCCGCTTTCTTCATATACAGTTGCAATTAAATTCAGTTTGCTTATCGTAATTCTTCTCGTTAAGCCCACAGGTCTTCTCGGCAAGATTACGAGAGAGAAAGTTTAATAAGGAATGGTAGTTGAGTATGAAAAACTTTAAAATAAAACATTTCATAAACTATGCTCTCGTTGGCGCGCTTTTGATTTTCGGCGTTGTTATGCACCTTACGGGAAGTCTTCGCCCTTCTACCGCTCAGCTTTTTGCGCAGATGGGCTACGGTATTATTCTTGCCGTTTCGCTTAACCTTGTAGTAGGTTTTCTTGGAGAACTCAGCCTTGGACACGCAGGCTTTATGTGTGTAGGCGCATATATTGGCGGTCTTTTTGCGGTTCTTTTAAAGCAGAGCGGCTTTGATATGAAGCTACCCGTGTTACTCATTGCAATGATTGTCGGCGGTCTTTTTGCAGCCATCTTTGGCTTTATCATCGGATTACCATCGCTTCGACTCAAAGGTGACTATCTCGCTATCGTAACCCTTGCGTTTGGCGAAATTGTAAGAAACATTTTCATGAACCAAAAGGTCTTCGGTGGAGCAAGAGGCCTTACCACCGGTACCCTTATATATGACACAAGAAAGTCCCCCACGTTGTTTATTGTTGTATTCATCGTGGCGATTATAATGCTTATTCTTGTGCAGAACCTCGTTAAAAGCAAGCACGGCAGAGCGATTACCGCTATTCGCGACAACGAGATTGCTGCAAAGTCAATGGGCATTAACGTAACCTTTTACAAACTTTTTGTATTTATTATTTCGGCGTTTTTTGCAGGTTGTGCAGGTGTAATCTACGCACATACCACAACTCCCGTTTTATATTCTTTCTTCTCGTATAACTATTCAATTGAGATTCTCGTTATGGTTGTTCTCGGCGGCATGGGCTCTATCACAGGCTCCATTGTTTCTGCCGTGTTCATTACCGGTATCAACTTCATGCTTCAGAGTCAGCTTTCGGGCGACCTTGCTTCGCTTAAGAATGTTGTATATGCAACAATTCTTGTTATCGTTGTAATATTCAGTAACGCCCCTGCACTTAAGAGCTTCAGAGAACGCTACAGTATCAGTGCACTTACCGAGCGCTTTCGTAAAGCTGATGCCTCAAAGCGCAGAGACGACGAGGCAAAGTGGGCAAGAGTTCCTTCAAAAATCAAGATGGATGCGCTTCTCTCTACGGACATGGCTCCCGAATCTGATGCAAGCATTCACGGTGATATCAGTGCAAATGACAAAGGAGGAAGTAAATAATGAGCGAAGTAATGCTTAAAACCGAAAATCTCGGTATCTCCTTTGGCGGTCTTAAGGCTGCGCAGAATGTTAATATTACAATCAACAAAGGTGAGCTTTACGGTCTTATCGGTCCTAACGGCGCCGGTAAAACAACAGTGTTTAATCTTCTTACCGGTGTATATCAGCCCACTGCGGGAAAGTTTTATCTCGACGGCGAAGACCTCACCGGTAAAAAGCAGGAGATTATCAACCGCAAGGGTATAGCAAGAACCTTCCAGAATATCCGACTTTTCAATAACATGACTGTTATAAGCAACGTTATGGTCGGTCTTCACAATCTTCCGGAATATAAAAGTTCGCCATTTGCAAGCATGTTCCGTCTTCCTTCGCATTTTGCTACCGAAAAGAAGATGAGAGACCGTGCAAAGGAATTGCTTGATATTTTCGGTCTTAAAGAGGACAGAAATACTCTTGCTTGCAATCTTCCTTACGGTAAGCAGAGAAAGCTTGAAATTGCGCGCGCAATGGCTACAAATCCAAAGCTTTTGCTTCTCGACGAGCCTGCAGCAGGTATGAACCCCAACGAAACCGCAGAGCTTATGGAAACCATCCGCTTTGTACGCGATAAATTTGATATGACCATTTTGCTTATTGAGCATGATATGAAGCTTGTTTCGGGTATTTGCGAGAGAGTAACTGTGCTCAACTTCGGTCAGGAGCTTGCAAGCGGCGACACCGCAGAGGTTCTCCATGATCCCCGCGTTATTACTGCTTATATCGGGGAGGACGAATAAATGTTAAAGGTAGAAAATATTCAGGTATACTACGGCATGATAAATGCCATAAAGGGTGTATCCTTTGAGGTAAACGAGGGCGAGGTTATCGCGCTTATCGGTGCAAACGGTGCAGGCAAGACAACCATTCTGCATACTATCACCGGACTTATCGCTCCCAAGAGCGGTCACATTTACCTTGAAGACAAGGACCTTACCAAGATTCCTGCACATAAAATCGTGTATCTCGGCATGGCACATGTTCCGGAGGGACGCAGAGTTTTCCAACAGCTCACAGTTCTTGATAACTTAAAGCTCGGCGCATTTTCAATCAATGATAAGAAAAAGATTGACGAAAACCTCGCGTATGTATTCAGCCATTTTCCCCGTCTTGAGGAACGCAAAAATCAGATTGCAGGTACTCTTTCGGGCGGTGAGCAGCAGATGCTTGCAATGGGCAGAGCGCTCATGTCAAACCCCAAGATTCTTCTTATGGATGAACCCTCAATGGGACTTTCTCCGCTTCTTGTAAACGAGATTTTCAAGATTATCGGCGAGGTTTCAAAGGACGGCACAACCGTTCTTCTCGTAGAACAGAATGCAAAGAAGGCACTTTCCATTGCTGACAGAGCATATGTTCTTGAAACCGGTAACATCGTTATGGAGGGCAAGGCAAGCGAACTTATGAGCGATCCTCGCATCCGTGCAGCTTACCTTGGTGAATAGCACTTAAAAATGAAAAGGGCGCGTATGCGCCCTTTTTTGGGAGTTATATGAAAAATGAAATCAAACGCGCTTTGCGCGACACAATTCCCGTATTATCGGGATACATAGTGCTTGGTATGGGCTTTGGCATAATCATGCAGACAAACGGCTACGGTGTGTGGTGGACGCTTGCCATGAGCGCGCTTATTTACGCAGGCTCGATGCAGTATCTTGCGGTCGACCTGCTCACCGGCGGCGCGTCCCTTATCAGCGCCGCTATTGCAACACTTATGGTGAACGCGCGCCACATCTTTTACGGCATTTCCATGGTTGACCGTTATAAAGGCGCGGGCAAATGCAAGCCGTATCTTATATTTTCGCTCACGGATGAAACGTATTCGCTTGTATGCAACGGTGAAAAGAACCGCCGATATTATACGCTTGTGTCACTGCTCAATCATATGTATTGGATAGTCGGCAGCGTTATCGGTGCATTGCTTGGGCAGATAATTCCGTTTTCAACAGAGGGAATTGACTTTGCACTGACCGCGCTTTTCGTTACGGTTTT
>JAZNOM010000030.1:0-111211 GCA_045580835.1 Eubacteriales bacterium
TTACTTTGATATCTCTCCCCCTACAGAAAACCCCACAGAACCCCCTCGGTACTATTCTCGAAAATATAAACATAAGAGGTAATTTACTATGTACTTTGTAATAATTGTACTTATTCCGGCTTTTCTTGGCTCTATAATAGTTAAACTATTCTCTATCTCTAAACAACTCTCTAACATAGATATAGATATCTCTCGTCTTGAACTCAAACTTGATGATATCCATTCCGAATTATTCCCCACTAATCCTGATGACTCTTCCCTATATAGCAAACTTAAGTTAAGGGAAGATATGCGCGAAAAGAAATAAATTTTACCGTAGGTGTCCTTTCGCCAATACATAATTGATACCGCCGAAAGTCCGCCGAACGAAAATTGCAGTACACTTCCCGTTAGCGTAGCGTCAGGGAGAGTGACAAAATATTGACTCGGCGGAAGACAAGCACAATGAAACAAATTTAAACGTTGTTCTTTCGGCGGTTATAAATTAGCAGTATACCCTCTAGCGCGCAAGCGCGTACTAAACTATCTTACATAAGGAGAAATAAAATAAATGATTATTCCTGATTGGTTTTTCTTTTGCTCTGTTTTTATTCTTGCTCTCATGATTTTTATTGTTGACTTTCCTTGTGTCCTTGAAAATTGGTCACTCCGTAAAGAACGCAATAAATTCCTTGACAAAATCCATAACCTCAAACGAGAAAACCGCGAATTAAAACGCGAACTTCTCGACCTCAAAAAGAATACCCAAAACGAAAATACAAAGGTAGGTGAAAACTAATGTTTAGATTCTTGTTCATTGCCGCGCTTGTTGTCGGCGTTATCTGTTGGTTTAAGTCTGTTTCCAACATCCGCAAGCATTTTGCAGAGAAAAAAGCGAAAAAGGCTAACGAGGTAAATACCGCCGAGTGATTTTCCTCATTGCCCTTGTTGTAGCAGTTATATATGTATGCTATAAGTGTTTCAAATCTTATCGACTTCCCAAAAACAATCTTATATGTTTCACCGGAACACTCGGTAGCGGAAAGACGTATCTTGCCGTAGCTCATGCGCTCCGTGAGTATAAGAGTCGCCGCCTAAAGCATTGGATATATAAGCATTTTAAGCTTATAGCGTACATATTCCCCGAAGCAAAATACCCCGCTAACCTCTATTCCAACATTCCTATACAAATCAATTCATCAAAGAAAAATCCTATCTACAGTAAACCTCTTACAAAGGAGCATCTTTTGATGTACAAGCTCCTCCCCGAAGGGAGCGTTGTCTTGATTGATGAAATAGGTCAGTTCTGTTCACAGTGGGAGTTTGACAACCCCTACGTAATGCAGAACATTCAAACTCTCGTCCGCTTCTTCCGTCACTTTACCAACGGTAAAATGTTCATGACAGACCAAGTCAGCGATAATATTGTTAAACCCATCCGTGACCGTATCGGATATATTTATCAGCTTAACGATTTTCATCGTGCTTTCGGTGTACTTCCCTTTTATGAAGTCAACGTTGTTCCCATCCTCGCATTGGATAACGGGATGACCAACATTGAACAAGAGGACATTACCGATAACTTCTTCTTTGGCTTTTTGCCGTATAAGTGGCTTAAAATTTCTCACTATGAAAGTAGATGCTTTAAAAAGCTCTATACAACAAATGCAGTAAGAGAAATTGGAGAGTATGATGAGCTTTATACAACATACCTCATAGATATGAGTGTATCAACAACCGTCAAAAAGGACTACAAAAAGGAAATTGACAAATATAAAGATTACCTTTATGACCGTTTTGACGAGGACGGCGCTATCCGTCCGAAATTCAGCGAAAAACAAACCGAAAAGAAAACTCCTATATCTGTAACTATACCGGATATAGTTATTCCCAAGGTTTAAGAAAGGATGTGACCGCATATGCAGGACTTGAACGATATAGCGTTGTTCACGGATAACCGTGTAAAACCCGCTATAGATAAAGTCAGTATATGCGGTCGTTCTGATTTAGATATCCTTAACGATGATATAGAGTCGCTTGTTGCTCGTCACGGTAATAACCAATTTCAATATAAACGTACAACAAGCCTTAAATATATGGGCTATAGAGTTCTTCACGAAATATCCTATAAACACCGTCATGATAACGGTACATACGAAAAGTATACACTTTCACTCTTTATTTGTCTTAACGGTAATGCAGGCGGTACGACTTTCAAAGAACAACGCAAATTTAAAATAGAATTTAACCCACAAAAATTTCAAATCCCCGATTGGCTTGCACATTATTTTTGTGTTAAAGGGTATTTTGTAGAAGAAGTTAAAAACATTGACCTTGCTTTTGACTTCATGGGATTTAATAAAAAAGATTTTCAATATGTCTTAAATAGCGGTAATACTACAACTGCAAGCATCGGCACTATGAACAATAAAACCGAGTATATAGGTTTTGCTGATAAAACGAATAATCGTATTAAAATATATGATAAGAAAAAAGAGCGTAAAAAATATTACGAAATTGAAAAAGAAACTGCACGTCTTGAAATTACCTTAAAATATTCACACAGGTATAAACAGAAAAAACTCCGTCCGTTTGAATTCACTCAACTTCAAAAATCCGCACTTGCTATTGAACAAGTATACATAACAAATAACACTGCTAAAGATGTACTTACATTCGCCCTTTCTCGCTTATCCGAGGAGGATTTAATGCTTGCACTCTCTATGATGAGTGTAAACTCTCGCAAGAAATATAAACAACAACTTAAACAACAATCAGGTTATAAGCTTGTATGTAACGTTGAACATATGTATTATTTTATAACCGATAACATAAATTCTATACTTGATAAATGTTGCATTTTTTATGAATTCCCAGAATATTAAAGAGAGGTGTAAAACATGACATTGTCCGTGCTTCGTGAGTTTTATTTAAAAATCAAAACCGCCTCCGGCATTGCTGAAAATACATATATCTACTATGATAAAACCTCACTCATGTTTCTTGACTTTGTCGGTCATGATATTGAAAGCTCCGCGCTGACCTATGAGCATATTACAGACTACCTCCAATATCTACGTACTATTCCCACTATTAACACAATTTCAATACAAACTTATGCACGTGGTTGCCGTTGCTTTATTTCTTGGCTTGCAAAGAACGATTATATAGATATGTCTATCTTTGTTAAGTTCAAGCTCCCTAAAGCAGAAAAACCCATGATAAACATACTTACAGAGGAAGAACAAAAACGGCTATATAACTGCTTTGACCTTGATACAACGCTCGGACTCCGTGACTTTCTTATCTGCTCTCTTATGTTTGGTAGTGGTATGCGCCGCGCAGAAGTTGCAGGAGTACGCACAGAAAATATATTCAGCGATTATATAATTGTACTTGGTAAAGGCAATAAAGAGCGTTGCGCACCTATTCCCGATACTATCTACCCACTTATTCAAAGATATATAAAAACCGTCTCACCTAAAGAATTTTTGTTTCTAAAGGCTGACGGCACACCAATACAGATTACAACCGTTAAGTGTCTGTTTAAACGTCTTAAAAAGCAAAGCGAAATTCCTCGCCTATCCCCTCACCTGCTCCGTCATACATTCGCTACACTGTATTTTGATAACGGCGGCAGTATATACAACCTCTCTACCATCCTTGGTCATTCTAACCTCGAAATAACCAAACGCTATATGCATCTCTCACGCAAAGCCATATTAAAAGACTTCAACCAATATACCCCATTACAATTTTAACGTAATGCGCAGCATTACTACCTTACGCGCGAAGCGCAATAACGGCGCGGAAATACATCGTATTCCGCGCCGCGAATTTTTTCGTCATTATATACAAAAATTAAGGTAAAATTTTGTCACACATTGTGTGGATTGTTTTTACAAATCTATTGTAATTTCACACAATGTGTGATATAATTAAAGAGGATAAGGCGAGTGGCTAACCACTCGAAGAGAAAGGAGAAAGGAACATGGAAGAGATGTCTTGCGTAGAACTGCAAAACCGCTTATTCAACCGCTTAATAGAGCGACTTGATGCAGATGGTTTTACTTCGGAGCAGATACTTAAAATCTTAATCTATCTTATGGATTAAGAAAAGAAAATAGAGTGGTAACCGCTCCAACGAACACCACTCTATAAAGTCAAGGAGATGCAGTCAGACACAAGCCTTAACCTTATCTCTTGTGTCTTGATTGTATCATAGAAAAATATATAATGTCAAGGAGAAAATGAAAGATGACATACAGAATGAAAGTTGTAATTTGCAATCCCGAAACCCCTGCCGGTATGATTAGTGATTTAATGTTTAATCTTATGTGTTATTTTATTCGTGATGAAGATGATTACGGTCGTAAGACATATTTAAACATTGTAAGTGATGATGAGCGCTTTGCGCAGTATTATGACTTGCGCTATGATAAGAGTTATGAAAGAGGTCAAGAAATGCGTTATCTTACCGATTGGGCTTATTGGTATTGGTCAGGTAAAAAAGGCGCATATAAGGTTAAGTATATTGAAGTATCTCATGCTTGACAATACCGCCAAAGTTATGGTATCATCTTTTCAAAGAGGTGATACCATGACAGAAATAAAAGAACTCCGCAAACGCTACGGATTTACACAACAAGCCTTTGCTGATTATCTTGAGATACCCAAAAGAAGTATAGAAAGCTGGGAAACAGATAGTCCCACCGCTTCCCGTTCCTGCCCTGCCTATCTTGTTAAACTCATAGCGTATAAACTCGCTCATGAATTTCCCGAAAAGTAAGGACTGCTTGCCGCAGTCCTTTTTTTTATGTCAAAGTTTACCAATCGCACCAACCAAGGAAGGCTACTTCCTTACCAAGCCAAACGCGTGCCCTGTTAGGGGTCAAGCCGACAAGAAGAAAACTAAAGGTATATGTAATCTTAAATAATAACAAAGCAAATGGAAAAATAAAAAGAGTAGTCGGTTGAGCGTCAGCGCATCCGCAGATGCGCAACCACTCTATAAAAATATCGCCCTATGTATAATAAGGGCGATAAACTATCAAATTTTGACACCCCTATATCAAACAACAAAAAAGCAGATACTTTCGTATCTGCTCTTGGTGCTCCTGCGGAGAATCGAACTCCGGACACCATGATTAAAAGTCATGTGCTCTACCGGCTGAGCTACAGGGGCGTTTTCAGCACTCAATTATATTAACACAACGAAACCGTTTTGTCAACACCTTTTTCTAAAAAATACCGCCGTTTTTTAGGCGGCGGTACACTTTTTAGCTTATATACCGAAATGTGCGCCCGAATTTAGTGAACTTTCAATGCGTAAAAGTCTGTTATACTTGGCAACTCGTTCGCTTCTACAGGGCGCCCCTGTTTTTATGAAAGGTGCATTTGTACCAACTGCCAGATCTGCGATTGTGGTATCCTCGGTTTCACCTGAACGATGCGAAAGAACATATCTATATCCATTAGACTTTGCCTTTACAATTACGTTTATCGTTTCACTGATTGTGCCAATCTGGTTTGGTTTGATCAAAATCGCATTTGCTGCGTCGGCTTCGATTCCCATCACTAATCTTTTAGTGTTGGTAACAAACAAATCATCACCTACGAGCATTGTACGGTCGCCAAGTTTTTGTGTCAGCTTTGCCCAACCCGCAAAATCTGTTTGGTCAAGTGCATCTTCTATTGAATAGATAGGATATTTATTTATAAGTGATTCCCAATACCCAATTAATTCATCGGTTTGCATTTCAGTACCGCGCTTGGGAAACTTATACTTTTCGCCCACAAACCACTCGCTGCTTGCGGCGTCTAATGCTATTTTTACCGTTTCTGTGTTGTATCCGGCGGCATCTATGGCCTCGCATATAAGTTTTATAGCATCTTCATCGCCGTCAAGACTCGGGGCATATCCGCCTTCATCGCCGACGGCTGTGTTCAGTCCCTTTTTCTTTATGATGCTACCCAACGTATGATAGATTTCAGAACCTATGCGTAGTGCTTCGGAAAAATTTTCGGCTCCAATAGGCATTATCATAAATTCTTGAATATCGACATTGTTTGATGCATGAGCTCCACCGTTTAAAATGTTCATCATAGGTATTGGAAGATTCTTTGCCGAAACGCCTCCGATATATTTAAAAAGCGGCATGTGATAGGAATTGGCCGCCGCTCTTGAGCAAGCCATAGAAACTGCTAAAATTGCATTTGCACCAAGCTTTGACTTGTTGTCAGTACCGTCAAGTTCACACATTATTCTGTCAATCTCGTGTTGTTCAAACGCTGATACTCCTATAAGCGTTGGGCAAATTTTTTTATTGATATTGCATACCGCATCAAGCACACCTTTTCCACCGTAACGAGTGCTTGAAGTATCACGCAACTCATGAGCTTCAAATTTTCCTGTTGATGCGCCGGAAGGAACACTCGCCATGCCGACAGAGCCATCACTTAACATTACGGATGCCTCAACTGTAGGATTACCGCGTGAATCCAATATTTCTCTACCGCAAACTTTTACTATATTAACTTTGCTCATTCTTTCCCCTCCTGAAAAAAACTAATAGTATTATTAGCAAAAATTATCTAAACATTCTCTAAAATACGAATAATTCTGCGCATACTTTTGCATATACTGATAGAAAACATATTTTGAGGTGAAACATGATAATTCATACTGTTACCCCGAGCGATACTATTTACTCGATTTCAAAAGAATACGGAATACCCGAAACCAGAATAATTACTGATAATTTTTTAAATCCAACCAAAAAACTTGTAGTTGGTCAAACCCTTATAATAAGCCGTCCGTGTAAGACATGCACAGTACGCGGTGGAGATACCTTAAACGCCATTGCCGAAGAAAACAATATCAGCGTTTTGTCACTTATGCAGAATAATCCGCAGATTTACGGAAAAAGACTAGTGCCGTCGCAAACATTAAACTTGACGTATGATAAAAGTGAGGCAAGACAAATAGCGGTAGCTGCTTATACCGGCGCTGCTACTATAGAAGAAATAGAAAAATACCTTCCATATATATCAATACTATTGGTTCAGAATAATGCGAGTATCATCGGCAGTAATATTTCCGTTTCTAAAAGTGCCTCCGTGTTTCCCAAAATCGCAAAAAAATACCGTGCGGTTCCTATTCTCGTTATCGAATGTATCAACGAGCGCGGAATGTATAACGGTAGCTGTCTTGCAAAAGTTCTTGATTCGCCAAATGAAGTTGAGCAGCTTATAAATAATATTGTAAACTCTGCAAAGTCAAACGGTTATGCCGGAATCGAACTAAATGCTTCCGGAATGAATGAAGGCGATAAATATAAATTTACAGATATGTTTTTAGCTCTATCCGGCATGTGCAAAGAGAATGATTTACAATGTTCGAGTCCGTTAATACCAATAGAAGAAATTGACCATTCTGACGAAAATATTATAGATATTCCAGACTTCGTTCCACTTTGGAATTATATCTTTGATGATAGTGTTTTGGCTTCTCCTGCCGCACCGATTGAAAGAATCAAAGAATTACTGCAAAATGAATTCCTTTTTAAATACAAAGATAAGTTATTACTCGGAATTCCAACGTTTGGAGTTGACTATGCAAAAATCAACGGTAGCTATCAAAAGCGTACGGTAAGTCCATATGAAAGTTTTAAAGCTATGCAAACTGTTCAAACTAATAAGTTTGATGAGATTACAAGAACTCCATATATACAATATGAAGAAAGAGACAGAAAAAACGGTCTTGAGCATATAATGCATTTTGAAGACGCGAAGTCAAT
This sequence comes from Eubacteriales bacterium, assembly GCA_045580835.1. Lineage (GTDB taxonomy): Bacteria > Bacillota > Clostridia > Oscillospirales > CAG-272 > UMGS902. The sequence goes on from JAZNOM010000030.1 coordinate 7,779, forward strand.
TTACGAAAAGCTTAACTTGGTAGATGCATACGGTTTATACGGTGTAAATGTAATGTCACTGGAATATGAAACTCCTATACTTTGGCAGATTTTGAATCAACGCTACAACATTTTAAAATACTAGCAGTAAAACGCGAGATTTTCTCGCGTTTTTGTATAAAAAATCAGCGTATTGTGAAGGATTTTTCTATGAATTGTTAAAATTTTGTTTTTTTCGCTTTTTCTATTGCAAATTTGACAAATCCATGATACATTATTATTAGGGAAAAATTGTTTTTCAATCAGAAATTACAAAATATATATATAAATTTTAGGAGATGATACCAATGACCAAAAACATTCATGTCAACAAGTGGATTGACGAAATGGCTGCTATGACTCAGCCTGACAAAATCGTTTGGATCGATGGCTCTGAAGAGCAGGCTAATGCTCTTCGTGAAGAGGCTTGCTCGACCGGCGAGATGTTCAAACTCAATCAGGAAAAGCTTCCCGGTTGTTACCTTCACAGAACTGCTGTAAACGACGTTGCTCGTGTTGAAGGCAGAACTTTCATCTGCACAGAAACGAAGGAGCAGGCAGGCAACATTAACAACTGGATGGATCCTAAAGAATGCTACGAAAAGCTCGGTAAACTTTACACCGGTTCTATGAAGGGCAGAACCATGTATGTAATTCCCTACTCCATGGGTATCGTAGGTTCCGACTTTGCTAAGTACGGCATCGAGCTTACCGACTCTATCTACGTTGTTCTCAACATGCTTATTATGACCAGAGTTGGTAACGATGTTCTCGAAGCTCTCGGTGAGGACGGCGACTTTATCAAGGGCCTCCATGCAAAGGCTGACATTGACGAAGAAAACCGTTACATCTGCCACTTCCCTCAGGACAACACCATTTGGTCCATTAACTCCGGCTACGGCGGAAACGTTCTTCTCGGTAAGAAGTGCTTCGCTCTTCGTATTGCTTCCTACCTCGGAAGAAAAGAAGGCTGGATGGCAGAACACATGCTCATCCTTGGTGTTGAGTATCCTAACGGCGAAGTTAAGTATATTTCCGCTGCATTCCCCTCTGCTTGCGGTAAGACCAATCTCGCAATGCTTATTCCTCCCCAGATTTATCAGAACCTTGGATACAAGGTATGGTGTGTAGGTGGCGATATTGCATGGCTTCGTGTTGGTAAGGACGGCAGACTTTGGGCAGTTAACCCTGAAAACGGCTTCTTCGGTGTTGCTCCCGGTACTAACGAAAAGTCTAACCCCAACGCTCTCCACACCACTATGAGAGACACCATTTTTACCAACGTTGTTCACGATCTTGACAACAACACTGTTTGGTGGGAAGGTCTTGATAACAATCCTCCTGCAAACGCAATTGACTGGAAGGGCAACAAGTGGGATTACACCAAGTATGACAAGAAGGACAAGTCTACTTGCGGTGCTCATCCTAACTCCCGTTTCACTGCTATGGCAGTTAATTGCCCCTGCATCTCTTCTGAATTCAATAATCCCGCTGGTGTTCCGATCAGCGCAATCGTATTCGGCGGCCGCCGTGCGAAGACCGCTCCTCTGGTATACCAGTCCAAGAACTGGCAGCACGGTACTTTTGTTGGTTCCATCATGGCTTCTGAAACAACTGCAGCTGCCGCAGGTGCTGTCGGCGTAGTTCGCCGCGACCCCATGGCAATGCGTCCTTTCGTAGGCTACAACATGGGCGATTACTTCGCACATTGGCTTGATATGGGTAAGAAGATTCCCAATGCGCCCAAGATTTTCAATGTTAACTGGTTCCGTACCGATGATGAAGGCAACTTCATCTGGCCCGGATTTGGCGACAACATGCGTGTTCTCCTTTGGATCCTCGCTCGTTGTGCTGGCGAAGTTGATGCTGTTGAAACTGCAATCGGCTATGTTCCGAAGGCAGAAGACATCAACATTGAAGGTCTTGACGGTATCACTGTTGATACAATTAAGGAACTTCTCACTGTAGATGTTGAGTCTTGGAAGGAAGACGCAAAGAACATCCGTGAGTTCTATGCTCAGGTTGGCGATCATGTTCCGGCTGAACTTTATGCCGAGCTTGATGCTCTTGAAAAGAGACTTGGTTAATTAAAATTAAAAAATGGGAGGTTATGCCTCCCATTTTTATTTCATATACGCTGAAACGTTTTGCATCATTTCTCCAACAGCGCTGATAGCTTTCCCCGTTGTCTTTTTTATTCTTTTCTTTTTTGACTGCACGAGCCCGTTTGCCATAACACCGGCAACTGCTCCTACCATCATGCCTGTCAAAACAGAACTTGTCATATTTACGGTTTTCTTTTTCATAAATTACCTCCTGACTCTAAATATAGTTTTTCAAATATTTGTGCAAGTATAAGTGATATTTTCTGCTATATTTGACACAAGTAGTTATTTATGATAAAATAAATAAAATCAAATTTAAGCGAGTTGTTATATGATAATTTTAAATGCTTCGGATTTGTCATTACATTTTGGCGCAACGACAATTCTTGAAAACATCTCTTTTTCAATAAATGAAGGCGACCGCCTTGGCATTATTGGTGTAAACGGCGCCGGCAAAACTTCTTTGTTTCGCATAATAACAGGTGAGTATACGCCAGATACCGGTGCAGTATATATTTCTAAAGATAAAACTATCGGCGTTCTTGAGCAAAATGCAAATTTTGAGGGCGAAGATGGCGTTGAAAGCGTGCTTGAGCATATGTTTTTAGCATATCCTTCTCTTATGAAAATGGAACAACGCCTGAATGAAATTTTTTACAATTTGAGTCACCGCACCGACCACGAATCTGCTTCATATGTTGCGCTTTCTAACGAATACGGCGAACTCTCTGACAAATTTGCGCGCGAAGGCGGACTTTATTTCAAAGGTAAGTGCCAGAGTATTCTCGGCAAGATGGGGTTCGGCATTGATACTATCGAGCAACCTGTATTCAAATTAAGCGGCGGTCAGCGTACACGGCTTGAACTTGCACGTCTTTTGGCTATGGAGCCCGACATTCTCATGCTGGACGAGCCTACAAACCACCTTGACGTAGAAACTATCTATTGGCTTGAGAGTTTTCTTACTTCTTACAAGAAAACTGTTATTGTTATTTCCCATGACCGATATTTCCTCGACCGCGTTACAAATAAGATTTTGCACATTGAAAGACATTGTGCGAAGCTTTATAACGGCAACTACTCCACTGCTCAAAAGTTACGCGAAGAGAATCGCGAAGCTGAGTTGAAAAAGTATAATTTGCAGCAAAAAGAGATTGCCAGAGTTGAAGCAATGATGGAGCAACAGCGCAGATGGGGACAAGAGCACAATTTTGTCACTATACGTGCAAAAGAAAACTATATTAAGCATATGGAAAAGGTTGAAAAGCCGGATGATGAGCAAAAATCAATACGGCTCTCTTTCCAAAGTGCGCCTGCCGGCGGAAATGATGTTATCATCGCTGATAATTTATCAATGAAATTTGCAGGCAAAACTATATTTGAAAAGGTATCTTTTCTAATTAAAAAAGGCGAAAGAGTGTTCTTTACCGGTCCGAACGGTTGCGGCAAGTCTACTCTTATGAAAATTATTGTTGATATGCTCGTGCCTACCACCGGTACAGTAGAGCTGGGAGCTAACATCAAAGCGGCATACTATGACCAGGAAAACCAAAATTTAGATGAATCGGCAACGGTTTTAGACGAGCTTTGGAATGCATATCCCACCCTTACCGAATATGATATCCGCAGTACGCTTGCGTTGTTTTTGTTCAAGTATGACGACACCGAAAAACGTGTTTCTGATTTGAGCGGCGGCGAGCGAGCAAGACTTACCTTGGCAAAACTTATTCTGTCAAAGGTAAACCTTTTGATTCTCGACGAGCCTACTAATCATCTTGATATTCCTTCGCGAGAAGCACTTGAAAATGCTTTGAGTGCGTTTGGAGGCACTATTGTTTGTGTTTCGCATGACCGATTCTTTATTGAAAAACTTGCTACGAGAATCATTGAAATTTTGCCGCATGACTTCCCTACTTCTACTTTTGTTTTCACTCCATCAAGCGACGAAAATGCATATGAAGCATACAGAGCACAGCGTGAACTTTTGTTCTCACCTGATGCAGCAATGAATGCCGAAGTTCCCGAACCACGTTCAAGTAGCAAAGATGACTACATGCAAAAGAAAAAGGAAGCCGCGGACAAGAGAAAGAACGAAAAACAGCACGTAGCTTACCTTAAAGAGATAGAAGAACTTGAGGCGGAGCTTGTAAAAGTTATTGATGAACTTTACGGCGACGCTGCGAGTGACTATATTCGCGCTGCCGAACTTGACGAGAGAAAGACAATAATCGAGGACAGATTGCTTCAACTTTATGAATTAACAGAATAAAAAAATCGGACTATTGTCCGATTTTTTTATTAGAAAGATCTTCTTCCTTCAATAGCACGATTGAGTGTAACTTCGTCAGCATATTCGATATCTCCGCCAACCGGAATTCCGTAAGCCAAACGTGTTACGATGACACCCGTAGGCTTTAATAGTTTTGAAATATATGTAGCAGTAGTTTCGCCCTCTACGGTAGGATTTGTAGCGATAATTACTTCTGTTACGCTTTTTTCTGCAACACGTTTTACAAGGTCACTGATTGCAAGTTTGTCAGGGGTTATACCGTTAATAGGAGAAATAACACCTCCAAGCACGTGATAAACTCCGCGAAAACCTCGTACTTTTTCAAAAGCCAGAATTGCCTTTGCATCCTCCACGACGCAGATTAAAGACTGGTTACGAGTAGAGTCGGCACAAATAGGACAAATGTTATCAACCGAAAGGTTATGACAGATTTCGCAATTGCAAATCTGCTTTTTTGCATCTAAGACAGTTGCAGAAAAGTTTTCAACTGCTTCATCGGTCATTTCAATTACAGAAAACGCCATACGAACGGCGCTTTTTCTGCCGACGCCGGGGAGTTTTCTGAATTGCTCAATAAGCTTTTCAAGAGGAGCAAGATACTCTGTCATAGCAATTAAAACATACCGGGCATATTTATGCCGCCGGTGATTTTTGCCATTTCGGTTTCGCTGGTAGAATCCACCTTTTTGATAGCTTCATTAACAGCGGCGGTAACGACATCGGAAAGCGTTTCAATATCGTCAGGATCAACGATTTCAGGCTTAATATCAATAGAAAGCACCTCGCGCTTGCCGTTGATTTTTACGGTAACCATACCGCCTCCGGCACTTACCTCGTATTCTCTTGCTTCGAGGTCTTCTTGCAGCGCAGCCATATCCTCCTGCATCTTCTGAACCTGCTTCATCATATTGTTCATATTCTGTGGGCCGCCCTTGGGATAATTAGCTCTCATTTTAAGTCTCCTTTATATAAGTGTATCAAATAAATCATCGTTGTTTTTATCGTCATCCGTTTTTACTTCAAAAATGATGTTTTCGGGCGAAAACATAGTTCCCTCGCGAGAAGAAATCATCGTTGCGAGAGTAGATTTTACATTGTCCTCTGACATCATCTGAACGGTAAAATTGTTGTTGACCTTTACAACTACACGCTCACCGTCGATATACGCACGTGAGCCATTGCGAAGCCCCATTGCTGCGCGGAACTCCTTTGAAAGATTCTCTACAATTTCTAGCCAGTATGAAATTGATTTTTTAGAAGAGCTCTTTGGACTTGCTTCGATTACCTTCTCTTCTTTTTTTGAAACGGCAAATTGCGGTTCTTTATTATGTTCAGCTTTTTTTATCTGCGGCTGAACAACTCCGCCAAGTGCAAGCACTCCGACTTTGTCCTCAAGCGCAGACAAACGGGCAAGTATTGCAGATGAATCGTCTGAAAGCGACGGGTCACACATCTTTATAAATGTTAGTTCGGCGATAATGCGTTTTGTACTGCCTGAACGTTGCATTTGAGCAAGCGCATCATCAAGCAAGCGTATATGGTAAAGTAGTCTTTCGTACGGATAATCGCTTGCAATTTGCTTGATTTTTTCAATTTCTTCGGTTGTGCTATCAAGATATTCACCTGGATTTGCCGTTGTCTTAACCACAAGCATGTCACGGTAGAAAGAAAGAACATCCTGCCAGAAAACTGCAATGTCTACCGAGGAAACCGATATATCATGCACAGTGCTGAAAATAAAAGAAAAATCTTTAGATAAAACCGCGTTTGCAAGACCTCGTATGCTTTCGATGCTACTGATGCCAAGCAATTCTTCGACACGCGCAGCATCGAGCGTACAGCCGCTGCTGCTGCACAAATCAAGCAAACTGATTGCATCGCGCATGCCGCCGTTTGCGTGGCGTGCAAGTACGCGAGCCGCATCTTCATTAAGATTGATATTTTCAGCCTTCGCAATATGCATCAATCGTTCGGAGATTACCGTGGTGGAAATTCTTCTAAAATCAAAGCGCTGACACCTTGAAATTATGGTCGCAGGAAGCTTTTGAAGCTCTGTGGTTGCAAGAATAAATACAACATGCGCTGGCGGCTCTTCCAGTGTTTTTAAAAGCGCATTGAATGCCGAAATGGATAGCATATGTACCTCGTCGACAATATAAACGCGATATTTTAAACCTGAAGGAGTGTAAATTACTTCATCGCGAATAGCTCTTACCGCGTCTACGCCGTTATTTGAAGCAGCGTCCATTTCCAGCACATCTGTTGTGCTTTCACTGTCAATGCTTTTACAAGCAGCACATTCGCCGCAAGGATTTCCGTTAACGGGTGATGTGCAGTTTATGGCTTTGGAAAGGATTTTTGCACAAGTGGTTTTACCGGTGCCGCGAGGACCGCAAAACAGATATGCGTGTGAAATTTTGTTTTCCGATGTTTCGTATTTGAGAATATCTGTAATATGATTTTGTCCGCAGACATCGTCAAATGTTACAGGACGCCATTTTCTGTAAAGAGCCTGATACAAAGAAACCCCTCCCTACTTATGAAATAAGGCGAGGGCAAAAAGCCGCCTCGCCCAAAGATTAGCCACATGATAAGACCATGCACCCGAAAATCGAGAAAAAAACAATACGCGTTAACCACACATTCTGCTCAAGACAGGCACCCTCGCGGCACATCAAACATACCGCTTAATGCTGCTTGGTTCCCCACCTGACATGGTTCACGGCCATTGATTGCGCAAGACCCATCCGTCAACGCAGTCAATGCGGCGCAGACCGCACCGCTCCTCCCCTCAAAACAGGAGTCCACCCTTACTATAGCGGATTGTAAGTACAAGGGACCGCTACTCCCCCGGTTGGCATGGCCTTATCACACGGCTAAACTATTAAATACCAATACATTATAACAGATTTAAAGTTCTTTTGCAATAGTTTTTCTATGATTTAAGAGTAATTTCTGCCGCTATAACTCGGTTAGTATTTACATCAACACCAACGATAGCACTAATTGTATTACCTGTCACTTTTCTATATTCAATACCCGATTCCAACTCAATGGTATCAACATATGCGTTTTCGTCTTCTAAAAGCCAATTCAGCAGCAAATCTTCACTTCCTGCATGCGAAATATTGCTCATGTACCTTATAGTAGTATCATTGCAAACATCAATGCAAAAATTTGAGCAATAATATCGGATTATATAATTATTTCCGTCGCCTAATTCCTTATTAAGCTTTACGCCTCCTTTAAAAATATCATTAATCATCATTTCTGCAACCTCGCCTGCAGTTACCTTGTTAACTGTTTTTATCGCAGAAACCGTTTCTAAACTTTCGATTTTTTCTATCAATAAGTTGAGATTTTTTTGATTGTATTCAAAATACTGCATAAACTTTGCTACTTCTGCTAAACCAGGCGAGTTATTACGTGCAGAATCTATTAAAATTTTCTTGTGTTTTTCGCTAAGGTCAGAAAAGGTCAAAAGCATTTGGGCGTTTTTCGCTTTAGTTTGCGGAGGATTTGCGCTTAAAATCTCGTTTGCGCAAATCGAAAATGCCGTTTCATTTACTCTCTCTTTGTAAATATCAAGCGAAGCGTTTGAAAACAAAAGAAAAACAAGCAAAAGAACAACTGCTGCGGATAAAATGATAATTAACTTTCTCATAATTCCCTCCTTTGTTTAGTTTGCTTCTGAATATCAATATTATATATACCATTGGTTTCCATCAAAATGTATTTGACATTGAAATGTATTTTTGATATAATTTATATATTATGTTTGAGGAGTATTGCCGTGGAAAACTGTTTTGGCGTTATACGCAACAATTTAGCACTGCGAAAGCGCCTTGCTGATGAGATTTCAGAAGGACGTTTTCCTCATGCTTATATTATTGCCGGAGCAAAAGGCAGTGGCAAAAAAACGCTTGCTATAAATATTGCCGCGGCTCTTGCTTGTAATAACCGTCACTCTCTTCCCTGCGGTACTTGCGAAAGTTGTCAAAAGATTCTTGGCGGCTTTTCTCCCGATGTGATTCTCGTGCGCAAAGATGCGGACAAAAAAGAATTCACCGTTAATCTCATTCGTGAAATTAAGGACAGTATTTACATCGCTCCAAATGAACTTGAAAAGCGTGTTTATATCATTGAGGATGCCGAAACGATGAATCAAAATGCTCAAAATGCTTTTTTGAAGGTTCTCGAGGAGCCACCGCATTACGTGGTATTCCTTTTGCTTTGCTCAAATACAGAGAATCTGCTTGAAACCGTAAAAAGTCGGGCACCGATACTCTATACCGAGCATATACCTACTGATGAGATTAAGGAATACTTGGTCGAACATTCTCCCAAAGCACGCGAACTGTCGGAAAGTGCGCCCGAAAAGCTCGAAACAATTGCACTCGCGGCAAATGGAAGCATTGGTGCAGCGCTCTCGCTTTGCGATGAAAGCGATAAGCATTCGGTTTTGCGCAATTTGGTTTTTGATTTTTTAAAAGCACTGACTGCGCCTTCCCTTACCGAGCTTGATTTGTTTTGCACTGCTCTGCCAACCGAGTCGGAAGCTATGTCAGAGTTTTTTAAAACACTAAAAATTGCTTTGCGCGATATCGCGGTTTTAAAATGCGATTTTGACAAAAGTTTGCTTTTCTTTTCCGGATGTGAGGAAGCGGAGGATTTTGTTTCCCGTATCACAAATTTTAAAGTATTAAAACTTATTGAGTCAGTTGACTCTTTACTGGAAAAGCTTAAGTTTTATCTTGATATTAAACTTGCCGCTGTGACATTTTGCGGCGATGCTAAAAGAATTATGATAGGATGAGGTTTATATGAACGAACAAGAAAACATCTCTGAACGCGAAATACCCGAAGAGGTTGAAATAATCGGTGTTAAGTTTAAGCCTTCAGGTAAAGTATATTATTTTGATGCAAACAAACAAAGTGCGAGCACCGAAAACAGCGTTATCGTAGAAACCGCCCGCGGTCTTGAGATTGGAACTGTTGCGGTAGCCAATAAAATGGTAAAGCAAAATGAAATCGTTGCTCCCCTTCGTTCGGTTATACGTATCGCTAATGATGCGGATTTAAAACACGCGCAAGAAAACAAACAAAAAGAAGCAGAAGCTTTTGAAATCTGTAAAACAAAAATCGCTGAACATAAACTCGACATGAATCTGGTTGAGGCTGAATATACTTTTGATAACTCAAAGCTTTTGTTCTACTTCACATCGGACGGACGAGTTGATTTCAGAGAACTTGTTAAAGACCTTGCATCTGTTTTCAGAACAAGAATTGAACTTCGACAGATTGGTATAAGAGACGAAGCAAAGCTTCTTGGTGGTCTCGGGGTGTGCGGCAGACCTTTTTGTTGCTCGTCATTTCTTTCTGATTTCGTCCAGGTTTCAATTAAAATGGCAAAGGAGCAAAACTTTTCTCTCAACTCTGCAAAAATTTCTGGTGCTTGCGGTAGGCTAATGTGTTGCCTGCGCTATGAGCATGAAACTTACGAAGAAGCAATCAAAAAAACGCCTCCGCTTGGTTCTACCGTAAAAACCGCTAACGGAAACGGCGTTGTTATTGAAACAAATCCGCTTGCCGGACAGATTAAAGTAAGACTCGAAGATAAGCCTGAAAGCCCTAAAAGCTATTCTGTTTCTGATGTTACACTTTTGCATTTAAAAAACCAAAAGAGTAATGATGAAGAGGAAACAACTGACGAGACTACTAAAAAATAATTTTAATTTTTTCAGTTTAGCTATTGATTTTTTATAAAATTGTGCTACAATTAAATCATCACTTTAATGGAGGTGTTACACAAATGGCATACAAGATTTCTGATGAATGCATTGCTTGTGGTGCTTGCGAGGCAGAATGCCCCATCGGCGCTATCAGCGAGCAGGATGGCAAGATGACTATCAATGCTGACGAGTGCATTGAGTGCGGCGCTTGTGCAGGTGCTTGCCCTGTAGGTGCGATTGCTGCAGAGTAATTTAAACCAACAGAATACATAACAAGAAGCGGATCCGATTTTATCGCATCCGCTTCTTGATTTAAAAGGACAATATATGCTACATTCCGACGAACGCGTTGACCGCGTTAATGAAAATATATTACTTATTCAAAAGAAAGACGGGCTTACCTTTGGTACGGATGCTCTTCTCCTTGCGGCATTTGCCAAAACTTCGCCAAAATCGGTTGCAATTGATTTTGGGGCCGGCACCGGCATAATCTCTTTTCTGTGTGCTGCAAGAAACAAGTTTAAAAAAATTTTTGCAATCGAAGCTCAACAGAGCTTTTATGATATTATAATTCGTAACATTGAAGTTAACAACTTGGGCGAAAAAGTTTTCGCTTTGTGCAAAGATGTACGCGAGCTTTCGTTTAAAGACCTCGGCTTTGAAGCTGACGTGATTTTTTCCAATCCGCCGTATATGCGTTGCGGTAGCGGAAAAGTTAACGATAATAATTTCAAAAGTATTGCGCGGCATGAAATTCTAGGCGACATTGGTGATTTTTGCAGTGCTGCTGCAAAAAATCTCAAGCATGGCGGTATTTTCTACGCAGTATACCGCCCGGAGCGCATGACAGAGTTATTTTACGCTATGAGAGCGGCAAAAATTGAGCCTAAACGACTTTGCACCGTTCATCCTGACATTGATGCTCCACCTTCTTTAATCCTCGTCGAGGGCAAAAAAGGCGCTTCACCCGAGATTAAAATTTCAAAACCGTTAATCATGTATACCGACGAGTCGCATCAGGTATATACCGAAGATTTTGCATATATTTATGATAACGGTTGCTTTAAGGATAATATTTAAAATGGAAAACGAAGTTTTTTTTGATGAAAATAAAAATAAAACCAACGACGGAACTCTGTACCTCGTAACAACTCCTATTGGGAATTTAAGCGATATTACATATCGTGCGGTAAAGGTACTTCGCGAAGTCAGCTTCATTGCTGCCGAGGATACTCGAAATACAAAGAAATTGTTAAGATATTTCGACATTTCTAAAGAGGTTGTCAGCTATTATGAGCATAACAAAGTCAGCAGTGGCAATGAGATTGTCTCAAGGCTTCTGTCGGGCGAATCCTGCGCTCTTGTGACCGATGCCGGCACACCTGCCATTAGCGACCCCGGAGAAGATTTAGTGCGTCTATGCGCTGAAAATAATGTTCCTGTAACGGCAGCACCCGGCGTCAGTGCCGCAATCACTGCGCTAACTCTGTCTGCGCTTGATACGCGTAAGTTTGTTTTTGAAGGCTTTTTGCCCGTTCAAAAAAGCGAGCGTAAGGAGCGTCTGGATTATATCAAGAGTGAAACCAGAACTTTGATTCTGTATGAGGCACCGCACAAACTTTGCAAAACACTTAATGATTTGTATGCCACCTTGGGAGAACGCAAGATTTCTCTTTGCCGCGAACTTACAAAGCTCAATGAAGAAGTAATGCGCACTTCCCTTTCTGCCGCTATCAAGCACTATGAAACTAATGAGCCGAGAGGCGAATATGTTTTAATAATTGAAGGTTGTTTCGATAGTGTTATTCGAAATAATTTTTGGAATAACATGACTATATCTGAACATGTAGATTATTACATTTCGAGCGGCATGGTAAAAAATGATGCAATAAAAGCCGCAGCAAAAGACCGTGGCGTACCCAAAAATGTTGTTTACAATGAATATGTAAAATAAAAAGGACTCGAAAGAGTCCTTTTTATTTTACTTTTCAAGGAGTTTTCTGCCCATGAGAACACCCATCACGCTACTCATCATAAGTCCGCGTGTCCAACCGGAACTGTCACCAAGGCAATGCAATCCCTTGATATTGGTATCAAGATTTTCGTCCATTTTTACCTTGTTAGAATAAAACTTCAGCTCCGGACTGTAAAGCAAGGTTTCAGTACTTGCAAACCCGGGAACAACTATATCAAGCATTTTAATAAATTCAATTATGTTAGTCATTGCACGGTAAGGCATTGCTGCTGTTATGTCACCTGGTACTGCATCTTTCAGCGTAGGCTTAACGTTGCTAAATGAAAGTTCTTTTGCCCAAGTACGCTTACCGTCAAGAATATCACCATAGCGCTGAACAAGAATATGTCCGGAAGCAAGCATATTGGTTAGTTCGCCAACCTTTTGAGCATAAGCGATGGGCTGATTAAAAGGCTCGGTAAAATTGTGGCTGACTAGAATTGCAAGATTTGTGTTATTACTCTTCTTATCCTTGTAACTATGGCCGTTTACAACAGCAAGATCATTGTCATAGTTCTCTTGTGCTACAAATCCGCCGGGGTTTTGACAGAAGGTTCTGACCTTATTCTTCCAAGGTTTTGGATGACCGATAAGCTTGCTTTCATAAAGTACGCGGTTGACCTTTTCCATAACCTCGTTGCGGCATTCAACTCTTACGCCTATGTCAACAGTTCCGGGAGCATGCGCAATGCCGTGAGTTTCGCAAATGCTTTCAAGCCAATCCGCTCCGCGTCTGCCGGTGGCAATTACAATCTCATCAGCGTAATATTCTACGGATTTTCCGCCTTCTGAAAGAATAACACCTTTACAAGTATTATCTTCTATAATAATGTTCTCACATTCGGTCATGAACTTCATTTCAACACCGTGTGCCAGAAGCCAATTCTGGATATCAAGGTATAGCTGTTGTGCTTTTTCAGTACCTAAATGACGTATCGGGCAGTCAACAAGCTTGAGATTTGCCTTGATTGCGTTCTTGCGAATCTCTTTAATCTCTTCGTTGTCACTTATACCCTCAACATGGGGGTCAGCGCCGAATTCCAGATAAATCTTATCGGTATAATTAATCAATTCCTGCGCAAGGTCAACACCGATAAGGTCCGGCAAGTCACCGCCTACTTCATAAGAAAGACTTAATTTACCATCCGAAAAAGCGCCTGCTCCGGAAAAACCGGTAGTAATCGCGCAGCTTGGCTTGCAGTTTACGCATTTTCCAAGTTCTGCTTTGGGACAATGGCGTTTTTCAACAGGTTTGCCTTTTTCGATAAGCAATATCTTATCTTTACTGCCGTTGCGCAAAAGTTCCAGCGCGGTAAAAATACCGGCAGGACCTGCGCCAACGATAATTACATCATAGCTCATAATCCAACCTCCTTGATTTTAATTATCAGTGCGTTTGTCGAGAACAACTCTGTATTTTTCATAAAAGCTTTCAAAATATCCGCCGTCAAGTGCATCGCGAATCTTTTGCATAAGCTCGTTATAGAAATAGAGATTGTGAAGTACGCAAAGACGCATACCAAGAAGTTCACGAGCCTTAAATAGATGGCGAATATATGCACGACTGTAATCGCGGCATGCAGGACAGTTGCATCCCTCGTCAATCGGGCGAGCATCTTCAAGAAAACGCTCGTTATTAATGTTCATTTTACCGTGCCATGTGAACAGATTACCGTGTCTCGCATTACGGCTTGGCATTACACAGTCAAAGAAATCTACACCGCGATGAACCGCCTCAAGGATGTTAACAGGAGTACCAACGCCCATAAGATAGCGTGGCTTGTTAACCGGCATATAAGGCTCAACAGCATCAATGATTCGGTACATTTCAGAAGCTTCTTCGCCTACTGCAAGGCCACCGATTGCATATCCGTCAAGGTCAAGCTTTGCTATTTCCTTCATGTTTTCTATACGCAAGTCGGCATAAGTGCTGCCCTGATTAATTCCAAAAAGCATCTGCTTTTTATTGATAGTATCAGGAAGCGAGTTAAGTCTGTCCATCTCTGCTTTACATCTGTAAAGCCAACGGATAGTGCGCTCACTGGACATTTTTGCGTATTTATATGTCGCAGGATTTTCTACACATTCATCAAATGCCATTGCAATTGTAGAAGCGAGATGAGATTGAATTTGCATGCTTTCTTCAGGACCCATGAAAATCTTTTTTCCGTCCATGTGCGATGCAAAATATACGCCTTCTTCTTTGATTCTTCTTAACTTTGCAAGCGAGAAAACCTGAAATCCACCACTATCGGTAAGAACCGGCTTGTCCCAATTGAAAAACTTGTGGATACCGCCAAGCTTGTAAATTAATTCATCACCCGGACGAATATGCAAGTGATATGTGTTGGATAGTTCAACTTGACAGTTGATTCCTTTAAGGTCGGTAGTTGAAATGCCACCTTTTACAGCTGCACTTGTACCAACGTTCATAAATACCGGGGTTTGAATTGTGCCGTGAACGGTATCAAATTCTCCACGTCTTGCTCTTCCTTCAGTTTTAATTAACTTAAACATATTTATTCCTTTAATAATTATTCTCTTCCAAATTGTCTGTCAAGCTCATGCTTTGTAAGGTTGATTACTACCGGTCTGCCATGCGGACAAACTGTAATATCAGGTATGGTTAAAATTTTCTCAACTACAAACCTGACATCGCTTTCACTATCATGTCTGCCGCCTTTCATTGCAGCCTTACATGAAGCTTGATATAAAGCCTTTTCATAAGCATCCTGCTTGGTGATGTCAATATTTCCTGTGCCGTCTGCAAGCCTGTCCGCGATAGTTGCAAAAACATCCTCAACATCAGTAATTTTAAGTGCAGACGGGATTTGAGTGATTTTAATTTGTCTTTGAGATTGCTCAGTTTCAAAGTCGAAACCAATCTCTTTAAAACTGTCAACATATTCCAGCACCGCATTAAAATCACTTTGTGAAAGCCCAACAGTGATAGGCACAAGCAGAATCTGCGGCATTACATTCGCTTCTTTAAGTTTTCCGCGCAAAGACTCAAATAAAATGCGCTCATGTGCAGCATGTTTATCGATTATAACAACTTTACCTTCTGTTTCAACAAAAACATAAGTATTAAACGCAACGCCGATAATCCTATATTCAGGAACTGTTGCCTCCGTATTGTGCGGAGCAATCGGTATGTTTACCTCAATTGCTTCAACATTGGGTGCAAATTTAGGAGGTTTGACGTCAGGGATGGCATCCCTTTCCGGAATGTTAAGTTCTTTACGTGTCTGCTCACGGAATTTATGCGAAACGTCTGAATAAAACGGAAGAACGCCAATAGAATCCATTTTAAGCTGTTCGGGAGTAATAGCGGCACGCTCGGATCTGTCTACCACCGGAGTAAACGCATTTAGTACAGAGCGTGAAGTTGAAACCGACGGGCTGCTTAAAACCAAATCCGGCCGGTCGGTATTTTTTTCAATTGTATTACGCACCGCGTAATATACGGTGTCAAAAATCAGTTTTTCGTTTGAAAACTTAACTTCAAGCTTTGCAGGATGAACATTTACATCCACTGCGCTTGGGTCTATGTCAATAAAAAGCACACAGGATGGGAATTTTTCAGGCGCGATATATGATGAATATGCCTGCTCAAGCGCAGCCATTGCAGTACGGCTTTTTACATATCTGTGGTTGATAAAGAAATTTTGAAAATTTCTGGTGGGCTTTACATTTTCAGAAGTACCGATAAAACCGTAAACATCAACGCCTTCGCCGTGACATTTTACCGGCAACAATCTTTTTGCAAAATCTTTGCCGAGGATTGAAAAAATAGCATGCTCAAGCTTTCCGTCCCCTGCACTTTCTAGCTTTATGTTTCCATCAGAAATAAGTTTAAAAGCAATTTCAGGGTGTGAAAGGGCAACCTTTTCGACCGAAGCGCATACAGCAGCAGCCTCTGTCGAATCCTTTTTTAAAAACTTGCGTCTTGCGGGTACGTTGGCGAAAATCTCTTCAACCGTAATTGTGGTGCCTTTAGGACAACCGGCATCGCTAACCTCTAAAATTTCGCCGCCATCTGCGTACAACATAGTGCCGTTGGGTGCGGACTCGGTTTTGGAAATAATACGCACTTTGGAAACGGAAGAAATCGCCGCAAGTGCTTCCCCTCTGAAACCAAGTGTGAAAATAGCGTTAAGGTCTGCCGCCTTTGAAATCTTACTTGTAGCATGGCGCTTTAAGGCAAGCGGCATATCCTCGGGAGCGATGCCGCTGCCATTATCCGAAACTCGGATATATGAAACACCGCCGTTTTTGATTTCGACAGTGATTTGAGTAGCGTGTGCGTCGATAGAGTTTTCAATTAATTCTTTTACAACAGATGCAGGACGGTCAACAACCTCACCGGCTGCTATCAGATTTGCAACATGAGAATCAAGCACATTAATCTTTCCCATCAGCGCACACCACCTTTCATTTTAGTGTCTTTTTTAGTTCGTAAACTAAGTTCATAGCCTCAATAGGCGTAAGCGTGTTTATGTCAATGGCACGGAGTTTATCCGCCACTTCTTTTTCTTCGCTTGCCGAAAGCATGGAAATCATGTCAAAACTTTCGTCAGCCACAGTAGTAGCAATAGGCTTTGAAACAACTGTTTCGCCGCTTTCAATCCCCTTGAGAATCTCTTTTGCACGGCGGATAACTTCGCCGGGTACACCCGCTAGCTTTGCAACCTCAATACCATAGCTGTCATCTGCCGCACCGCGAACAATTTTGCGCAAGAAAGTAATATCATCACCGCGCTTTTTTGCAGCAATGTTGTAGTTCACTACACCTTCAAACTCGTTTTCAAGTACTGTCAGTTCATGATAATGCGTTGCAAACAGCGTTTTTGCACCGATTTTTTTGCCAAGCGTGTATTCGGCAACGGCGCGAGCAATACTCATACCGTCATATGTGCTTGTACCGCGACCGATTTCATCATAAACAATCAAGCTGTGCTTTGTGGCATTGCGAAGAATGTATGCAACTTCGTTCATTTCAAGCATAAACGTAGACTGTCCGGAAGCAAGGTCATCAGATGCACCAACGCGCGTAAAAAGCTTATCGACGATTGAAATTACAGCACTGTCGGCAGGTACAAACGAACCAACCTGCGCCATAAGTGTTATCAAAGCCACTTGACGCATATAGGTAGATTTACCAGCCATATTGGGACCTGTAATAAGCAAAAGTCTGTTTCTGTCGGTGTCAAGCAAAGTATCGTTAGGGATGAAATATGAGTCAGATATAAACTTTTCTACAACCGGGTGACGGCCGTTTTTAATGTCAATTCTGCCGTCAATAGCAAGTTCGGGACAAACATAGCGATTCTTTGCCGCAACAGTTGCAAGACTGATATAAACATCAAGTTTTGCGAGCATAGAAGCACTTTGCTGGATACGCGCCGAATTCTCTGCAAGATATTCGCGTATCTGTTGAAAAATACTGTATTCCATTGCAGCAAGCTTGTCATTCGCACCGAGAATCGTCGCTTCAAATTCCTTTAACTCTTGGGTAATATACCTTTCACAGTTGGTAAGTGTCTGCTTTCTGATATAGTGTTCGGGCACGAATTCAAGCTGCGACTTTGTTACTTCGATATAATAACCAAAAACTCGGTTATAGCTCACTTTTAAATTCTTTATTCCGGTCGCTTCACGCTCTTTTGATTCAAAGTTTTCGACATATTCTTTGCCGCCGTCACGGATAGAACGCAATTTGTCAATTTCTTCGTTATATCCGCTTTTGATAATGCCGCCTTCGCGTATTGTAAGCGGCGCTTCAGGGTTAATTGCCTCGAAAAGCAGCGCACGGATATCATTTAAATCATCCATACCGCGATAAATCTCGACAAACTCTTCTCCATCAAGCGATGACATAAGCTTTTTAACTTCCGGAATAACAGATATACTTCCTAAAATTGCAAGCATGTCACGCGCATTTGCAGAGCCGTACGCGATTTTTGCCATTAGGCGCTCAAGGTCAAGCACTCCGCTTAAAATATCGTGCAATTCCTCGCGCGTCATATACTCACTATGTAAAGCACCAACTGCGCTTTGACGGCGCATAATCTCGGGAATTGAACGGAGAGGGTGCAACAGCCATGAGCGCAGCATTCTTGCGCCCATTGCGGTTTTTGTCTTGTCAAGTACCCATAAAAGTGAGCCTTTTTTCTCTTTGGTACGCATTGACTCTGTTATTTCAAGATTACGGTGCGTACTTACATCAAATTCAAGATATTGCGAATCGCTGTAAACATTAAGCTCATTTACAAAAGAAATATCCGTTTTTTGTGTTTCTTTTATGTAACCGATAAGTGCAGCAATTGCCTTATTTGACGTGATACCGAGTTTTTCTGTATCGTAATCGGGAAACTGACGTTTTACAACCTCTGCTGCATCCATGATTTCAAATCTAAAGCTTTGGTCATAGCTTGCAAGCGATTGCATGCGTTCGGAAATAAAGGAGTCAAGCGACTTATCATAACCTGAAGATGTATTAATCAAAATCTCACTCGGAGAATAGGAAGAAAGTTCATTTATAAGACGCTTTGTTTTTCCGTCACCCAAGCACTCGGTAGAATATACACATCCGGTCGAAATATCCGCAAAGCCAATTGCATAAATATCTCCTGAAAGATAGACAGAGCAAAGAAAGTTATTCTTCTGGTCGGAAAGCAAGGAACTCTCTGTTACAGTACCCGGGGTAACTATCTTCACTACTTCCCTTTTTACTAGCCCCTTGGCGAGCGCAGGGTCTTCTGTTTGCTCACAAACGGCAACCTTGTAGCCTTTTTCAACGAGTCTGCCTATGTAAACATCGGACTTATGGAACGGTACGCCGCACATTGGCGCACGTTCCTCCATACCGCAATCTCTTCCTGTAAGAGTAAGCTCAAGTTCTTGTGACGCGGTTAATGCATCATCAAAGAACATCTCGTAAAAGTCTCCGAGACGGTACATGAGAATATAGTCTTTGTAATTGTTTTTTACTTCAAAATATTGAAGCATCATAGGAGTATATCCCATAATATCACCTCGGTTAAACTTAATTTAAATTAGTGGCAACCAGCGCAGGAAGAACAGTTACCGGAGCATGCACTGGCGCTGGGACGCTCACCGGTAACCTCAAAGTTAATCTCATCGTTTACAAGATTCATAAGTTCACCAACGCCCTCCTGTGCAGCCATATACTGCTGATATACGGGATTGCCGATAATTTCGTTGTAAAGCTCGCCAATGCGCTTTTTAATAGAAGTCATAAGTGCTTCGTCATGTTCTGTCTTTTTATACTCTTCGGCGAAAGCTTTGTTATGAGCGTTGTACTCGGTAATGCAAGCCTGAACGGTCTTGTCGGTTTCGTATGCTTCTTTTG
Source organism: Eubacteriales bacterium (assembly GCA_045580835.1). Taxonomy (GTDB): domain Bacteria; phylum Bacillota; class Clostridia; order Oscillospirales; family CAG-272; genus UMGS902. Next base: position 27,313 of record JAZNOM010000030.1, read on the forward strand.
CCGCATTTGCAGCCTTAACCTCATCGCTCGCAGCGATAAGTTTACCAAGTTCTTTAGCAAGTTTCAAAATTTCAGTTGTCATTTTTTTATACCTCTTTTAATAATTAATCAAACAATTTCACCACGCAGATTAAATGGCTCTGCGCGAGTGATTTTAATGTTTACAAATTTACCGATAACACTTTCATCAGCGGCAAAATGAACAAGCTTGTTAGACTCGGTTCTGCCGGTGAAAGTAGAAATATCGTTTTTGCTTAAGCCTTCTGCCAGCACGCGAACGGTTTTACCAACCATTTCTTCATTTTTCTCAAGCGAGATTTGATTTTGAAGTTCAAGAAGTTTTTGCATACGAGCTGATTTCACTTCGGCAGAAACTTGATCTTCCATTTCCGCTGCAGGCGTTCCCTTTCGCGGCGAATAAATAAATGAATAAATCATGTCATAGCGCACTTCTCTCAAAATATCGAGAGTTGCCTCAAAATCCTCTTCAGTTTCTCCAGGAAACCCGACAATAATATCGGTTGTAAGCGCGATTTCCGGCATGGCTTCACGCATTTTTCTTACATTATCAAGATAATGTGCGCGGTCATAGTGGCGATTCATTATTTTCAAAATACGGTCACTACCGGACTGAAGCGGTAGGTGAAAATGCTTTGCAACGCGCTTGCTTTTCGCCATAGCCGCAATAAGTGCATCGGAAACATCTTTCGGATGGCTAGTCATAAATCTTATTAAAAAGTCGCCGTCTATTGCAGAAAGTTTTTCAATTAGTTCTGCAAAAGTACACCCGCCTTTATAAGAGTTTACGTTTTGACCAAGCAAAGTAATTTCTTTTGCACCGCTTTCGACAAGCTCGCGTACCTCATCAACTACATAGTGATAATCGCGGCTTCTCTCGCGGTCTCTAACGTACGGCACTATACAGTATGAGCAAAAATTGTTGCAACCGTACATAATGCTGACCCAGGCTTTAGACTCGCTTTCGCGCAAAACGGGGATTTCTTCGCCGATTTCGCGCGCATTATCGCCAAAACTGAAAAGTCTGCCCTTTTTGCCGAGTACCGAGAACAAAATCTCAGGAAAACGGTCAAGTGATGACGGTTCAAATGAAAAATCGACATACGGATAACTGTTTTTAAGCTCGTCAACGCGGTGCTTTTGCGCAACCATGCATCCGCATACGCCAATTAAAAGATTAGGGTTCTTTGCTTTAAGATGCTTATATTGCCCGATTGTTGATAGCGCTTTTAACTCTGCGTGTTCACGTACGGCACAAGTATTAACAACAATCAAATCTGCATCTTTAACATCACTGACGATGTCATATCCCATTGCGTTTGCCATACCGCGAAGCTTTTCGGAGTCTGCCTCGTTTTGCTGGCATCCAAAAGTTACGACCGCAGCACGCCTACGTCTTTTTTCGGTAGCAAAAGCGTCATTATTCTGCTTTATAAGCTTTATATATTCTTTCATTAATTTATACCTTATATATAAAAGTCCATAAAATCACAAAATATATTATAACAAAAATATCTCCTCATTGCAACAATTTTTGCGCAAAAAAAGCGGCTGGCATACTGCCAACCACTTTTGTTATGAAAGTTTTGTAACACGGAGATTATCAAAAGACGTAACTCCAAGACTTGTTGGACCTTGCTGATACTGGTTAAGCATTCTGAGACCGAAAGTACCATGACTCCAGCAGGAGCCGCCGCTGCACGAAAGGTCGAGAATGACTTCACCGCTTTCAAGGTCACTATACACGCATCTTAAATCGTTGCCTATAACCGTTAACTTTAAATGCAAATCATCACCAATGGAAAAATATTCATCACTAACTATAAAATTCATTCCCCAATTTCCGTAAGAGTTGGCATAGCCATGCGCACCCATCTTACCGTTTTTTGAAATGAAACTAAAATAGCCGTAAAAAGCATTTGAAGAGGAAGGATTTGCCTTATTTAAATCACATCTTGAAAGTATTCCGGTTTGTGTCTGAATATCATAAATGTCAACGTCAACTTGATAGTCTGTCAACATATCCCAGCCGCTACCCTTGTATAGGATAAAACCGCAACTATTCAAAAAGAAATCATCATAGTCGTTTGTAGGTACGGCATCAAGCCAAAGTCTGCCATCTCTTACAGACCATGCCCCACGAAGAATCTTAAAATCATCTAAAGCACTCTCGCCAGAAAAATCGTTAAAATAGAAAAGAGTTGAATAGTAATTATCATCTCGACTTTCCAATACAAACATACCGTTGGAAAAAGTGTAGTATTCAGTAGCGGATTTTGAGGCATTCTCACGGTATGTGCCTTTTATCAAATGACTATCATTGTCAATCACAGGGTTAGGAATGGAAGAAAAACTGGGACAAAGCTCATATCCGTTTTGGGTGTACAAATAGCAGTGATAAGAAACCGCGCCCTGTACGCCGTAACCGCCTTTACAGATTAAAAGATCCTTATTACCGTCAAAATTTGTATCGACTAAAGTTGCAAGTTCTTTTGCAGATGGGCAGTAAGAAACATCATCGTCCAAAACGTATGTGATGATCTGACCGTTATGCATTTTGATGTCCCAATATATAAGAGAATCATCTGCCGTGCGATACTCGGTTACCTTAAACATGCCGGAATCAAAGGTATCGACAATTGAAGGCGTGGTTGGAACCGGTTTTACATAAGGCGCTTTAGTAGTTGCGGGGGCAGAAGTAATGTTGGGAATTTCGGTTTCTGCCGTTGTTTCCAAAGCAGTGGTAACAACTTCCTCCGTAATTTCAGTTGTATCAACGGTTTGCGTTTCTGCCGTTGTAACGATTTCCGCAGTAGTGGAAGCCGTGGTCTCGGCAGTTGTTGTTTCTTCATCTTTAGAAAAATCGTTAACATTAATCGTTAGACTGCAGCTTATAAGCACGCCCGAAATTAAACAAAGTATCACCGAAAAAAGAATTATGCCGATTCCGCGTTTCTTTTTTTCGGTATCCATAATGCTGATAAAACGCGCTTTTACGGATTTTTTGTTGGGCGAAAAATGAGTAGTCAACGCTGCTCCCTGACGGCGGCAGTTGCGGATAACATTAAGCATGGCAGTACCGTATTCCCTGCGCTCTTCAATATCGCAATTCTCAAGCACTTCAGCATCGCACGAAAGCTCCATTTCCTGCACGCAGCGCGCACAGACATAATGCACAAGCGGATTAAACCAATGCAGTGATTTTGCCACTAGGCAAGCAAATTTTACCCAAAGGTCGCGCCTTGTAAAATGCTTTAGCTCATGGGCAAGCATGCCGGCAAGCGCATTTTCATCAAGTCCGGAAGGCAAAACAACACGAGGAATAAGTAAGCCTATAATCATTGGACTGTCAGTTGCGGTACTTTCCCAAATCAACGGCGGGTCAGATATGCCGTTTTGTCTGCATACGTCCGCGTATATTGAATACACATGCTCTTCGCCAAGTGTTCTTCCCTTTTTAATTCTAAAAATGAAAAGTGAGTGCGTGAGCAGTGAAAAAAACAGATAGATGCCGGCACCGATAAAATAAACCTTTGAAAACAAATTAAACCAATCCTCGCCGGACATGAGCTTGTAAAAAGGCACCTTATCAGACGTGCTGATCGGCTCCTCTGTTGCAGGAGCACTGGGCACGGTGACAGGATTTTGCGGCGAAGGTTTAAGCGGAATTTGATTTTTGTTTTCAATTTCTAATGAAGAGTCGTTAAAACTGTTATTATATGAAACCTCATTAATCGGCATTTTGGCTTCTTCACTTGGAGTTGCAAGCAATTCCACCTCTAATAGCGAAGGCACGCTAGGGATTCCGATAGGTATTGCTAAACGAAGCAACACGATGCAAAGAATTATGTAGCGGCTTTTTGCTTTGATTTTTTTGCCAAAAAGTTTAAAAAGCAAAAATATAAGCAAAATGACCGCTGTCATTGTTACCGTTGTTTCGGCAACTGACATTAAAAAATCAGTCATTGTAATTATTTTTTGCTATTAAGAATAGCGGTTATCTCGTCAATATCATCCTCTGTGAGTTTTCCGCTTTCGCAAAGAGATGCAATAAGCGGTTGCCATTTACCGGAACAAAGCTTATCAATAAGCGTTTCGCTTTCTGCATCGCGGTAATCCTTTTCCGCTACCAAAGGAGAAATCATCTTATACGGCAAAGACGCTTCAATGTGCTCAATTTTTACAAAACCTCTTTTGGCAAGCCTATCAATAAGAGTGTGAACCGCGGCTTTGGTGCATTTGCGCGAAGATTGAAGCTCGGAGCAAATGTCGGCAACCTTCATTGCGACTCCGCTTCTCCAAAGAATAATCATAATGTCAAGTTCCGCTTCGGGAATTTTAGCAAGTTTTCTAGCCATTGTAAACACCTCAAAAAATATATTTATGATTTTATATTATACCACACCTATATACATTCGTCAACCTGATTTTAATAAAAAAAGCGCAAAATTGCGCTTTTTTTATTCGCCGTACACAATTAAACGTACTGTTCCATCACTGTTTAAATAGACAGTTTGGCAACCGCCTGCGGTGTTATCGGTATAAAAAACAATTTTCCAAATATTCTCTTCATCATCAAAGAACACATCCGTTGCATTATACCCAACAGTACATTTTTCTTTAGCAATTTCAATTGCTTTTTCTCGGCTAAGTAAATCGCCGCCGCTGACTGCGGAGCCTTTTTTACATTTAAACTCTTCGATATCGTCTTCAAAAGAAAACGAAGATGTGCCGCGAGCGTAATCGTATATTGCGCCATTCTCAAGGACAACCGTGCTCTGCGAAGAATCGGTTAATGCGCTGTAACATTTTATGGTTTCTGCTTCCGCGCAGTCTTCAACGGCTTCGTTTTTACTGAAAAAATAGAACTCATTGGCATTATTTACGCCATATGTTTGCGTTTCTGCATTTCTAGCTTTGCTTCTGTTTGTAAAATTTCCGTAAATAAGTACACCGCTTATTATAAATAAAAGCGAGAAAGCGGCAATACCGCGAGTCCACGTTAAATAACTGCGCTTATTTGCACTTCGTTTTTCGGCAGCTTTAGCATATACATACTCTTTAAATTGTTCTTTAGTTCGCATTGTCGCTCTCTCCTTCCGTAAGTATTTTTTTAAGCATACCTTTTGCCCTATATACTATGTTATCAATTTGTTTTTTGCTTTTGCCGAGAACCTTTGCCGCATTTTCATACGATAGTTCTTCAAAGAAAATCAAATACACAACCGCACGATAGTCTTCAGACAGTTTCAAAATAGCATTATGCAAAGCACGCTTGGCTTCATCCTCAATAAAGGTATCTTCAATTTGCTCGGCGGCTGCTGTTTCAGGAACTTCCTCCGGTGCTACAGTTTTCTTTTTTGAGTCTTTTCTGACAAAATCAATAGCTTTGTGCCTACCTATAGAATATAGATATGTTCGAAAATCACTGTTGCCCAAAAAACGTTTTTTATGTAAAATCAGTTCTACAAAAGTGTCAGCAGCAAGCTCTTCAGCTACAGAGTAGTTGCCGACAATTTTATTTATAAATAAGATTAAACCGTCATGGTAAGCGTCCATCAGCTCATCAAAAGCCTGCTCTTCGCCGTTTACATACCGACGGTAGCATTCAGTGCCGTTAAACATTTTTTCTCCCATCGCTGCTCTCACAGATTTGTCGCTAAAATAAACAGAAATCCTCACAAGACAGCAAAATTATTTTTTATAAATTATATCACATTATATTCCGCAAATCTATAGTAAAATAATATCTTGTCAAAATACATCGAAAATGATATAATAAGCTATAAACTTTTTGGAGGAGAATATGTTTAGACATAAATTCAGAAGATTTTTATCTGCACTCGCAGGTTATCTCGAACTTTTGGTTGCTTTAATTATCGTTATTTCTGTAGTTTTGGCATCGCTTGCTCTGATTTTTGACCTTCGTCAATATAGCAATGACCTTTTTGCGAAAACCGATTTTTCCGCCACGTTCAGTGCTATGTTTTCTTCCGCAATCGTTATTGTTATCGGAATTGAAATGATAAAAATGATTGTGAAACATACACCAGCAAGCGTACTTGAAGTTCTGCTTTTTGTAATTGCCAAGAGAGTTGTCGCCGAAAAGGAGTTCGGCAGCCTTGATATGTTGCTTTGTGTTATTGCAATTGCCATCATCTTTGCAATCAAAAAGTTTTTGCACTTTGACAGTTATAAAACTAAAGACGGAACAACGTTTTATGCTGACACGAACGTTCATGATGTTGAAAAACTATTGCATATTAATCTCCCGTCAAATTTAGGCGATACTATCGGCGAAGTTTTAAAAGGCGAGTTTGCACGTCTTGAAAGAAAGATAGCAGAGGACGAAGAAATTGTTTTTAATGATGCAATTTTCCGCGTATATAGTATGGAAGACGGAGAAATTAAAAAAATAGAAGTAGTAACCAAACGAAAACTTTTTAAATAAAAATAGCAGGCAAATGCCTGCTATTTTTATTTGTTCTGCTCTTTTGCAGCAGTTAAAGTATTTTTTAAAAGCATGGTAATAGTCATCGGACCAACGCCGCCGGGAACAGGTGTAATATGAGATGCTTTAGGTTCAACCTCTGCAAAGTTGACATCACCGCAAAGCTTGCCGTTTTCTAAACGGTTAATACCGACATCAATTACAACTGCACCGTCCTTAACCATATCAGAAGTTACAAAATTGGCTTTACCAACTGCGGCAACCAAAATATCAGCTTGCCTTGTGATTTCCGAGAGGTTTTGCGTGCGTGAATGGCAAATTGTGACTGTAGCGTTCTCTTTAAGCATTAACATTGCCTGCGGTTTGCCTACAATATTACTTCTACCGATAATAACGCAGTGCTTTCCGGCGGGACTAATGCCATAATGCTTTAAAAGTTCCATAACGCCTGCGGGAGTACATGGCAAAAAACTGAAATTACCAATCATTATCTTGCCAACGTTTACAGGATGGAACGCGTCAACGTCTTTTTCGGGGTTAATGCGAAGCAATACCTTTTCTTCATCCAGATGTTTTGGCAAAGGCAATTGCACAAGTATGCCGTTGATGTTTTTATCGGCATTTAATTTGTCAATAAGATTGAGCAACTCGGACTCTGTTGTATCCGCCGGAAGCTCATGCACCTGCGAATATATACCAACTTCACTGCATGCCTTGTGTTTATTTCTGACGTAAACCTGAGAAGCAGGATTTTCACCCACAATTACTACCGCAAGTCCCGGGGTTTTCTTATTATTATTTACAAATTCGGCAACATCTCTATTTATTTCTTCGCGAACAGCCGCGGAAGTCGCCTTACCGTCAATTATTATTGCCATTTGAAGTCACCTCGTTTTTGCGTTTTTTAATTCCAAAGTAAATCAACAAAACAGTGCATACAACAAAGCAAATCGCGCCAACTAACTGCGAAACGCGAATGACATTAGGAACAAGCCACAAACTGTCAGTGCGGAGCCCCTCTATAAGCATTCTGCCGAAGCCGTACCAAGCGAGATATGTCAAGAAAATCTGACCGTTGTATTTTTTGTGATTGTACAAGTACCAGATAACGAAGAAGCCTATAATATTCCAAAGCGATTCGTATAGGAAGGTAGGGTGAACAAAAATAGCATTTTCGCCCGCACCGATACCCATTCGCCAAGGTAAATCAGTTTCGTAACCGTAGGCTTCAGCATTCATAAAATTACCCCAACGGCCAATTGCTTGACCGAGAATAATAGAAGAAGCACCGATATCAAGCAGAACAAGCGGACTTCTCTTTTTTATCTTTGCCATAATAACAAGCGAAATAATACCGCCAATAACCGCGCCGTAAATAGCAAGACCGCCATTCCAAACTGCTATAATTTCATAAAGAGAGTCAAATCCGCCGTAGAATATTACATAGTAAACTCTCGCACCCAGTACGCTGACAATTACAGCAGTCAGAATTACATCAAGCATGTCGTCAGTGGTCAGCCCCTCGCCGTGGCCGCGCCAAATTGCGTAAGCCGCGGAAAGCAAGATACCAACCATAATTATAATGCCATACCAAGCAATTCCCTGCCAATCTTCGCCGAATATCTTTTTCAAGAATCCAAGACTTTCGGCAGAAACGGCAATATTGCTGATTTCAAACTCGCCGATTCCAAGTCCTGGAAAAGAAATAGTTGAAATTTTTGAAAGTAAACTAATCATAAACAGCCTCACTTAATAGGAGAAACAATTGAAATCGCAAAATACTCCTCTTTAAAAGTATCTTGTAAGAGTTTTTCAACATAGTCAATATCAATACTGTCAAGAATCTCTACACTGTCAAACAAATCCATGTCTAAAAGCGCATATGCTACAAGCTCATTTGCAATTTCGTCAGTACTGTCGAATAATCTTACAAAATCCGCATAAACCGTGCGTTTTGCACGCAAAAATGCATCGCGGTCAATGGGCTTACTCTGCATTTCCTTAATGTAGTTCTTTAATATTTCTAAAAACGAATCCGGATCGTCGGTTTCACCGGAATAGTAATTGTAAGCAAAGGAAGAAGCAGAATCGTACTCACACGAAAACTGCGAGTTCAGGATTCCCTTTTCGTACATTTCATTGTAGAAATCGGTAGAAGAACTAAATAAAATCTCATTGAGAATTCGCATACCGAAATCTTTTTTAGAGAACTCGCCGAGATTACTCGGAATATCCACGTCTTTTACACCGATCGCGAACTGCGGTTTTGCCACCTGCATTTTAATCTCATTGCGCGTCTTAAAAACAGAAGCATCCTCGACGTGATAGTTTCTGACAATGTCCAATTTAGGAGCAGCTTTAAGTGATTTGTCAAGCACCATGGTAACTTTTTCGACATCAACATCTCCGCAAACGCAGAGAACCATGTTGTTAAGATTGTAAAAGGTGTTATAGCATTTATAAAGCATATCGGCAGTAATATCAGCAATCGACTCTACCGAGCCTGCAATTTCGGTACGAACATCGTGATTTTTATATAGCGCACGCATTAGTTCGTAGTACACGCGTGTGTTTGGGTTATCCTCGTACATCTGGATTTCCTGCGCGATAATTCCCTGCTCCTTTGCAACGGTTTCAGGAGTAAAGTAAGGATGAGTTACAAAATCAAGCAAAATCTCAAGAGATTCATAGAAATTATCGGTCGAAGAAAACAGATAAGCGGTTTTATCAAACGAAGTGTAAGCATTTGCACTTGCACCGGTTCTGCCAAACAATTCAAAAGTATCTTTTCCGTCTTCGTTTTCAAACATTTTGTGCTCAAGAAAATGTGCGATACCGGCAGGAACGGTTGTAAATTCTGTTTCATTTGCCAATTTGAAGCAGTTTTCAAGCGAGCCGTACTTTGTTGCGAACAATGCATACGAAGTGCGAAGTTCTTTCGGAAAAACAAAAACGCGAAGTCCGCTTGAATGTGTGAAGCCGTAATACTTTTCTTCAAGCTTTTTGCTTTCATAAATCTTGATATCCATTATGCTTCACCTCCGTTTTGCACGCCTTCAAGAAAGTAAACAGTGTCAAGAACAAGCTTTTTTGCAGTAGCCATAATCTCTTCTTTTGTAATTCTTTCAACAACCTCGATAGCCTCTTCAGGAGATTGAGAAATTCCGGAAAGAATTCGTCCGGTGTACCAATTCTTAATGGCCTGCGGATTGTCAGAGATCTCTCTGTAAGCATTGATAAGAGAAAGCTTAGCTGCTAACAATTCGTCTTCGGAGAACTCGCCATTTTTGATTAAATCAAGCTGTTTTAGAATTTCATCACGAGCAACTGAAAAGTTCTTGTTTTCAATTCCAGCTCTCACAAGCATGATGCCCTTTATCGCCTCAGGAACAGACGCGCAGTAGTAGCACAGACTCATTTTTTCGCGCACGTTCATAAAAAGCATTGAATTTGCGCTGCCACCGTAAAGTTCGGATAAAAGAGCCATCTTGGGATAGTCACCGTCAGCGAGCACAGTGCCTGTGCGGAACCCCATCACAAGATTTCCCTGCTTACCAATGCAAGTTTCATGCACTTCTTTAACTTTTTCAACGCAACGTATAACATTTGTGCTTGTTACTACTGTTTTTGTCGGATTGTATTTTTCAAGCATTGTTAAAAGCGATTTTTTAAGCGCAACCGCATCGGTATGTCCCACAAATGTAATTTCAATATTAGCACTGTCTAAAATCTCTTTGTATTGCGCAAAAACTTCTTCATTAGTAAGCGCGCTTACCACGTCAGCATCTCCGTGAGAAGACAAACGATAGCTCTCACTTTCGAACATATGCTCGCTTAAACGGCTGATAGCATATTTTGCCTTATTGTTGATTTCGGCAGCGATGTCGTCAAGCTGATTTCGTTTTTCGCTCTCAAAAAAGCTTTGGCAAAATACACCGTTTTCGGTAAGCGGTGAAAAAATAATCTCACCAAGCACTTCCATAGCTCCGCCTAAAATATCGGTATTGTCAAGTGCAAAGCGGTTATCAAGTGCATCAATCGAAAAACTGAGTAGCTGTGTCTCGCCAAAGCAAGTAGCCTTTGTATATATATCTGCCGAATACAGATATTCAAGCTTTTTGGAAAGCTCAATCATATTGGGATAAGAAACCGTGCCGCGCTTAAGTGTTTTCAAAATAAGTTCATTAACGGCACTTGCTTTTTTATCAAAAGGAACAACAAACGAAACTGAAAGATAATTGGACTTGAATTTGTCTACATCAATATAATTGATAGCAACTCTGTCGGTTAGAAATTCTCTTTTCATAAAACAATTAACCTCAAAATTTATAATACAATATATTATACACCCAATAAATCAATCTTTCAATAAAAAAATCAAATCGCCTTGAAATATTCTTTTAGCTGTGTTATACTATTTAGGCAATTCACTTTTGGAGGCAGCATATGGAAATCGGAATCAAACATACAATAACAGAAGTTGTTACACCTGATAAAACAGCGGCAAATGTCGGCAGCGGACTTTTACCCGTATATGCGACACCTGCCATGATAGCACTTATGGAAAAATGCGCGTCCGAATGTGTTGCACCTTACATTGAAGACGGCAAATCGTCGGTGGGAACAATGCTTAATGTAAAGCACCTCGCCGCTTCTCCTATCGGCATTAAAGTTACTTGCACCGCTACTCTCACTGAGGTTGACGGCCGCCGTCTTGTGTTCTCGCTTGAAGCATCCGACGAAAAAGGTCCTATCGGAGAGGGTACGCACGAGCGTTTCATAATTGATGTCGAACGCTTTATGTCAAAATGCAACTCAAAACTTAACTAAATATGCGGCAAAAGCCGCAATTTGCCTGCATAGTTAAATGGATATAATAACCCCCTCCTAAGGGGTAGTTACAGGTTCGATTCCTGTTGCGGGTGCCAAAAAGACTACTGCCGCTTTTTTGCGGCAATAGTCTTTTTCTCTTTTGCTTGATAATCGAACCTGCTAATATCGCTTGCGATATTATTAATTTGCGACTACACCAAAGTACGTTTCATTGCTATGCTTGTCGCAAATTTTGGTTCCGATTCCTGTTGCGGGTGCCAAAAATACCGTAGTCACAAATGTGACTACGGTATTTTTACAATTATATAATTTTTTTGAGTAAGCGAATGACATTGGCAAGCGAGATATCATTTAATCCGTAGAAATTAACCGTGTTTTCGTTTGCACCGTTAACAAAATACTTAATTATAAGCAAAGCATCTTTTACCGTAAGCATTTCGTCACCGTCAAAGTCGCCCATTATTTCAAGAGCGTTTGTGATACCTTCGCCGCGAGTAATTGTTACAGTTCCGGTGTTTTTATTAGGCTCGATTACCACTGCGCCACCGTTGGAACCCGGTAAAGCGTAGTCACGAATCGCCCATCCGTCATGCCATGCGCCAACATTCATTGTAATACTGCCGGTGAGGTAGTTATTACCGCACGCCGCACTGTATCTGCCGGTGGTATTGTTTGAGATATTGGTAAACTTGACACCACTACCAATATTCAAAGTCATGTTACCGCTATATGTACCGTATACAGCTGTTACACGGTAAAGATAGTTTCCACCGTGAATGTATGAATATGTACCACCGTTCACATTTACCACGCAGTCCTTATCCGAGCTTGCGCTTTCTTCGGTGCTATAGTATGTATCCGTCTTGTTGCATGGATACGTCACATATCCGACAGAAAGCATAGGATAGTGAGTGCTTTCTGTTTCAAAAGTCTCGGTCAAAGTCGTATTATTATAACCAAGCTCAATCATGATAGAGTTTTTGGAAGAGGTGGTGAGCATAAAGTTATCCATAACAATATCACTTTGCGCAAGGAAATACTTGGAGTTAGATACAAGTTTTGCGCCTTCGCCCTCGCCTACAATTGTAAAATGCTCAACAGGCGGAGTGCTTAAAACTCGATTTTGGTCATAGGTTTCAGCAGTATAAGTTCCGATAATATGGAGCGTGGAGGTAGGGGCCGCCTTTGCAAAAGCAATCATAAGACTGTTTGTAGGATTGTCCTTTGTAGCCTCTATATTTAAAGTACCGTATACTGTACCTTCAACAAATTCTTCCTCTTTTTCAGGAACAGCAGGAGCGATGTATATATGCTCGCTCTCGAATCCTTCAAGCCTGCACACACCGTTGTAAATAGCGTTACAAAGTACATCTACGTATATAGCGTATCCGTCTGCATGAGGATGGAGGTTGTCGCTTGAAAGGAATTTGCCGTCAATAGCATCTTGAAGTGTAAGCGCATAAAGGTCAATCAAGGTATATTTATCGCTTGATTTCGCAAGAGTATCAACTGCCTTCATCTGGTATGCGCGCACGCTTATCGCACCGTATCCCAATGTAGAGGGACGGTGAGTTGCGGTTGTAGCATATACTTTCTTGGTTGTATCAAGATCGCCAAAATCTTTGAGGAGCTGCATATACTCTTCGTAGAAGCGGTCAAGCTGTCCTCTGCCACCTTGAATTACACCTGCGTCATTTGTACCAAGACCTACAATAAACCAATCAGCATCGGATTCAAGTGCAAGATTATATGCAAGCATATCGTTATAATACTGACCGTTGTAATCCTCTACTCTGGTGCCACTGCAGCCGTAGTTACCAAGAATTACATCCCCTCTCTCGCTATGTAGCTTTTTAAGCAATTGAGCCGGATATGACAAACGCTGACGGTCACCCGAAGAATTACCTTCAGTAATAGAGTCACCGATACAAGCTATGCGGAGCGGCTCTTGATACTCCTGCTCTGCATCATTCACTAAATCAAAACGCTTAAATTTAACATCAAACTTTTCGGGAAATGTAAGTGTCGCTTTGTTGTTACTGTCAGGATAAGCCTTGACTTGTGTTGCATCCAACGTCATGCTGCTTGCAAGTGTTGCTTTGTCGGAAATTGAAAGGTTATAGTTACCTCTCAAAAGAAGAGTGTACACTGAAGCGTTTTGAAAAGCGTTGATTTCGCAACCGTAAAAAGTGCCGCCGTCTATATTAATAGAAATATCGCCGTCACAAACATAGTACTTTTTGTCGGATCGAGTAGCTTGAGAAGCCGCGCTTGCATTAGTGCACATTTCGCCTAAATGCCCTTGCGCATAAATCGGAGAATTAAATGTACCGCCATTGATAGTAAGAGTAGCTTTATCAGCAAGAATCGAATATCCGGAAATGCTGAATTTGCAATCAAGCTTAAGCGCATCATCTGCACTATAGTCGACATGTGTGCCGAAAGTACCGTTGTTAATCGTTATATTTATAGGCGCTGCGATGGAACCAACGATAGCAGTAGCAGAACTTCTTCTATTACCTCCGAAGAATTTTGCAAATGTTCCTCCGTTTACCGTTATAGAATACTCACGTTCGGTGATACATGCTAAATTATTTGCATAATTAACAGCTAAATCTCCAGTAGTATTTTCGGGATTTGTCGCACAATCCACACCGCCGTAAAACGAAAGTTCACCGTCAATTGTAACGTTTTCGGTAAATAAAACGTTATTGAATCCACCAAACATCGCTTGTCCGCTTGTGAGATATATCGGACAATCAATAGTTATAAGATTATCATTTGTGTTTTTCTCAAAGGCAAGCGTGCTGCTTAAAATCAACTTTGCGCCGTTTTCGGCAGAGATAGTTAAATCACCGCTTTGCTCTTGAATTATAGTTTTAGCTGACACGGTATAACTATCTATTATTACAATTTTTCCGGTCTTGCCGTCAAGCGCTTCTACGGCTTCTGTCAGTTTACCGAAAGGAAAACTGTGGGTACCTATTCCGTTAGCACCGTCCTTAAGATATACAATGTTTTCGCTTGCAAAAGAGTTAATAACCATAACAAAAGAAAGAATAGCAACAAGCAATACTAACTTATAAATTTTACGCATAATTTCCTCCTTAACAATAATGCTGTATTATAATTCTAATAAACATCGTTCGTAAGCACAATCTTTTACTCTGAAAATCATATTTTTTGATATAATTTTTGTTATTTTTGTTATGCCTGTGCTTTGTAAACAACCTCCACGTCATCTATGCATAATGGAATATCGCCTAGGTCAAGAGAAATGGTATTATTCACTTGGTTAAGAATAACGGGAACATATACACAGTTGGCATTGGTACCGTTTACATTTGCAGTTGTCTTATAAAATGGAACTACACCGTAATCGGTATCACCGTTAAGTGATACTTTGACATCACATATAGAACTGTTTACATTGGAAAAAGTGATTTTTAAAAATACTTCCTTATCAAACTTACCACTTACACCAATATTAACAATGCCGGTATAATTACTGTCGGTTGAAATAGTTTCTATTTTTGCTTTTTCAGCAGTAATTTCTTCTACGCGCTCAATAATTATATCGTCAATTACAGCATATTTGAACGGATTCGTGCCTTTGGGGATATATATACCAAACTCCATGCTCTCGTTTGTAGCGGTAAATATAAATTCACGTTTTACAAACGGGTCTGTGTCATATACAGTAACATATTCGATATTTGCATTGTCGCCAACATATACAAAAGCTGCGGTTTTATCGGTTGTGCGAACGTATGCGGTCACGCGGTACTGTTTTCCTACCGTGAGATTGTCAATGGTCTTGGAGAGGCGGCTTTCGATTTCTGAATTGCTAGATAGCTTTACAGCGTATTTGCCGGTAAAGAAATTTGAATCAATTGCGACTGTGCCTTGAGTTTTAAATTCATCAAGTTTTCCGCTTTCAAAGTCTTCTAAAAGTTTAACTTCCGGTTCGGCAACATCGGTTACGGGGATATAATAACAACCGTTTTCAACCTTGCCGCCGTTTTCTGTAAGCACTCGCTCAAAATTGCGCTGTACTAAATCCAACAAATCCCTAATCTTAAAGTATTCTTCAAGATTTGCAGCGTGCATCCAATAGCCCTGCGCAATATCAGTATTAGATCTGTTATATATTACTCCGTTTCCGTTTTGCCAAAGCTTTTCATTCATTTTTGCTTTATCTGACGGAGAAATTCCAAGGTTTTCCCATCCGTGCATAATACCGACAACGCCAAGGCCTACCGCACATGCACTCTCACCGCCGTTGCCCTGCAGAGCGATGATTTTGCAAGTTTCCATGTAGTCGCCGTCTCCGTATAGAAGCCCCATAACAATAATTGATGAGAAAATTGAGGCTTCACTCATACTATCTGCTTTATCATATTTAGGCAGATAAAAACGGTCCTCGCATTCGAGAAGCGCAGCACGCCAATCATCGGGAGTTGAGGCATGAATCTTTATACATTCATCAACTACATAGCGCTCCCAACTACCCATAGGAAGTGTTTTGGCGGCTTTTTCAATTATAGTACCGATATCGCTTTCAACATACGCAAGTGAATATACTGCAGAAAAGAATTCCGCCCAAGTAACAGGATCTCTGTTGCTTGTTACATAGCCAAATGTATTTGCAAGGTTAACGGATACATTTGGCATACCGGCAGCAATCATACCTAAAGTTTCGTTTTCAATGATTGGCTCACCGCAATATGAATACATATTTCCATATTCTACATTTCCGAGGAATGCAGGAAAATAACCTTTCTTTGCAAGTTTATACGCTCCATAAGTGTGGTGACCGCCGCCCATATCATAAATACAATAATCTGCCCATGATTTTCCAATAGTTTTTGAAGCAAACATACCGTATTTTTCATACATATCGTCAATCATGAAAAGGCTGAAATAGTCGATGCTGTAATCATCGTCAATCCAAACTTGCCAAAGACCAAGTTCTTCGTTGTATGTAAGCTTATTTTCATGCTTATTATGAGCATTGTTACCTGCGTACGGGCCATTCAAAAAATCAAACCATTCGTCCGGTAAATTGAATCGCGGTACACCGTTAAGATATACCATTTCATAACCGGTGAGTACACCTGTAATTTGTGAAAGCATTCCGCAAAGAGTTTTATCACGATATGTTTCTATCGGAAGAACATAATACCCGTTTTCTATTTTTGCATTTTCCAAAACGACAGGTGTCTTTTCTTCAGGGGCTTTAGCCAACAAGGCTGCCGAAGCAGCCTTGTCTAAATCTTCATAAGCAAAAACGCCTGCATTAATTAAATTAATTGATACGTACTCTCCATTTTTCGCAGTAGAATAAAGTGTTGCAAAACAGATACTAAAAGCATCGCCGCGAGAAAAAGAGGAAAGCGCTGTTGTGCTGTCTTTCATTCCAACTTTGTTTGCAAGAATGAAAGGATTGTTCCATACGAACTCGCCGTCGGCATCACTGTAACCAATCGCACGCAAAAGGAGTGTTAGGAATTGTGCCTCGTCCACTGTGCCATTGGGATCAAACTTCGTTGCGCTACGACCGCTTGTGATTTTATTAGTATAAGCATAACCAATATACTTATCAGCCCAAGAAGGTACATCTGTAAAGGGATGTGAATAATTGCCGTTTTTAACCTCGTTTTCTTTTCCAAGGAAACGAATAACCTGAACAATAGACTCTGCTCTGGTAAGGCTTCCGGCTTCATCAAAATTAATTTCTCCGCTTGCGGTTGTTCCCTTGCCTGCAAGAAGATTCAATTTATTAAGAAATACTGCACACATATGAGGGTTTACAAGAGCAGGTTTCTTTAAAGATTCTGTTTCCGTTACTTTTGTAAACTGTGCTGAAATTTCAGCAAAATTTGAGTTATTCTTTACTTCATCAGAAGCTGCAAGTGTTGTACCGTTTGTGAAAGTAACCTTGCCAACGGGCTTCATCGAAGGGCAATCCCAATAAAACTTGCCAATGGTGCCGCTGTTCCAATTAAGCGTAAAAGATGCCGCAGTCATCGTTTGCGTTGAACCGTAAAACGTTGAAATCTTTGCATTATCAGCAAGAGTCAAAGTGATATCGCCAAGAGTGGCACCATCTATATTAGCACCGGTAGCATTAAAGGTAGATACCTCTGCATTACCGCCGATATATACATTGGCGTTACCATATGTTCCGGCAATCGCACGGTTAGCAGTAACAATATATATCTTTGAGCCGGACATAACTCTAATATTGATCTCTCGATTATCGTTAAGCTTTGTCTGGCCCACCTTGCTATAATAGCCGCCAACAATCGTAAATGAGCGAGCAATTGTGCTGCCTGTTAAAGTTTCGGTGCCGGTAATGGTGACACCTTCACCAACAGTAAACGGATAATGGCGCGCAACAAAAACTACACCACCGTTACTTCCGCTTGCTGCACTCACAAGGTTAATATTTTCAAACTTTGTTTCACATACGCTTCCGTAGCAATATGGCATAAAAACATACTTTGCACCGGTTTCACGATAGTCAACACCGTCATAAACAGACGTGAATGTAACACTGCCGTCATATTCACCGTCATAAATATAATTTGCTTTTGGGGTTGTAAATGTTCCGCAAATTACTATAGTACAATCTTTTGACAAGTCGAGTGCCTCATATGCATCGAGAAAAGAGCCGACGGCATCAGCAGCACTAGAACCGGCACCGATTCCTCCGTCTTTAAGATAAACAGCAGTTCCCTTTTGCACAGTTACGCTATCATTTACGGTTTTAACTTCATCAAACTGCGAAGCTATTTCTGCAAAATTTGCGCGCTTTTGGGCTTTTTCGGTTACACTTAAAATAGTATTATCAAAACTTACAACACCTACCGGTGACATATAAGGACAATCCCAAAAGAACTTTTCGATAGTGCCGGAAAGCCAATTAAACGTCATGGTTCCGGCGTTCATTGTCTGTGTGGAACCGTAAAAATTTACTATAGATGCATTGTCTTTAAGAGTCACGTTTACATTTGCGAGCTTTGAACCGTTAACGCCCGCGCTTGTTGCATTTAGCGTTGAAACAGAAGCATTACCGCCTATTGTAATATTGACATCGCCATATGTTCCGACAATGTTTCGGTTAGCTCCAACAATATAAATTTTAGAACCGGAAAGAACGGTAATATCAATTATGTTTGTATCGCTTGAAAGGGGGGCACCGACTGATTTATAGTAACCGCCTATAATTGTAAATGACTGCGCAATTTTGCCGCCGGTAAGGTTCTTGCCGCCGGTAATTGTCACACCTTCGCCAAGTGTGAATGGATGATGCTGTGCAACAAACACAACGCCGCCGTTACTACCGTCAGGGTTGCCGCTTTCAAGGTCAATATTCTCGAACTTTGTTTCGCTTGGGCAAGCAAAACAATATGGAGAAAATACATACTTTGCTCCGGTTGTGCGGTAATCCATTCCGTCATAAACCGAAGTAAATGTAACGCTTCCGTCAAATGTACCCTCAAAACTGAAATTCTTAAAAGGCACATTGAACTCGCCACAAACCACTATTGTACAATTTTTGGACAGATTAAGCGCTTTATAAGCTGCATCCAAAGAACCTACAGGAGTATTGGCGCTCAAGCCGTTACCGATGCCATTATCGCTTAAATAAACAACCGTTGCGTCCCCCGCAGCAGATGTAATAACCGAAAAACAAGTTATCAAAATAACAAGCAATGCAAAACAGATTATTCTTTTTTTCATAAACTCTCCTTAATTAATTTCCGAGATTACGTGAAAAAATCTCGTTAATCTCTTCAATTTTTGTTTGAGCAATCAAACTGTTGCTTTCATATATTGTGGTAAGCGTTTTTCCAGAGGTATAAATCTTTCCAATTTCATCTTTTAAGCCTGCGATGTTGTAATATGCGCCGACGTCGAAAAGAAGGCTGTCAAAGATTATATCAAGCATTTCCGCACTCTCCGCGTCGCGTGCATATTTACCTTGAAGAGTTTTGTCATAATACGCAGGCGTCAAAAGCTTATCGCCCATAATGGCAAGTTCTTCTAAAACGATACCAATACGCTCCAGCCCTTCATTAAGTATCGGAACACATACAAACTGTGAATGCCACGGACTAACGAGATTGTAATATTCGCTTTGATTTTCGTCATATTTAGGATAAGGAAGAATACCAAAATTGTTTTCCATTTGTCGAAGTTCGTCGGTATAAAACATTGTATGCGAATAGAATAACGCCTGACCGTTGTTAAACATGCCAATACGTTCATCGCTTGAGGCAGAACCCGAAATATCCTGATAGTTATATGTAGAAGAGTGGTTAAGAATATCTAAATATTTATCATAAAGATTCGAGGTGCGCTCATTATATAGAGTCAGTTCAAGCTGACCATCATCGTTTATCGAACAGATTTTTTCTCCCGCTGCTGAAAGGATGGCAAGATGAGTATCACGCGGTGTCAAAAAACCAAAAATGTCTGTCTTATCAAAAACAGAATCCGAATTAGTATCTCTGCCTACAGATTTGCACATTTCAGCAAATTTTTCAATCGACCATTTTCCGCTTTTAACCAAATCATAGGGATTTTCCAGACCATACTCTTCAACCATGTTTTTGCTAAAAAAGAGCGTATATACACTACGGTTGTCCGAAAGTGAAATCTCACCCGTGGTATAATACATTTTTCCTTTCATAGAAAGGTCAGCATTAGCTTTCTGATCCCAATAATCCTTTGTAAGGTCTACATAAGGAATGCGGTTTAAATCGGTTAAAAGTCCGTTATAAGCAAGCGTTGCAACATCATAAGTTCCAATCATAGCCGCATCATAATTTGTATATCCTGCCATGGTTTCGTTATATATTTTCTGAAAGCCTTTTCCGGAACCCATTGTCGATTGAGAAGCAACTATATCTTCAGTTGTAAGCTCAATACCGTACTTCTCTTTTATACTTTCGCTACGCTCATAAATTGCAACATCGACAACCTCAGAAGAGCTTTCATCGGCCTCATAGTCATTCCACTTCCAGTTCGCTGCAATAAGAATATTAAAATTTCCGGCGATATTAACGGTACTTGGGTTGGGTAATGTATTACCTTCAGACCCGGATGATGTTGTGACATTAGTCGTAATTTCAGAATCGGAATTACATCCGCAAAGTCCAAAAACAATCGAAAGCGCCAGAAGTATAATTAAAGCTCTTTTCATATTAATCTCCTTTGTTTAATTAAAGCGATTAATCGAGAGGTCTGATAGTTGGCATAAAATCTAGTTTTCTAATCACGTCAGCAGTTGCGCTAAGCAGAGGTTGCTCGCGAGAAGAGAAAGTGGCATATTCGTCAACACAAAGCCACATACATGACCCAAAATACGGCGCCATAATTCTGTGCATGCGGCAATAAGGTCCTGACGAAAGGAACAAAAACGGCACTTTGAGTTCTTTTTTTAATTTTCGAGTTATCTCAAGATTGGAAAACATCTCGTCTTCCGTATGCGAGCCGGTAACAAATTTAACAATATCTGCTCCTCTGCTCTGTTGCTCTAATGCAAGTTCAAGTACCTGCTCTTCGTTCATATATTTCAAAACATGGGAAGACATAAGTACTTCTCCACCCATTTCATGAATTTCATATATAAACTTTTTCTGCTTGTCTATCGCTTTGGGATTTCTCGTAAGTTCACCCGGAGTTTTATCAAATGCGTCACCCATTATATCGACAAGAGTTGCGCCGCATTTCAAATAGAACTTATGCCACTCCATGCACTCCTCATCGCTGAGCCCTTTATTATGACCGCCGCGATAACTGGTTACATATATAGGCTTATCGCCCATATATGAAAACATCTTTTTAATAGTATCTTCTTTGCGGAATTCAGGTTTAATCGCCTCCATTTGCACGCCAAACGCATCCGGATTGTCATACATCGCATTTCTGGTATGAATAACACAATCGGTAGGTGTTTCAAAAATCAGCATATCAACTAATAACGGTTTCTTATGTCCTAAAAAGGTTGGTTTCATTTTACTACTACCTCATTTTTCTTTTATAAATTTATTGTACATTAATAACCACTAATACAACAATATGAAAAATGATAATGTTTTTACGAAAAACGATATAAAACATGATGATTATACGAAATCTACTTGATTAATTTTATTAAAAGTGATAACATAAAATCAAAGCGTTATCAGGGAGTAATCAAATGGATGGTATTGAAAAAATAGTAGTGACAAAGTTGCATAGCGTAATGGACCTAAAAAACCCTCGTTTTGAAAACAAAAAAAAGAATAATCGCAGTGTACATGGTCTCTGCTTTCCTATTTCCGGAACAATGATATATCATCACAATGGAAAAGAAATTGTATCAGACAAACATCATGCAGTTTTAATTCCTAAAGGAGCAACATATACATACAGTTGCATTGAAGAGGGAGAGTTTCCGCTAATAAATTTCTACACGACCGAAGATTTTTGTCCCAAAGAGATAATAGTATATGAAATTGATGATATAACCGACTACATAAACTATTTTAAAGAACTTGAAAAGATATCACTTTTAACTCCGCTTAACGGTCATTTAAAAGCTATAAAGATTATATATGAAATTTTGATACGCTTACACAAAGTGAATTTGAGAAAAGTTTCTTCTTCGTTTGAAGTTATTCGTCCTGCGGTAAACTATCTTCAGAATAATTTTTCCAATGCAGGGCTTACAAACCAAGTGCTTGCACAAAAGGCAATGATAAGCGAAGTATATTTCAGAAAACTGTTTAAAGCCAACTTCGGCACTTCACCCAAGCAATATATTCAAGATTTACGGATTTTAAAAGCAAAGAACTTACTTAAAGGAAACCTATGTTCATCTATTTCTTTAGTAGCCGAAGAAGTTGGCTTTACAAATGTTTATCAATTCTCTACTGCTTTTAAAAAAGCAACCGGGCTTACCCCCACCGAATACATTAAACGATTTAACTCATCTGACGAGTTTTAAAACAAGGCACCGAATGTAAAAATTCGGTGCCTTGTTTCATATTGTGATTCTGGATTGTAGTTTTTTTATACATTCGACGGTCGGTTCGTTAAAAGATTCAAAACGAAAAGGTATTCCCAAGTTCTGATATTTTACACTGCACATTTTTTTAAATGGCAAAAGTTCAACCTTATCAATACAAGGATACATAGCAATAAGCTTATTAATAAAGTCAATGCTTTCGAAATTATCATTAAGTGTCGGAATGATTACCTGACGAATAGTAACGGCAATTCCCTTTTTATTAAGAATACTCAAAAATTCAAGCGGCACGTTTATCGAGCAACCAACGTATTTATGATACATTTCATCAGTTGGGTATTTTATATCAAGCAATGCTCTGTCGGTAAATTCAAGCAGATTTAAAACCTTGTCATTTATAATACTACCTGATGTATCAAGACATGTATTAATTCCGTTTTTTCGACACAACTCAAATACTTCGCGGACGAAATTTGCTTGTAAAAGCGGCTCACCGCCTGAAATCGTTATTCCGCCTTCGTCGCCGAAATACTCACGATACCGCATAGCTTTAGCAACAATTTCGTCGGGTGAATATTCTGTTCCACCTATATCTGCCCATGTGTCGGGATTATGACAGCAACCACATCTCAAATTACAACCTTGAGTAAAGACCACAAAGCGCACTCCCGGACCGTCCAAAGTACCCAGACTCTGAATTGAATTAACTAATCCTTTTGTCATACAGATTCATGGAATGTACGGCTGATTACCTCACGCTGCTGCTCTCTGGAAAGCTTATTAAAGTTTACGGCATAGCCTGAAACGCGAATCGTAAGATTAGGATATGCCTCCGGATTCTCATACGCCTTCATGAGAGTTTCGCGATTAAGCACATTTACATTAATGTGATGTGCTTTCTTTGCAAAGTATCCGTCAAGAATAGTTACTAGATTTACTATTCGTTCATCTTCGCCCCTGCCAAGTGCTTCAGGAGTAATGGAGAAAGTATTTGAGATTCCATCGCGACAGTCGTCATAACTGATTTTTGCCACAGAGTTAAGCGAAGCGAGCGCACCGTTTTCTTCGCGATTATGCATAGGATTTGCACCGGGAGCAAAAGGAGCTGCCGCCTTACGTCCGTCAGGGGTTGCCGCTGTATTCTTACCGTACATTACATTAGAAGTAATGGTAAGCACGGAGAGGGTATGCTCTGCATTTCTGTACGTGGGAGTCTTGCGAAGCTCTGTAATTACCTTGTGTGCCATATCCTTTGCTATAAGGTCTACGCGATCATCATCATTTCCGTATTTAGGGAAATCTCCGATAGTATCAAAGTCTTCTATAAAGCCATTCTCGTTTTTGATTGGCTTAACATTTGCAAATTTAATTGCGCTGAGCGAGTCGGCAACAACCGAAAGACCTGCAATACCAAACGCCATAAAACGACCGACACTCGTATCATGCAATGCCATTTGTGTTTTTTCGTAAGCGTATTTGTCATGCATATAATGAATTACATTCATGGTGTTTACATAGAGTTTTGAAAGCCATGCGATGTAAATATCAAAACGCTCCATTACTGTATCATAATCGAGTTTGTCGCCCTCCAAAACAGGCATTTGAGGGCCAATATGCATGCCGCTGCTGACATCATAACCGCCGTTGATAGCAATAAGTAAAAGCTTTGCGAGATTGCAACGCGCACCAAAGAACTGCATCTGCTTGCCAACTTTCATCGCTGAAACGCAGCATGCAATAGCATAATCGTCGCCGTAAATAGGACGCATTATATCATCATTTTCATACTGAATAGAGTCAGTATCCGCAGAAACCTTTGCGCAGAAGCGTTTGAAGTTCTCGGGAAGCGATTTAGACCAAAGGACGGTAAGATTGGGTTCGGGAGAAGAGCCGAGCGTATAAAGTGTATTAAGCATGCGGAAGCTATTCTTTGTTACAAGAGTTCTTCCGTCTTCACCCATACCGCCGACAGCCTCAGTTATCCACATGGGGTCTCCGCCAAACAATTCATTATATTCAGGAGTGCGTAAATGACGCGCAATACGGAGCTTCATAACAAAATCATCCATAAGTTCTTGCGCGCCTTCTTCGGTAAGAGCACCGTTTGCAATATCACGCTCAATATAGATATCAAAGAAAGTGCTTACTCTGCCAAGTGACATTGCCGCACCGTTCTGCTCCTTAATAGCACCAAGATATCCGAAATATGTCCACTGAATAGCCTCACGCGCGTTTGATGCAGGCTCGCTTATATCAAAGCCATACATAGCAGCCATCTCTTTGAGATAACCAAGGAAAGCTATTTGCTGATAAAGTTCCTCATCCAGTCTTATCGTTTCAGCATCAAATGTACCTTTAGCAAGCGCAGCCTTATCCTTTTTCTTTTCTTCTATGAGTCTGTCTACACCATACAAGGCAACACGGCGATAGTCTCCTATAATACGACCTCTTCCGTATGCATCAGGCAAACCGGTAATAACGTGGCACTTGCGTGCAGCGCGCATTTCGTCTGTATATGCACGAAAAACGCCGTCGTTATGCGTAGTACGATAGCGGAACTCTTCCTC
The DNA here is from genome assembly GCA_045580835.1 of Eubacteriales bacterium. Lineage (GTDB taxonomy): Bacteria > Bacillota > Clostridia > Oscillospirales > CAG-272 > UMGS902. The sequence continues at coordinate 52,205 of JAZNOM010000030.1, forward strand.
AACCTTGCTGCTAAGCTTATAGCCATACGCTTCGCAAGCCTGGCGAACCATTCTGATGCCGCCAAACGGATTAGCGCCGCGCTTAAGAGGGCGATTGGTCTGCATACCTACAATTATTTCATTATCTTTATCAATATATCCCGGAGAATAGCTTGTCAGTGAAGAAACAGTTGCTGTATCAATATCAAGAACGCCACCGAATTGACGTTCAAGTGCGAACAGAGCCTCTAATTTTTTCATCATATTCTGAGTACGTACGGTAGCACTCGCAAGAAAGCTATTATCACCTTTATATTCTTTATAGTTTTGTTGAATGAAATCACGCACATTGATTTCATCCTGCCAAACTCCATTTGCAAAACCATTCCAATTCTTGTGTTCCATAAGTTCCTCCAAATGTTTTTGCTGTTTGCCAATAAAAAAGGCAAATCAGCTTTTAATAACTGATTTGCCCAGACGGTCGGCGTATAACCTTTACATTCCCCCGCGGTAATCCGCGAAATCCGTCAGTCATGTAAAAGCTTGTACTTAAAGTATACACAAAAAAACGATTTTTGTCAACTAAAATATGAGTACAAAATGATGGACGATATTTGTGGAATTTTGTGAAATAATAATCAATATCTACTCTTTAATCTCATAACCTGCATTTAATATTGCAGAACGCGCCAACACATATGTCGGGTCAACAAAATTTCCGACAAGACCGTATTTTTGAACCGCAAGCGGAAGCTCGGTACAACCAAGAATCACAGCCTCAGCCCCTTCGCCCGTAAGTCTTAAAAGTTCTGCGTTGACAGAGCTCACATCAAAATTATCAGCACCTGCTTTAACGCCCTTATAAATAACATCCATAACATCCTTCTGAACATTGTCAGAAGGATAAAGCAGTTCAATTTTGTGTTTTTCGAAAACGCTGTCAAAAACCCCGGTAAATCTTGTTCCGTCAGTGGCAAGTAACACTGCTTTTTGCACAGACGAGGATTTGAGGAATTTTGCAGTTTCCTCTACAATATTTAAAACAGGGATTTGTACCATGCTAACAAGCTGATTGTAAAATCCATGTGAAGTAATACATGGTATAATCAAAAAATCAGCACCGGCTTTTTCAAGGCGGTTAGCAGACTCTACTAGATAAGGAAGCGGAGACTCGGTCCCGCGCAAAATAGCTGACGTTCTGTCAGGTATCTGCGGATTATTATCAATGATAATATGGATATGTTCAGCATCCTTATTGGCTTTGGTTAAATTTATTATTCGCGTAAATAAATCCGCCGTAGCAAGCGGCCCCATACCGCCAATAATACCAATTGTTTTTTTATCTTTCATTAGATTTCCTACTTTTTCAACAATATATTAGAATATTATCATAGAACTTAAAGAAAATCAATAGCAACTGATTTTTTTAAAATACACAAATATTGACACTATTCTACAATTATGATACAATTTATGTATTAAAGTTAAGGAGAAGTGTTATGGAAAAGATTTATTCTGCATTTGTTTCTTCCACCTATACCTCTCTTCGCGAAGAGCGAAACGAAGTTATCGAAACGCTGCTTGACAACAAAACTTTGCCAATTTGTATGGAACACTTTGTTGTCTCTTCAAGCGGAGCTTTTGAAGACTTAAAGAGATATATAGATGAATCTGATTATTTCATAATGCTTTTAGGCGACGTATATGGGTCATGCGATGAGAATGGTATTTCCTGGACGGAAAGAGAATACAATTACGCGGTTGAAACCAAAAAACCTATATTCGTTATTGAATGTAGAAAGTTTGCAGAACTTCTGAAAATGAAAGAAGCGGAACTTACAAATGACCAAATAAAACAACTTGAGTTTCATAAAAAAATCAGTTTTATTGCACCCGTAAATGAAGAGCATTCTATTAAAGATTTACTTCACAAGTTTTTGCGAGAAAACCTTCCGCAATGCATTGGTTGGACACGTAAAAAAACTATAAATCTGCAAGAATGGCGCGAAAAGAATTTGGCATATGACCTTTCAGGTCTTTGGCATCATGTTCATTTGAGCGACGACGACTATAATTATGTTCGTGTCGGCACAATGAAAATAGAACAAGACTTTTCTCCCGATAATTATAAATCTTTCCACATAGAGGGAGATAATTACAGTATAGTTTTCTATAACTCTGCAGAAAACAGAATCGTTGAAGACAAGATGAAAAAGTCGCATTTCTTTGGTGAGTATACTTTAGAAGATAATGGCATAATATTTGGCATATTCAATGTAAAGCGCGAGTTTAGAAGCGATTTTAATTCTTTTCAAGTAGAAAAAGGTACTCGCCGCGGAATTCATGACTTTTCTATTGAAATTTCTTCTTTAAATCAGGCTACTACAACTTTCAACGGAGAATTCCACGACGAAGCGCCTTCACCCAAGCAAGGAAGAATTTTTGTTTTCCGTGATATAAACGAAAGAAATGAGTTTTTATTAACCTACCGTGATGGTGCTTTTAATGTGAGGTAATACTAATGGATTATAATAAAATCATTGATTTAGTAAAAAACGCCGGCAAATTTGTCTTTGACAAAGACCTGAAAAGTGATGTAAGCATGAAAGGTGCTGCCGATTTTGTTACCGCTGTTGATTTAAGAATCAGCAACTATATTAAAGAGGAACTCCGAGTTTTAACACCCGAAATCGGCTTTATGAGCGAAGAAGAAGAGACCGAACTTTCTGCTAAACGCTGGATTCTTGACCCTATTGACGGAACTACTAATCTTGTATACAACTATAATATGAGTTCTGTTTCTTTAGCGTATTTCAACGGCGAGTTCGTTGAATTTGGTGTTATATATAACCCATTTAACGGCGATCTCTTTACTGCAAAGGCTGGCGAAGGCGCTTATTTAAATGGAGAAAGACTCAATACCGCACCGGACAGAGAACTTAAAAACTGTATAATAGAATTCGGGGCTGGCTCTACTAAAAAGCAGTTTACGGACGAAAGTTTTACCATTGCACGCGAAGTTTTTAGAAACTGCTTGGACATCAGACGAATCTGCTCCTCTGCCCTTGCTATAGCGTATGTTGCCGCAGGAAAACTTAATGGTTATTTCGAGAGAAGTATAAAACCATGGGACTATGCTGCTGCTACTCTTTTGTTAAAAGAATGTGGATGCATATGTTCTGATTGGAATGGCGCTCCTATTCAGTACGATAAGCCTTCAAGTTTTGTTTGCGGTACGCCAAAAGCGTATAATCTTATTGTAGATATAATCAATCAATACTCAACTAAATAAAACTGAAACCGGAGCAGATTAATCTGCTCCGGTTTTTGTTTTAATACCATTTTTTGTTTACATAAAAATTCCTTCCCTGCAGATAATATCATTGTAAAATCAACCTTAAGGAGCGATTTATATATGAAAGCAACAGGAATTGTAAGAAGGATAGACGATCTCGGTCGTGTGGTAATACCTAAAGAAATAAGACGCACAATGCGTATCCGTGAAGGTGACCCTCTTGAAATCTATACCGACAGAGAAGGAGAAGTAATTTTTAAGAAGTACTCTCCAATTGGTGAGCTTGTATCATTTGCAGCCCAATATGCAGATACTCTTAACAAAACTTGCGGAATGTCAGTAATTATTACCGACCGCGATGCCGTTGTAGCATGTGCAGGCGTTTCAAAAAAAGAATACACCGAAAAGAAGATTTCTGACGAAATCGAAGACATAATTGAAAGCCGAACACTCTATGTAAATAACAATAGTGAAAACAAATTCCCGGTTATTGAAGATGGTGGAAGTCATTATGTAAGCTGCGCAATGCCAATTATAAGTGAAGGAGATATTGTCGGATGCGTAGTTTCGCTAAACGCAAACGACTCATCAAGCAACAATCTCGCAAAAGATGTGGAAACCAAGCTTATTCAAACAGCAGCATCATTTCTCGGAAAGCAACTGGAAGCATAAATAATAAAAGCAGCAGAAAACAATTCTGCTGCTTTTAAATCTAATCAATATCCTGAATAACTTTTTCGGGTGGAGACATAAGTGCCTCGGGGGAAGCAATAAGTTTTTTGATAATTTTAAACGCAGAAGCATAATAAAATCCATCACAAATTCGCTCATCAGTAACAACTTTCAAATCCATCATTGTCTGTTTTTCAACAGTTCCATCATCCTTGACGGTATTGGTGTGGTATTTTTTGCCGTAAGAAACAAACAAAGGAAGATTACCAAAGTTATACAAATGATGATATATGGGAGGTATACCTAGGGACCCCATACTTGTTATAATCATTGAACCATGGAAAGGACTTATATCAAGCAACGCCTTTGGCAGCCAACCGAAGTAATCCAAAAAATTCAAAAAACCTATAGCGACGCGGAAAATCAACCCGGGCAATTTTACGAGAGTGGAAACGACATTTTCAAAGTCGGGATTTCCCTCCTCTGCCAGCGCCTCTTTAGCCACCTTGTCAAACTTCTCATATACGTCCAGCAAAGTATCGGTGGGTTCAAAACGCACCTTTATAACAGTATCGGGCGCTTCAAGCGACATCTCTTTTTTTATAGTCATGTTAACTTCAATAGTATCGCGGTGAAAAATCTTCTGTCCCGAACAAAAACGATTGAGTCCAGGGCGTGAAGCAATCGTGCGGATATACGCTGCAAGAATAATATGCAAAATGCTCATACTTTTATAGCCTTGTTTGCGAAGTTCCCGCATAAGTCTGTCTGCTTCTGTAATATTAACAGAATCCGCAAACATATTTTGAGCATCATTCCTTGTGGGCATTATGTAAGGCACAACATATGACATTGGCGGTAACGTACGCACACGTCTACCTTCTTTTCTATCGCCCCATCTACGTTTATTCTTCATATTGTACTCCGAGTTATAATTTATTTAAAGTTCAGCAACACCGGCTGCATTAGGAAAAGCAAACTTGTGAGATGCGCCTTCTATAGGCAGGCCATCCTCGCCAAGTGGCATAACGCAGATTTCACCGGAAACCTGGTAACACACGATAAGATTCTTACCGTCTTTAGTAAGAGTCATGTGCCTAGGCTTTTCGCCATCTGTAGGCAAACGGAGCTTTTCGTAAAGCTTACCGCTATCATCAACACCAAAGAACACAAGCGATTCGCTGTAACGGTTAGCACCGTAAACTGTTTTTTCATCAGGAGAAAGACAAATAGCAGAACAGTGGCTCTTGCCCTCAAATCCTTCCGGAAGAGTAGATATCCGCTGGAGCAACTTTTTTTCGGGCATGGCATATACAAGCACTTCGTTTGAAAGCTCGGTAATTACATATAACACGCTTTCATCTTTATTATAAACAGAGTGTCTGGGGTGCTGTCCCTTTTCTGTATAGATTCTGTCTTTTTCAAAAATTTCGCCGTCTCTGATATCGTAAAAATATATAACATCTGTGCCTACGTTGTTTACCATAAGTGTATCTTCGGCTTTGTTAACACTTACATAATGAACGCGCGAAATTAAAGAATCGTCTCCACTTTCATTCACCTGAAATATTGAACCGGTTTTTACAAACTTACCGTTATCATCAATAGTAGCATATAAAAGATGACCGGAGCCCCAACATGCACCAAATACCATACGGTTTTTTTCAGAATAGCAAATGTGACAAAGGAATCCGCCGTCAAAATGAGCACTGTCAACAAGACGGTATCCGTCGCCGTCTGCCACATATGAGTGTATGTATGCCTCATTCTCGACTTCGGTAGCAGCAAACATGCGTTCACCAACAACTTCCACAAAACTTGGTGACTCAATAGTATCATACCAAATTACATTACCAAACTCATCACATTTAATTATGTTTTTGTTGCCTTTATCGCCATAACCGGAAATTATAAGTTTCATAACACACCTCCGATGGAAATATATTATTAATTATATCATATAATTCCAATTTTTTCAACACAATTCGACTTAAGATATTGATTTAAAACATTATTTTTATTAGAATAGAAAAAAATACCGAGGTCGAAAATGAACATTTTTAACAAACGTCCGCTTTTGCTTTCTTTATTTGTTTTTGCAATCAGCAGTATATTTTCTGCCGTGATGACAGTTTCCTATCGAAAGGCATTTATACTTTCGTATTCTTGCGCCCTTATACTTTTGCTTATAATTTCTGTAATTTTAACAGTGTTAAAGAAAAGGTTGCCAAAAGCCTTCTTGACCTTAGCAATTTGCATGATATTTGCGTTAATCGCAGCTATCTCATCTCATAGATTCTTTGACATAAAGCTTTACAAAGTTGAAAATCTTGGAGAAGAGAAAAACGTTGTTGCCGTAATAAAAGAATCTACATATTCAGCATCATATCTGACCACGTATACTGCTGATATAAAAAGCATAGACGGCATAAAAATGAACTTTACAGCAAGCATATCCGCAACACCTCCTATCCACCTTGAAGAAGGTGATGCTATATGCGCAGACATGTCGTTTTCCCCATTTACAACAAATAAACATGGCTATGATGCGCGAAATATAAACATTTCAAACGGCATTCTGACGAGTGCCGAATTCAGTAATGCAATTATAATTGAAGAGACAGAAAACTTTAATATCATCTCATTGTTCAATATTGTAAGAAGAAAAATCGAAAACATAATTGATAAGAGTTTTCGCGACAGCGCTCCCTTAATCAAAGCACTTCTCATCGGGAAAACCGACGGTATAGATACAGTTACAAAGAGTAATTTTTCTCGACTTGGGATTAGTCACATACTTTCCATTAGCGGAACTCACTTTTCAGTTTTGCTAGGCATGGTTGCAGTTTTACTTTCCACCGTAGGTATTAATAAGCGATATGTTTATGTGTTTTTAATTCCGCTTGCACTTTTTTATATGGGTTTGTCCGGATTCTCTTTTTCCGTATGTCGCGCCGGAATTATGGCTTTACTTTCGTATTGGGGATTTTTGTGTGGCAGAAATAAAGATTCATACACTTCTTTATTCATTTCTCTTGCTATTATTCTTATCATTTCACCATATGCAATATTAAGCATAAGTCTATGGCTTTCTTTTACCGCAACCTTAACAATTCTTATAATTCTGGATTTACTTGCAGAGTTCTTGACAAAGCAAAATATACCTTGGTATAAAAAGATAGTTAATTACATCTCGGTTCATGTACTTATTACGGTTTCCATTATATTTGCAACTCTGCCCATTGTATCAATGTATTTTGGGTATATTTCAAAAATATCACCCGTTGTCAACCTCGTTATAGTTCCCTTGTTTGAGTTGCTTTTATATATTATACCTTTTTCAGTATGCTTTTCAAAAATATATGCTATTACATCTGTTGCTGATACATTTGGGGGTTGGTTAATCAAAATAGTAGAAAACTTTGCTGAAAAAGATAATCTCTTGTTGTCAGTCAATCAGAAATTTGTTGTTATTTTGGCATCAATAGGAATAATCGCTACACTTGTTTTAGTAGCCGTTCCTCTAAAGAATAAGATTATAGTCGTACTGCCCTCAATAATATGTATAATATCCATTGCAATTGGATTGTTTATTTTCTACAATGACCGTAGCGATAAAATTTATGTTTCATATTTTACTTCAAACGTTAGTGACGCTATCGTTATTACCGATTCCAACCAAACCGCATGCATTGATATCACAGCCGGCACTTCTGCTGCCATGTACTTAACACAATCAGTTGTAAAAAATCATTATTCTGCCTCGATTTCGTCATATGTTTTTACTCACTATCGAAGCGGACATATCAAAGCATTTGATAAACTTGCTTCACGAACTGAAATCAAAACCGCATACTTTCCTGTTCCAAGCGACGAAAAAAGCATTGGGTACATGGAAGATATAATCGCTGTTGCCCAAAAGCACAACATAGATATCGTTAAATTTGATTATAACACCTCTATTAAGTTTCAAGAATGTGAAATTGTAATTTTTGAGCCACAGTTTATAAGTCGTTCTTCGCACGAAATACTTTCCGTAAATATTTCCTCTGATAAGGAAGACATACTCTATCTGGGATCTTCTTTTTCTGATACTAAATTCGACTATTCAAAGTATATTTCAGAGGCTGAATATATTATTTTAGGTCAACATTATCCCAAAACAAAGAATAGATTTATGCTTGAAACCAATGCGAAACTTATTTACGGCAGCAAGGAAATATATAATATGTCGGATATCCCCACAGATGCAATCATTATGAATAATGGTGACGGCTATCACTTCTTGCTAAATTAATTTATAAAAAAACTAATATTTTTGCAGTTTTTACAATTGACATACGCTATAAATTTTTGTATAATATTTTCAATAAAAACTACAAGGAGTCTATTATGTCTAAAATTGATTTTAACAATAAGATTATTCAAGACGGTGTTACGTTTGACGATGTTCTCTTGATTCCTGCCAAGAGTGAGGTTACTCCTGATATGGTAAGTCTCGGAACTCGTCTTACTAACAAAATCAAGCTCAACATTCCTCTTATGAGTGCAGCGATGGATACCGTTACCGAAGCTGACATGGCTATTGCTATGGCGCGTGAAGGCGGTGCCGGTGTTATTCATAAGAATATGACCATTGAGCAGCAGGCAGAAGAAGTTGATAAGGTTAAGAGAAACGAAAACGGTGTCATTTCCAATCCTTTTACTCTTGCCGAGAATAACTTTGTATATGAGGCAGACGACCTAATGCACAAATTCCGCATTTCCGGTGTGCCGATTTGTGATGAAAACGGCTATCTCGTTGGTATCATCACCAACCGCGATATGCGCTTCCTTACCAATTACAATGTTCGCATTGGCGATGTTATGACAAGAGAAAATCTTGTTACCGCTCCTAAAGGAACTACCCTTGAGCAGGCACAGGAAATTCTCCGTCACCACAAGATTGAAAAGCTTCCTCTTATTGATGAAAACGGCAAGCTTTGCGGTCTTATTACTATCAAAGACATACTTAAGACTCTTAAATATCCTAACTCGGCAAAGGACAGCCGCGGCAGACTTCTCTGCGGAGCTGCTATCGGCGTAACAAAGGATGTTCTTGACCGTGCGGGTGCACTTCTTGAAGCAAACGCTGACTTCCTTGTACTTGACTCTGCTCACGGTCACTCCAAAGGCATTATCGAATGTGTTGCAAAAGTTAAAGATGCTTTCCCTGAAGCACAGATTATTGCCGGTAATATTGCTACTGCTGAAGCTGCGCGCGACCTTATCAAAGCAGGTGCTGATGCTGTTAAAGTTGGTATCGGCCCCGGTTCTATTTGCACTACACGTGTTGTATCCGGTATCGGTGTTCCCCAGATTACCGCAATTATGAATGCCGCTTCTGTTGCTGCTGAGATGAACATTCCCGTTATCGGTGACGGTGGTGTTAAATACAGTGGCGATATCGTTAAAGCGATTGCCGCCGGCGCTGATGTTATCATGGTCGGTTCACTTCTCGCAGGTTGTGAGGAAAGTCCCGGCGAAAGCGAAATCTATCAGGGCAGACAGTTTAAGGTTTACCGTGGCATGGGCTCACTTGCTGCTATGGAAAAAGGCTCCAAGGACAGATACTTCCAGACCGGTACAAAGAAGCTTGTTCCTGAAGGTGTTGAAGGCCGCGTTCCTTATAAGGGACCTGTTTCCGATACTGTTTATCAGCTCATGGGCGGTCTCCGCTCCGGCATGGGCTACTGCGGCACTCCTACTGTTGAAGACCTTAAGGTTAACGGCAAGTTCACAAAGATCAGTGCTGCAGGTCTTCGTGAATCTCATCCCCACGATATCAATATTACAAAAGAAGCTCCTAACTATAGCGTTCAGTCTTAATTCTAAAGCCCGCTTTAAAGCGGGCTTTCATTTTTCTCTTGTATTTTCAAAAAAAAGTGTTATAATTATTTATTAGTAAATAAAATTTAGAAAGAAGATGCAAAATGACAAAAATTGATATTATATCCGGATTTCTCGGTGCCGGAAAAACTACACTAATCAAAAAACTTCTTCGGGAAGCTCTTGTCGGCGAAAAGGTTGTTCTTATTGAAAACGAGTTTGGTGAAATCGGTATCGACGGCGGCTTCCTTAAAGACAGTGGCATTGAGATCACCGAAATGAACTCCGGTTGTATCTGCTGCAGCCTTGTAGGTGACTTTGAAAAATCTCTCTCTGAGGTGCTTGATAAATTCACTCCAGACCGTGTTATTATTGAACCTTCAGGCGTTGGCAAACTCAGTGATATTATCAGTGCTGTTGAGAAGCTTGATAGAAAAGACATTTCTCTCAACAGCTTTTCTACCGTTGTTGATGCAAAGAAATGCAAGATGTATCTCAAGAACTTCGGTGAATTCTTCTGCAATCAGGTAGAAAATGCGCGTGCTATAATACTCAGCCGTTCACAAGACGCAAACGAGGGAAAACTTGCAGAAACCATTGAACTTATCCGCGGACTTAATAGCGAAGCAAACATTATCACGACACCTTGGGACTCACTTAACGGAAAACAGATTCTCCATGCTATGGAAACTGCAAAGATACTTTCAAAAGAACTTGAAGAAGAACACCGCAAAGCACATCACCTCCACGGTGAAGAGTGCCATTGTCACGAGCAGGAGCATCACCATCACGACCATGATGAAGAATGTCACTGTCATGAACATCACCAGCATGGCGAAGAATGTCACTGTCATGAACATCATCAGCATGGCGAAGAATGTCACTGCCATGAGCACGGACATCATCACCATCACGACGCCGACGAAGTGTTTACTTCTGTTGGATTTGAAACCATCAAAAAATATACTGTTGATGAAATTAAAGATATTCTTAAAGCACTCGAAGATGAGCACACCTATGGTATTATTCTGCGTTCCAAGGGTATTGTAGCGGCGACTGATGGTTGGATTCACTTTGACTATGTCCCTGAAGAATCCGATGTTCGCACGGGCGGTGCTGACACTATCGGCAAAATCTGCGTAATCGGCTCAAATATCAACGAAGAAAAAATCAAGGAATTGTTTAGAGTATAATGAGAACAGAACAAGAAGTAAGAGTATATTTGTTTACCGGCTTTTTGGAGTCCGGCAAGACAAAATTCATCAGAGAAACTTTAGAGGATAAGCGCTTTAATGACGGTGAGCCGACCCTGCTGCTTCTTTGCGAAGAAGGCGAAGAGGAATATGATACAAAGGCCCCGTATATGGAGTGCGTAACGGTTGCAACGCTTGAAGATGAATCCGAGTTTACCGAGGCCAATCTCATGCGTCTTGCAACAAAGGCAAAAGCCAAAAAGGTAATCGTTGAATACAACGGAATGTGGCTTCTCAATGATTTTTATGAAAGAATCCCAAGCGATTGGGTTATATATCAGGAGCTTATGTTTGCAGATGCAAACACTTTTGAAAACTATAACTCAAACATGCGTAGCCTTGTATATGATAAAATCAGCAGTGCCGAGCTTGTAATTTTCAACCGTTGCAAAAAAGATTTTGACAAGATGGCACTTCACAAAATTGTACGCGCAATCAGTCGCCGTGTTGACATTGCCTATGAATATACCGACGGCTCCGCTGAATATGATGACATCGTAGATCCGCTGCCTTTCGATATCAATGCTGATATTATTAAAATTGAAGACCGTGACTATGCACTTTGGTATCGTGACACTTCTGAAGAAATGGAAAAATACGACGGCAAAAGCGTTTCTTTCAAAGCACTTGTCGCTATTGGTAAGGATTTTCCAACTGATACCTTTGTTGGTGGCAGAAGACTTATGAGCTGTTGTGCAGATGACCTTATCTTTGCAGGTTTTGCTTGCAAAACTGATAAGCGCGGCGACCTTAAAAACGGCGACTGGGTAAATATTGTTGGAAAAATCGAAATTAGATTCAACAATCTCTATGGCAGAAAAGGTCCTGTTATCCATGTTACTGAATTAAAAAAGACTACCGCACCGGATGAACCCGTTGCTACATTCTATTGATGAAAAAGCCACTCAAAAGAGTGGCTTTTAAATTTTTTTAAGAAGTTTAGCAAGAGTAGAAACGCTGTCAACTATGTAATTAGCATTCGCGCGCGCAAGTTCTTCACGTGTACCGTAACCAAAAAGCACACCAACACACTCCAAACCACAGTTGCGCGCACCTATAACATCATGCTCTCTATCGCCTACCATAATACAAGTTGAAGGCTCATTTATTCCAAGCGTATCCATAACATATTTAATCACAGCTGCTTTTGTAGAAAGTTTTTCTCCCAAGTCACAGCCGCCAATATATTCAAAATACTTTGCAAGATTAAAATGCTCTAGTATTCTCCTTGCATACACTTCCGGTTTAGATGTTGCAAGCACAAGTTTGTATCCACTGCTCCGCAAATCTGCAAGCATTTCAGGAATGCCGTCGTAAACAAGGTTTTCAAAAAGACCTTTATCACTAAAATACTCCCGGTAGTACATTAAACATTTTGTTGCCTTTTCTTTCGAAAAGCCGTATACCTCCATCATTTTTTCAATAAGCGGAGGACCGATAAACTGATATAGTTCTTCCCTGCTTGCCACCTCAATCCCAAATTTTTCGAGTGCATATATAAGCGAATTGGTAATACCTAAAGCAGGGTCGGTTAATGTACCGTCAAGATCAAAAAATATGTACTCCTTCATCAATACTTCCACAGCTTCTTTCGATCAACAAATTCTTTTAAAATAATTGCGCACACTATGCCTGCTATTCCTTGCAGAAAATTAGGTACAATACCGAGTGCTGCTGTACCGGGGGTATATAAAACGCATTCATATGCGAAATAGCCAAATACCATCAAAAACTCGGCAAGCACACCGCTGATTATAACTGCTATTCTTCCTTTACCGGCTGCGACAAAATATGCAACCACCGCCATCAATGCCTTTATAATAAAAGTTACCGGGGCGTAAATTACATAAGTTGCAAAAACGTCCGCCAACATCGAGCCTACGCCGGCAGCAATTGCACCGTATATGGGGCCGAGAAGCCAGCCGCATAAAAGCACAATACAATCGCCGAGATTAAAATAACCACCAATTCCATTAGGAATTTGGATAATCATTGTAGCAACACAGGCAAATGAGGCGAGCAGTGCCGCTATAACAAGTTTTCTTACATCAATTCTTTTCATAATACTCTCCCAAAAGCTCTATAAATTCCAGCGGGTATTCCCCACGATTGTTCTTTTTTTCATAATCTGCGTAGACAGCGCAATTACTGTGATATAGAATCGCGATATTTCGTCTGACCCCTGTTTTTTCAGCAGTCGCAACATCATTATTCAATCGTTTCTTAATCTCCGGAATGCGAGCATCAGTTCTATATAGTGCTTTAGGCAATCCTTTTGATGAGTTAGTTGCAAGTCTATCACAAACAAGCGCGTCGCGTATCTCATCGGTCAAATTTGCAAATCTTGCAGTTAGAAACAGAAATAACGCATTTGTCATTTCATCTAAAGCACTTATATCTTTTATAACAGCTCCGCATTCAAAAAAGAAATCATACGCACTGTCAAAATACGGCAAGCAAAACTTGATAGTTCTTCTAAAACGACCACTGTTATGAAGACGGTCAACTGCGCTTTCTGCCGTTTTTAATTTCAAAAAATCCTCTCTTGTAAGCCAAGACGTTTCGCAAACCTCATATGGAGGTTCGTGAGAATACTTAAAGCCATATTCTACTGCTTTATCTTCAAGCTCAGTTCCGTGCAAAATCTTAAGAAAACCAAGTTGAAGCATGTTTGCTCCAAGCTCATACGCTTCATTAAAGCTATTTATAAAACTATTGTAATCCTCATAGGGCAAACCGGCTATCAAATCAGTGTGTATATGAGCATTACCCATAGCAACTAGCTGCTTTATACGAAGTTTTAAAGTTTCGTTATCGGTTTTACGATGAATGGCGGCAATAGTATGCGGATAGAAGCTCTGTATTCCTATTTCAAATTGAAAAAGCCCGTTTGGAGCGGAACTTAATAGCAAAATCGTATCATCATCAAGCAAATCGCCCGACAGTTCAAAATGAAAGCAAACATCACTCGGGAAAGCTCTCCCTGAATACTCTATTAAAAAATTAAATAGTTCATATGCACGATGTCTGTCCGCGTTAAATGTTCTGTCTACAAATTTAATTGTTTTTGTGCCGCTATTTGCAAGCTTTATGAGGTTTTCTTTAACATATTCCATATCAAAGAACCTAACACCGTCACACCTGCCTGACAAACAATAAGCGCAGGAATAAGGACATCCGCGACTGCTCTCAAAATACGCAATTCTATTGTTTAGCATTGCAAAATACTCATTGGTATAAGGAGATTTTGGTGTGCCGATGCCTATGTATGGCTTTGATATATTACCACGCCAAGATATACCTGAAAGCTCAGCGTTGACACCTGAAAGTAAGAACTGACAAATATTAGAAAATGGGACCTCTCCTTCTCCGCAAATAACATAGTCAACAAAACTATTTTCAAGTACCTTCTCGGAATTATATGATACTTCAGGACCGCCAAGTATAACTTTAATTTCCTGATTAAATAACTTTACCTGTTTTACTAATTCATATACATGCTTAACATTCCAAATATAAACGCTTATTGCTAAAACTTTAGGATTAAAGCTTATAATGTCGCTACAGATGTAATCTAAACTTTCATTGATCGTGTGTTCCAAAACAACAGAAGAAAAATCTAAATCTTCTATTGAACTCTTCAAATACCAAGTAGCAAGAGAAGAATGAATATATTTACTGTTAAGTGCCAATATTACTACATCCATTTTCTCACCGCCTTTTTAATAAATATAACACAGACAATTTACAAAATCAATACAAAAAAGAAATGACCTCTGATTGCTTTTTCTACCGCAATCAGAGGTCATTTCGCTTCACTCTTGATATCTAACATCTTTTCTTATCCTCGCTTTCTTAAGATGCCTTTTGCTACATTTAAAAATTCAAATGTTTTTTTCTTTCGCTTTTGCGAAACTACTACAGATTTGTACACCGTTCAATGTGCAAAAGGTTAAGATTTTGCTTTAATTAAAACTCAATCCGGATTTAAACTTTTTTCAAACTCCTGCTACTTTAACTCCCTCGGCATATACAACACTCACACCACTACACCTTTTTAAAGTTCAAATCCAATTTTGTTTTAATTGAAAGTTATAGGACTTACTTGTACATCGGACTGTACCTTCCTTTCTTCACTTATAGTGTAGCATACCTAAAATCCAAATGCAATTGACATTTTAGAAAAAATTTCTATACCGTTTTTGTTAAAATGGGAGAAATAATTAAAAAGGTATTTTCAAGCTACATGTTTTTATGATATAATAAATATGTTGTGATGATTTAAAGAGGTAATTTATGAAAAATGCTTTGATAATTACCGGAGGATATATTAATTTTAACGCAATTGATTTATCCGCCAAAAATTTTAGCACAATAATCGCTGCCGACAGCGGTTATTTATCAGCTGAAAAACTAGGAATTGCTCCGTCTATTATCGTTGGCGACTTTGATTCTGCTTCTGTTCCAAGTTCAAATGCAGAAATAATTACGGCTCCAAAAGAAAAAGATGAAACTGACACCATGCTTGCTTGCAACATCGCAATCGAACGTGGCGCAACGGAGTTGCTTATTTTGGGCGGTACAGGCGGACGTGCGGACCATTTTCTTGCAAACGTTTTTTTGCTTGAAGCCCTAAAAGATAAAGGAATATCCGTTACTCTTACTGATGGTGACAATGCCATCAGGATTCTGAATAACGAAGAAACGCAAATTCCTAACAATTCCAGTTATTTTTCAGTTTTTGCTCTTGATTTTTGTTCGATTTCTCTTAAAGGTTGCAAATATCCGCTTGAAAACTACAAACTAACGCGAAAAAATCCTTTTGCGGTCAGCAATGAAGTGATTGGTAGTCACGCAACAATTTCTGTAATCGGAAAAGTAATTCTTTGCGAAAGTAAAAAATAAGCCGACAATTCTGTCGGCTTATTTTTATTGTATGACCCCACACGCAATTTTTTCGCCCGGATTGCCTGCCGGTTGCGTTTTGAAATCATCAATACCGCTATGAATAATAACGGTCTTGCCGATAATTTCTCGCACTCTAAATCGGTTTGTTAAAACCGAACACATTGCAATTCCGTCTACCGAAAATAGCGGTGGTAAATCTCCTGCGTGGTACGGATGCTCGCATCCGGCAGGATTGTAATGTGAACCGGAATTTGGGAAAGGATTTTCATTGCTTCTCCCATCACATGAACCGCCATCATGAATATGCATTGCTAAAATTGGACTTTCGCACGTATTGTTCCCTCTCGGTAGTCCTGTAATTGATGCAACAACATATACACCGCTATCAGTTTGATAAAACCTTACAAGACCGCGAATTGCGGGATACGCTGCAGAGCCTTTAATTATAGCTACTGCATCTACATTTTCAAATTCTTCATCATCATATCGAATATACATAAAAACACCCTGTATCAGCATACGAGATACAAGGTGTTTTTGTTACTATTTTTTCTCTAAAACATTATATAACATCTGAACGGATTGCGCGCGACTTAATATTGCAGAAGGCTCAATCTTTCCTTCTGCATCTCCATTGAATACGCCGGCACTTGTCAAAGCATATACTGCGCTTTTTGCCCATGTTGGAATAGCACCGTCATCCGCAAAAGTGGCAACGTAACTTCCTTCTTCCAGACCTAATATATTATTTATCACAACCGCTGCTTCGGATTTTGTAATGTTTCCTTTAGGAACAAAGCACATTAAACCGTCTACGTCTTTTCCGTTGATATATCCTAATCGCTGTGCAGTCGCTACATATGGGCGATATTTAACATCAATAGAACTGTTGTCCGAAAAAGAAGTATTTGAATCAGTAAGTGTGTCAATTCCAAGTGCTTTCATTGCCATTGTAATAAATTCTTCGCGTGTTACGTTATCTTCAGGACAAAATACCACGCCGTTTTGATAGCTTACTGCTTCAGCCGCACCAGCTTCATAAAGAGTTATTGCAGCGTTTTCACACCAATGACCTGCAGTATCTGCAAAGGTAACAACGGCTTTTTCTACATTTACATTTACTTTTTGTGCCGGAGAATAATTACCGTATCCGTCACGAGCAACTACTACAAATTCATCTTTTCCAATAAAGTTTACGCTTGGAGTATACTTGTAGCTACCGCGTGCAGGATTGGTAATGGTCAATGTGCCGTGTTCGGGGTATGACACAATCTGCAAATCTGTAATATCACCATCGGGATCTATAGAACTTAAATTACCGTAGCAAGAAACATTGCGGTAGGTGTTAAGCTCATCGCTGTCGTCTGCAAACGTTGGAGCATAGTTTACTTCATCAAGGAACTTGAGCATGCATGGTATCTCGGTACCTGCAACACTAAAAACGAGTTCGGTTCCGGCTATATTTTCATTAGTAGGAACAAATCGCAAAACGGATAAATACTTGCTGCTGATAGTTTGCCCCTCGGCGACATTAAGAGTACCTAGCTTTAAAGTTCCATCAGCGGCAGCAGGTAGCGATTCAACAGTTATATTGTCAATAGATGTGATACCAAGACACTTCATAAAATCCTGTTCAGAAAAATAAATATCACTGTAAACAAGACCGCTTTTAATCATTTTATTATTCTTTGCAAGTACGTTTAAAGCTGGTGAAACAATCGCGGCTGCAAACACCGAAGCCGTAAAAGTTAATCCGATAATTAAAAATATTATCGGTTTTAAATATTTCTTCATTGATTTTCTCCTTTCAAAATCAATATGTTCGAGTTCAGTTTTTCCCAATAAGTATTTTTTATACAGAATTGTCCGAAATAAGAATATCGCATAAAATAAAAGTGAGCGCATGCTCACATATTAAGAAAGGTCAATTTCGATTTATGTATAGAATGAATTATAACAACTGCTCTTCTCCTCGTGACAGACTCGACGAAAGTCTGCTCACACGAGTTGCTGAGCAAAGGCGTTCTTCCTGCAGAGGAAACAATCAAGCTCGCAACATTGAACGCGGCTGTGGATGTAATCAAGCTTCAGAGGCTTATGAGCGCGAAAACAGCTGTAGTTGCGAGCATGATAACTACAACAATGACGAGTTCGACTACTCGCTAGCAATGGTTTATTCCCCACACCAAGAGTGGCAGAATATCTATTGTGAAGAAGAAGGATTTGCCGCAGGCACAATATTTAAAGAACTCGACAAACCCTTCTATGGTCCTAAATGTCATGGAGGTAACTGCTATGAATAATAATTGTAACAGTCGCTCTGTGCTTATGCGTAAAATACAGCAACACGGCTTTGCACTTGTTGAAGCAAATCTTTATCTCAACGGGCATCCGCACTGCACAAAAGCACTTGAGTATTTCAAACGCCAAAAAGCAGCATATGACAAATATGTCGCCGAGTATGAAGATATGTACGGACCTCTTACTGCATACGCAAGTGCAGGTTGCGACAGTTGGAAATGGATACAGGGACCTTGGCCCTGGGAAAGTGAGGCTAACTAAATGTGGACTTATGAAAAGAAATTGCAGTTCCCCGTGAAAATCAAAAATCCCGATCCCAAAGCCGCAAAAATAATAATTTCGCAACTTGGTGGACCGGATGGAGAACTTGCTGCTTCTATGCGCTATTTACACCAAAGATATGCAATGCCATACGGTGAAGTAGTGGGGCTGCTCACTGATATAGGAACAGAAGAACTTGCGCACTTAGAAATCATTTCGGCAATTCTTTATCAGCTCACACGTAACCTTACTCCCGAAGAAATCAAGGCTTCAGGCTTTGATACCTACTTTGTAGACCACACCGCAGGTATTTATCCAGTAAGTGCTGCCGGCGTTCCGTTTAGTGCAGCATACTTCCAGTCAAAGGGCGACATAATAACTGATCTTGTCGAAGACCTTGCTGCCGAACAAAAGGCAAGAACTACCTACGATAATATCCTTCGTCTTGTTGACGATCCTGATATCAAGGAACCAATCAAATTTCTTCGCGCGCGTGAAGTTGTACACTTCCAACGATTCGGCGATGCACTTCGCATTACTCAAGATAATCTTGACTCCAAAAACTTCTACGCATACAATCCTTCATTTGACAAATGCGGTCGTCCAATGCCACGAAACAACAGATACCATAAAAACGCATAGTTATAAAAACAAGCATCGGAGAAATCCGATGCTTATTTTTGTTTTAATACAAATGTTTATAGAATTTATACGCTTTCCATGGGGAAAGTATCATAACCAAAAAACCCAAGCTATGGAAACAAAAAAAAGACTGAACTGGAGTTATATCTTTAAAAAAGAATTGAAAAAACTCCGGAATTCTGAAAAAAATGCTATATAGCGAATTATTATATAAAAGAAAAAACGCAGAAGCCGAAAAGAAAAGTAAATAGCTTAAAAAGTTTAATAAATAATACAAAAATGGATTGTCCAGCGCCCTATAGCAACAACGCAACCATAAAGAATTAACACTGTAAAATATTAAGCAACAAACTGCATACATAATAAATCTTTCGCTCTTTATAGTTATAAACCTATTCGTTAACATAAAATCTATAAATACAGAGAGCAACAACTCGATCCCTGCCCATTCGCAAAAACGCTGAAGAACAATCTTCGTTCTACCTTTTAAATTCAAATTGATAATTCACCTTTCATATTCGAAAAATGACATAATTCCTACCATTACATATAAATTGCAAGGCGAGTTAGTCATCTTTGGTATAATATTAGCATAAAATTAATGTTACTGTCAATATGGTTTTACTCATTTTTGGAATAAAAATATTATCAGGAGGCAGAATTTGAAAATTTACAAACCGGATGGCAGATGTAATATTTCAGGCGACAGAATTCGTGAAGCACGAGATAAACTAAAGATTTCACAAGAACAACTCGCGGCTAAAATTCAATTAGAGGGACTAAGTATAACACAAAAAGCTATAAGTCGAATTGAGACAGGTGAAAGAGTTGTAGCAGACTATGAACTTCCCTATTTTGCCGATGCACTTAATGTTTCGGTTTTATTTCTTTTGGATATTATTTCATAGTATAAAACAAGCCGCCATAAAAGGCGGCTTGTTTTTTTAATTAGTTATTCTTGAAATACTTAACTGCGGATTTGAACATCTTGATATCATATTCGCCGGGGACATTTTTATAAAGACCCGCACCGATACGCTCGCTGTGTCCCATCTTACCAAATACTCTACCATCAGGCGACGTAATGCCCTCAATTGCGTACATAGAGCCATTGGGGTTGAAATGAACATCATTAGTGGCATTGTCATTAAGGTCAACATACTGGGTTGAGATCTGACCGTTTTCAGCAAGTTTTTTGATAAGTGCTTCGTCAGCGACAAATCTACCTTCACCATGTGAAATCGGGACACTGTAAACCTCGCCAACTTCTGTAAGTGCGAGCCAAGGCGACTTATTGGAAGCTATACGTGTGCGAACAATGCGCGACTGGTGACGTGCAATAGTATTAAAGGTCAAAGTAGGACAATTCTCGTCAGTGTCGATAATCTTGCCGTACGGAACAAGACCAAGCTTGATGAGAGCCTGGAAACCATTACAGATACCGCAAATCAAACCGTCGCGTTTGTCCAGCAGTTCGGTTACGCCTTCCTTAATTTCAGCATTGCGGAAAAATGCAGTAATAAACTTACCGCTTCCGTCAGGCTCATCACCGCCGGAGAATCCACCGGGAATGAATATCATCTGCGACTCTTTAAGTTTATTTGCAAATGTCTCCACGCTCTTGCGGATACCATCAGCAGAAAGGTTATTGACTACAAAAATCTCTGCTTCTGCACCTGCGGCGCGAACGGCCTTTGCGCTATCAAATTCACAGTTTGTGCCGGGGAATGCAGGGATAAGCACCCGTGGCTTTGCAACCTTAATAGCGGGCGCAACACGCTCGGTAGTTTTGAAATTAAAGTTGCAAACAGGCGCATCAGAAGTAGGAATATTACAACTGAATACACTTTCAAGCTTATTCTCGTAAATGTCAAGAATTTCAGCAAGGTCAAGTGCTTCATCGCCCAGGGTTATCTTACCGTCATTGGTAACAGTACCTATCCAAAGAGCATCTTCGATATCTTCGGTTGCCTCAACAACAAAGCTAGCATAAGAGTAATCAAAAATTTCTTTCACACAAATGTTTTCATATTTAAAACCAAGTGCGTTACCGAAGCACATTTTCATTACCGCCTCAGCGATGCCGCCCATACCGGGAGTATAAGCAGAAACTGCCTTGCCATTGCGAAGAAGGTCAGTTACCTTGTTAAACACCTTTACAAGAGACTCGGTCTTGGGTAATCTGTTCTCATCATATTCAGGCGCAATAACGTAAACCTTATTACCTGCCTTTTTAAACTCGGGAGAAACAACATTTTTAACTTTGTCGGTAGTAACAGCGAAAGAAACAAGCGTAGGAGGTACATCAAGATCCTCAAACGAACCACTCATAGAGTCCTTGCCGCCGATAGAACCAATACCAAGCTCCTTTTGGGCTTCAAATGAACCGAGAAGTGCCGCAAGCGGCTTGCCCCAACGCTTTGAATCCTTACCGAGCTTTTCAAAATACTCCTGGAAGGTAAGATATACATCCTCAAATGACGCACCTGTGGCTATAAGCTTTGAAACAGACTCAACAACTGCAAGATATGCACCGTGATAGGGGCTCTTTTCTGTAATAAAAGGATTGTAACCCCAGGACATAAATGAGCAATCATCTGTTTCCTGCTTTTCGACAGAAACCTTCTGAACCATTGCCTGAATAGGTGTAAGCTGATACTTACCGCCGAAAGGCATAAGCACAGTGCCCGCACCGATTGTAGAGTCAAAACGCTCGGAAAGACCACGCTTTGAGCAAATGTTAAGGTCGTCTGCAAGTGCTTTATAGTTTTCTACAAAACCACCGCTTACTTCCTTGGCATAAGATTTGGGAGCTACAGGAGTGACGCTAATATGCTTCTCCGCACCATTAGAGTTCAAAAATTCACGGCTTATGTCGACAATCTTCTTACCGTTCCAGTGCATAACAAGACGTTCTTCAGCCTGAACTTCAGCAACTTTGCATGCCTGAAGGTTCTCACTCTTTGCAAGTTCAAGGAATCTGTCAAGATTTTCAGGCTCGATAACCACTGCCATTCGCTCTTGAGATTCACTGATTGCAAGTTCTGTGCCGTCAAGACCTTCGTACTTTTTGGGAACCGCATTAAGGTCAATAACAAGACCGTCTGCAAGCTCACCGATTGCAACCGAAACACCGCCTGCACCAAAGTCATTACAACGCTTGATCATGCGGCATGCTTCTGCATTGCGGAAAAGGCGCTGGAGCTTTCTTTCTTCAGGAGCATTACCTTTTTGTACCCCGGCACCGCAGGACTCAACAGAGTGAGCATTGTGTGCCTTGGAAGAACCGGTTGCGCCGCCGATGCCGTCGCGACCGGTGCTGCCGCCGAGAAGAATTACGATGTCACCGGGAGCTGGACGCTCTCTACGTACATTTGCAGCAGGAGCCGCCGCAACAACCGCACCAATTTCCATTCGTTTTGCAGCATAACCGTCATGATAAATTTCATCAACGATACCGGTAGCAAGACCAATCTGGTTGCCGTATGAAGAATAACCTGCCGCTGCGGTAGTAACAATCTTTCTCTGCGGAAGCTTACCTTTGATTGTTTCGCTAACCGGCTTCAAGGGATTTGCAGCACCGGTAACACGCATTGCGCCGTAAACATACGAACGACCTGAAAGAGGGTCGCGGATAGCGCCACCAATACAAGTAGCGGCACCGCCGAAAGGCTCGATTTCGGTAGGATGATTATGTGTTTCGTTCTTAAAAAGAAGAAGCCAGGGCTCACTATTTCCGTCTACATCAATATTAATTTTAACAGTGCAAGCGTTGATTTCTTCGGACTCATCAAGTTTATCAAGCTTTCCGTGCTTTTTAAGATACTTTACAGCGACAGTAGCGAGATCCATAAGGCAGATAGGCTTGGTTCTGCCGAGTTCCTTACGAACCGCAATATAATCCTCGTATGATTTTTGAAGAAGTTCGTCTTCAAATTTAACATCGTCAATAATAGTCTGGAATGTTGTGTGACGACAATGGTCAGACCAATAAGTATCAATCATACGGATTTCTGTAATTGTAGGATCGCGCTTTTCGCTAATAAAATAATTCTGACAAAAAGCGATGTCCGCCTCGTCCATTGCAAGACCATAGTCGCTGACGAACTTTGAAAGACCATCTTTGTCAAGCAAAGTAAAGCCGTCAAGAGTTTTAACCTCAGTGGGAACAGTATACTGCATCTCAAGAGTATCAGGCTTGTCCAGCACTGCTTCACGAGCTTCTACCGGGTTAATTACATACTTTTTAATTTCCGCTACCTGACCGTCAGTAAGCGCACCGTAAAGTGCATACACTTTCGCAGTGCGGACTCTCGGACGATCGCCTTGAGAAATAATCTGAATACACTGTGCTGCAGAATCCGCACGCTGATCAAACTGTCCGGGGAGATACTCAACAGCAAATACTGTTGCATCTTCAAGAGAAAGCTCATCGTAAATATTATCTACCTGCGGTTCGGAGAATACAGTACCTTTCGCATAGTCAAAAAGCTCTGCAGTTATATTATCTGCATCATAACGATTTATAACTCTAACTTCGTTAAGCGCAGTAATACCAAGGAGTGAACGGGCGTCGGAAAGAAGCGATTTTGCCTCATTGGCGTGTTCTTTTTTCTTTTCTACATAAACTCTAAATACCATTTCAGCACTCCTTTGCTTTCATTGCTCGTGCGCCAATGTCATGGCGATAAAAAGCGTTATCAAAATGAATCTTATCAACAAGGCTATAAGCCGCCTTGATTGCATCTTCAAGTGTACTCTCAACCGCGGTTGCGCCAAGAACTCTGCCGCCACTGGTAACAAGTTTGCCGTCTTTAATAGCAGCACCAGCTACATATACATTGTTGCTGATTTCAGCAGGGATTGAAAGTTCAAAGCCCTTGTCATAGTTTGTTGGATATCCTTTGGATGCCATAACTACACAGCACGCATTCTTATCGGAGAATTTAACTTCTGTTTCTGCAAGTTTTCCGTCAGTAACAGCACGCATTACAGTAAGAAGGTCACTCTCAAGGAGCGGTAGCACAACCTGTGTTTCAGGATCACCAAAACGACAGTTATACTCGATAACCTTCGGACCTTTAGGAGTTAGAATAAGTCCAAAGTAAAGGCAACCTTTAAAAGTACGTCCTTCAGCATTCATCGCGTCGATGGTAGGCTTGAAGATCGTCTTCATGCAAATGTCTGCAATCTCATCTGTATAGTAAGGGTTGGGCGCAACAGTACCCATGCCGCCGGTATTGAGACCGGTGTCATTATCTCCTGCACGCTTGTGATCCATTGAAGAAATCATCGGAACAACAACCTTGCCGTCGGTGAACGAAAGCACGGACACTTCTGGACCGGTGAGGAATTCTTCAATAACGACTCTATCGCCGCTCTTGCCAAAAACCTTATCCTGCATCATGGACTTAACTGCATCCTTTGCATCCTCACGTGTTTCAGCAATAACTACACCTTTGCCAAGCGCAAGACCGTCTGCTTTGATAACAGTTGGAATTGGAGCTGTGTCAAGATAATTGAGTGCAGAGTCCATATCGGTAAACACTTCGTATGTAGCAGTAGGAATACCGTATTTCTTCATAAGATCCTTTGAAAAGACCTTGCTTCCCTCAATAATTGCTGCGTTTGCGCGCGGTCCAAAGCAAGGTATTCCCTTTTCTTCAAGCGCGTCAACCGCACCTAAAACGAGCGGATCGTCAGGAGCAACGATTGCGTAGTCAATCCTATTTTCAACAGCAAATTTTACAATACCGTCGATATCTTTTGCACCGATGTCTACACAAGTAGCGTCAGCGGCGATGCCGCCATTCCCGGGAAGTGCATAGATTTCGGTAACATCTTTATTCTCTTTGATTTTCTTGATGATGGCATGCTCTCTGCCGCCACCGCCAACGACTAAAACTCTCATTTTGCCTCCAAAGAATTAATGATGGAACAATCGCATTTTTGTAAATGCCATTACCATACCGTACTTGTCAGCACATTCAATAACAAGGTCGTCACGAATAGAACCGCCGGGCTCTGCAATGTACTTTACACCGCTACGCTTTGCACGCTCAATATTATCGCTGAACGGGAAGAACGCATCAGAGCCGAGGGCTACGCCGTCAATACCGTCAAGGTATGCGCGGATTTCGTCATCGGTGAGAGGCTCGGGCTGCTCGGTAAAATAACGCTGCCATATACCATCTGCACATACATCCTCTTCGTTACGGTTGATATAACCGTCAATAACATTATCTCTGTCAGGTCTGCCAAGCTCACTCTTAAAAGGAAGGGCAAGCACTTTCTCGTGCTGACGGAGGAACCAAGTGTCTGCTTTTGTACCTGCAAGGCGTGTGCAGTGAATTCTAGACTGCTGACCTGCACCAACACCGATAGCCTGACCATCCACAGCATAGCAAACAGAGTTTGACTGTGTATATTTAAGAGTAATAAGTGCGATTATAAGGTCACGAACAGCACTCTCGGGCATATCCTTGTTTGCAGTAACGATTTCAGTAAGAAGCGCGGGATTGATTTCAAAATTGTTTCTTCCCTGCTCAAATGTAATTCCATAAACCTGCTTGTGCTCAATTTCAGCGGGCACATAATTCGGATCAATTTTAACAATATTATAGTTGCCGTTTCTCTTTGATTTCAGAATTTCAAGAGCTTCAGGCTCGTATCCCGGAGCGATAATACCGTCAGAAACTTCGCGCTTGATAAGCTTTGCGGTTGTAACATCGCAAACGTCCGAAAGTGCTACCCAGTCACCAAAAGAACACATTCTGTCGGTACCTCTAGCTCTCGCATATGCACAAGCAAGCGGAGAAGCATCAAGATCTGCAATATCATCAACAAAGCAAGCCTTCTTGAGTTTATCAGAAAGCGGAATACCAACTGCCGCCGAAGTAGGGCTTACATGCTTAAAAGAAGTAACCGCAGGAAGTCCGAGAGCCTCTTTGAGTTCCTTTACAAGCTGCCAACTGTTGAAAGCATCAAGGAAATTAATAAATCCGGGACGTCCGCAAAGGATTTCGATAGGAAGCTCGCTTCCGTCATGCATAAAAATTTTTGCAGGCTTTTGGTTGGGGTTACAACCGTATTTAAGTTCAAATTCTTTCATTTTGCACCTCACACGTTCTTGTTCACAATTCTTGTTTCGCTCTCACCGCTTGCGATGTCGATATATCTTACAAAGAGCGACACTTTGTTGTCCTCATTAAGGTTTGTCCAGATAAGGTTTGTAAGAGTATCAATGTCTACGTCAGGAAGCTCCAAAGTTTTCGGTTCGCCCTCAAACGAAGGAAGCGGATTGCCGTCACCGTTGTAGGTATGAATGAATTTTGCCTTACCTGCTATAGGAGAAGAGTATGCGTATGTAAATCTTTCGCATGAGCTATCGTCACCCTCTGCGCTCTTCAAAATCGACATTGCAAAGTTCATATCGCCGTTTTCGCAATGAATGATACCGGAAATTCTTGGAGTAAAATTAGGTTTATCGTCCTCAAATTCGCGAGTGCGAAGTGCCTGCTCAAAGGTCATCTGCTTGTCCATCAGGTCATAGATGGTGTCAGTCTGGTCTCCGTTGGTAACAATGGTCTTGTTACCAAGAACTCTAACCGGATAATAAATAATAAGATGCGGGTCGGTCATCTTGGACTCATCGTATGCCTTTGTGCGCATAGCATCGCCTTCCGCTACAAATACACGGTTGCGGCTATTCTCGCTTCTGCCCATAATAAAGTAAGCAGTGACAGCTTTTTTACCGTCTGCACTTTTACCGATGATAATACCTCTGCCATGATATGCAAGAGAGTTAAGCTCATTTGCAATTGATGAAATCTTCATTTTCAGTTCCCTTTCTACGCAAGTTCTTTGCAAACCTTTTCAACAGAGAGAGGAAGTATCTTCCACTCTGCAAGGCGCATTACTCTTTTTTGTAAAGTTTCAGGTGTATCGTTTTCTCGGATCGCAACTGCCTTTTGCATAATAATTTCGCCGCCGTCAGGCACCTCGTTTACAAAATGCACAGTTGCACCGGTAACTTTAACACCATAGTTAAGTGCCGCCTCATGTACGCGAAGGCCGTAAAAGCCCTCGCCGCAGAACGACGGAATAAGCGAAGGGTGCACGTTTATTATTCGTTTCGGATATGTACTCGTAAATCTCTCGCTGAGGATAACCATAAACCCTGCAAGAACGATAACATCAATCTTGTTATCCTCTAAAAGAGTGATGAGGTTGTTTTCAAAAGCCCTCTGACTTCCGCCGAGCTCTTTTTTGGAAACCACCGCGGTTTTTATGCCGGCATTTTTTGCTCTTTCAAGCGCATAAGCCCCCGCATTATTTGAGATTACAAGTTCAAGCTTGCCGCTTTTTATGATACCTTTTTCCTGCGCATCAATCAAAGCCTGCAAATTTGTACCGCCGCCAGAAACTAAAACGGCAATTCGTTTTACCGCACTCATCAGTAAAGCACCACGCCTTCGTCACCGCTGATAATCTCACCGATAACATATGCATCCTCACCGTTTTCGCGGAGAATTTCAAGTGCAGTTTCAACTTCAGCCGCAGGCACAACAATGCTCATGCCAACACCCATATTATATGTATTATACATATCACGCTCCGGAATATTTCCGGTCTTTGCAATCAGGTCAAAAATAGGAAGAACCTTTACTGCAGACTTGTCAATTCTAGCGGTGAATCCCTTGGGAATAGAGCGCGGAATATTTTCATAAAATCCGCCGCCGGTAATATGGCTTATACCCTTAACGGTTACTTTCTCGAGAAGTGCAAGTACGGATTTAACATAAATCTTGGTGGGAGTAAGCAAAGTTTCTGCAATGCTCTTGCCGCAAAGTGCATCACAAGGAACATACAAAGACTCGGGATTGTTATCAATATCAAATACCTTGCGAACAAGCGAAAAACCGTTGGAATGAACGCCGCTTGAAGCAAGAGCAATAACTACATCGCCATCTGCCATTTTTGTATTGTCTAAAATCTTCTTTTTGTCAACGATACCAACGGCAAAGCCGGCAAGGTCGTAATCCTCTTGAGGCATCATACCGGGATGCTCGGCAGTTTCACCGCCAATGAGTGCAGCACCCGATTGTACACAGCCCTCCGCGACGCCTCCAACTATAGAAGCAATCTTTTCAGGAATATTCTTGCCACATGCAATATAGTCAAGGAAGAAGAGCGGCTTTGCACCGACACAGATAATATCATTAACACACATTGCAACAGCGTCAATACCGATAGTATCGTGCTTGTCCATTAAAATTGCGAGCTTTACCTTGGTTCCGCAACCGTCTGTACCTGAAACAAGTACGGGCTCCTCCATACCTGCCACTGGCAAACCGAAACAACCGCCAAAGCCGCCTACATCGTCAAGGCAACCTGCGTTTTTAGTACGAGCGATGTGCTTTTTCATAAGCTCAACCGCTTTGTAGCCGGCAACGATATCAACACCGGCTGCTGCGTAACTTTCAGATTTAGATTGTGTACTCATTTTTATTCCTTTCCGCTCCAACAATATGTGCAAAGCTTACACGGCTCTATGCCGATTGATTTTATTATTCCATCAAGGGACTGAAATTCAAGAGATGCAAAATTGAAAGACTCGCATATAGTCTTTCTGAGCTTTTTGCCGCGTTCGGTTGAAGAATCTGCGTATTCATCAATATATTTGAAGCCCTCTTCGCCTTCAAGATCCATGATTACTCTACGGGCAAGAAGCTCCATGGGGCTTCTTGAACTTGAAAAATTCAAATACTTGCATCCGTACATAATAGGAGGACAAGCAGTACGCATATGCACTTCTTTTGCACCATGGTCATATAGGAAATCAACCGTTTCTTTAAGCTGCGTTCCACGAACAATAGAGTCGTCCACAAACAGAAGTTTCTTGCCTTGGATCAACTCATGAACAGGTATTTGCTTCATCTTTGCAACTTTTTTTCGGTCGATTTGAGTAGCCGACATAAAGCTACGCGGCCAAGTAGGTGTGTATTTGATAAACGGACGGGCAAAAGGAATACCACTCTTCGTAGCATATCCGATTGCGTGAGGAGTGCCTGAGTCCGGAACACCGCCAACATAGTCAATACCTTGCGCGAGTCCTGCGGCTCTGTCATTCTCTGCCATTATCTCTCCGTTACGGTAGCGCATCATCTCTACATTTACGCCTTCGTAATTTGAAGTCGAATAACCATAATACGACCAAAGGAATGCGCAAATACGCATTTCTTTGCCCGGTTCCATGAGCTGTGTGATGCCGTTGGCAGTGATCTCAACGATTTCGCCGGGACCAAGCTCCATTGCATCTTCATATCCGAGTTTCTGATATGCAAACGATTCAAAGGAAACACAATAGCCATCATCACTTTTTCCAAGGTGAACAGGAGTTCTGCCAAAATAATCACGTGCAGCAATAATGTGACCATTATCACAAAGAATCAAAATAGAGGCTGAACCTTCAATTGACTGTTGTGCAAATCTGATTCCCTCTGCAAAAGTGGGCTTTTGGTCAATAAGCGCTGCCATAAGCTCGTTTGAATTTACCTTGCCGCCGGTCATGGCATCAAAATGAAGACCGCAAGGCGACAAATATTTGTCAATAAGCTCGTCAGCATTATTAATAACACCAACCGTACAGATTGCGTAAGTACCATGATTTGAACGAATCAAAAGTGGCTGCGGATCTGTATCGCTTATACATCCAATAGCCGAAGTACCTTTCATTTCCTCAAGCACATTTTCAAACTTGGTTCTGAAAGGTGAATTTTCAATATTATGGATTTTTCTCTGTAATCCTATTTCTTTATCGTACGCTGCCATGCCTGCACGGCGCGTACCAAGGTGTGAATGATAGTCGGTTCCGAAAAACACGTCTATCATAGCATCGGTTTTACATACCGCACCAAAAAAACCGCCCATTGGTTACTCCTTTAAAATATACGCTATTACTTATTAAGTTCAGCAGCAACTGCTGCATCCTTTTCAAGCACTTTTTTTGCATCACTTGCACGCTTGCTATCGAGTTTTTCTGCAAGTTCTTCGTCCTCAACCGCAAGAATTTGAGCTGCGAGCAATGCCGCATTTGCACCACCGTCAATAGCCACTGTAGCAACCGGAATACCGGTAGGCATCTGAACAGTAGCAAGCAATGCGTCAAGTCCGTCAAGATTTGTAGACTTGCAAGGTATACCAATTACAGGAAGAGTCGTATTTGCTGCAACTGCACCTGCAAGATGAGCAGCCATACCTGCAGCAGCAATCATAACGCCAAACCCGTTAGCACGAGCGTTTTTAGAAAACTCCGCCGCTTCTATGGGAGTTCTGTGAGCGGAATAAACATGCACTTCAAAAGGAATTTCAAATGCAGTAAGTATATCGGTAGCTTTGCGAATTATAGGCAGATCGCTATCACTGCCCATAAGTATGCCAACTTTTTTCATATGTAACCTCCAAAAAGCAAAAAGGCACACTTACCTTGTACAAGTAAATGTGCCCAGACGGTCGACTTAAATCTTTTATATTTTCTTTGCTCCCCGTGGTGCTCCACTAAATCCGTCAGTCGCAAAGAATTTAAGTTTAACATGCGTAAATTATAACATATTAATAATAAAAGGTCAAGGCACGAAAGGTTGATTTTAAATTTTTGCCTTTTCTTCACAATAAATACATCTGCAAATACCGTTTTCTTTGTCAGATAGCTTAAAAACATGATCAAGCTCCTGTTCAACAGTAGTGATGCATTTAGGATTCTTGCAAAAAACTTTATTTATCAAAAGTTCTCCTTCGTCTTCCGGCTCAACATTAACCTCTTCGAGAAGTTTTAAAATAAGAGCCATTCGGATAAACTTTCCGTTCAAAGCCTGCTTAAAATAGCAAGCACGTGGGTCTTTGTCTACCGCAACGCTGATTTCATTCACACGCGGCAGAGGATGAAGGATGCAAAGATCAGTCTTTGCACTTTCAAGTTTTGCGGTGTCAAGAACATAGCTGTTTTTTAAACGCTCATATTCCGAAGGATCATCGAAACGCTCACGCTGAATTCGTGTCATATAAAGCACGTCAAGCACAGGAAGCGCGCCTTCAAGAGAAGTAGTCTCGGTGTAAACCATATGATTCTTCCTCAGCACCTCGGACTTGAGATACCCGGGAAGTTTGAGTTCTTCGGGTGAAATCAGAATAACACGAATACCTGTGTAACGAGAAAGCGCAGAAATAAGCGAGTGCACAGTTCTGCCATATTTAAGGTCACCGCAAAAACCAATTGTTAGGTTATTAGTACGACCTTTTTCGCGATAAATTGTCAAAAGGTCAGTAAGCGTCTGCGTGGGATGGCAATGTGCGCCGTCACCTGCATTA
The DNA here is from genome assembly GCA_045580835.1 of Eubacteriales bacterium. Classification (GTDB taxonomy): domain Bacteria; phylum Bacillota; class Clostridia; order Oscillospirales; family CAG-272; genus UMGS902. The sequence continues at coordinate 83,753 of JAZNOM010000030.1, forward strand.
ATAACCGGTACAGTAGCATTTTTAGATGCTACATAAGGAGCGCCTTCTTTAGGATGGCGCATTGCAATTATATCAGCATAGCAGCTGATAATCTTCGCTGTATCTGCAACGCTTTCGCCTTTAGCGGCGGAAGAACTGCTTGCTTCTGAAAAACCTATAACACTGCCGCCAAGTTCAAGCATAGCAGCCTCAAAACTGAGTCTGGTGCGTGTAGAGGGTTCAAAAAACAAAGTTGCAAGCTTTTTACCCTTACACTTTTCTGAATACTTAACAGGATTTTCAATAATGTCACACGCGGTCAGCATGAGCTCATGAAGCTCCTCGACCGAAAAGTCTACGATGTCAATAAGACTTCTCATTTAACAGATTCCTTTCGATTGAGGTTTAGCACTTTGCACCGTTAACCTCAAGATACTTCTTGATACGGTCAACGTTTTCCTTGTTTGCAGGATCTTCTTCAAGATACTCGATGATATCGTACACATCAACTACGGAGTATACGGGGAAACCGAATTCATCAGCAATTTCGCCCATTGCGCTCTTATCTGTCTGACCCTTTTCCTTACGGTCAACCATAACGAAAGTAGCAGCAACCTTTGTATTGAGGTGCGCCAAAATTGCCATGCTTTCGCGAATAGCAGTACCTGCGGTTATAACGTCCTCAACGATAACGATTTCTTCGGTTTCGTTCGGAACATATCCAACAAACACGCCACCTTCTCCGTGATCCTTAACTTCTTTTCTATTGAAGAAGAAAGGAACATCAAGTCCGTTCTTGGAAAGAGCAACAGCAGCAGAAACCGCGATAGAAATACCCTTGTACGCAGGGCCGTAAAGTACAGTTCTCTTGTTGCCTACTTTTTCAAGATATGCCTTTGCATAAAACTCGCCAAGCTTTGAAATCTGCTCGCCGGTCTTGATTTCGCCTGCGTTGATAAAGTAAGGAATCTTACGTCCGCTCTTTGCAGTAAAATCACCAAACTTAAGCACACCTGCACTCTGTAAAAACTGTATAAACTCTCTCTTATAGCTTTCCATGATTATCTCCTTTATTAGTCAACAAATTCAGCTACGCATCTGTTATATGCAGCAACGGGATCATCTGCTGCTGTAATGGGTCTGCCCACTACGATATAATCAGAACCGATCTTCTTTGCTTCCGCGGGAGTCATAACTCTCTTCTGGTCACCGATATCGCCATCTGCAAAACGAACGCCGGGGGTAATTGTGAGGAAATCGCTGCTGCAAGTTTCGTGTACCTTGCCTGCCTCGAGAGGTGAGCAAACTACACCGTCAAGACCTGGAACCTTTGCATTGTGAGCATAGTGCATAACAACCTTATCAATAGGTTCATGGATAAGAAGGTCGTTTTCCATGCTCTCCTGATCAGTAGACGTAAGCTGGGTAACAGCAATAAGAAGGGGTCTTGTGCCATCGGGACGAGTAAGACCTTCAATTGCTGCCTCCATCATACGAACAGTACCTGCTGCATGAAGATTGGTAATATCAACATCAAGTCCTGAAAGGACAAACATTGACTTTTTAACTGTGTTGGGGATATCGTGAAGTTTGAGGTCGAGAAATATCTTATGACCGCGCTTTTTGATTTCACGAACGATCTGCGGGCCTTCTGCATAGAAAAGCTCCATACCAATCTTAACGAAAGGCTTTCTTCCACCCTCAAACTTATCTAAAAAAGAATAAACCTGTTCTGCACTTGAAAAGTCACAAGCAACAATGACGTCCTTACCCATTATTTAACTCCTCCTATTATTTCACTCAAACTGTTAATCTTATATTCATCCATTACACGAGGTAAATCCTCAATAATACTCTTGCAGGCATACGGATCGATAAGGTTAGCTGCGCCAACTTCAACGGCAGTCGCACCTGCAAGCATAAGTTCAATTACATCTTCTGCACAAGTTACACCGCCCATTCCGACAACCGGAATTTTAACCGCATGTGCAACCTGATAAACCATGCGAACGGCTACAGGAAAAATTGCACTGCCCGAGAACCCGCCCATTGTGTTTGCAATGACAGGCTTCTTGGTCTTAAGGTCAATTCTCATGCCAAGCAATGTGTTGATAAGACTGATGCCATCAGCTCCTGCTGCTTCGCAAGCCTTTGCGATTGATACGATATCTGTTACATTGGGCGAGAGTTTAATTATAACAGGCTTTGTAGTAACCTTTTTAACCGCTTCGGTGACCTCAGCAGCCGCGTCGGGAGATGTACCAAAACTCATTCCGCCGCCATGAACATTGGGACAGCTTACGTTTACCTCAAGCCAACCAACTTGATCACACTTATCAAGCCTTTCACAAGTATATGCATAATCCTCAACAGAAAAGCCGCTAACATTTGCCATAACCTTTTTGTTAAAGAACTTTGCGAGTTTAGGAAGCTCCTCGGAAATAACCTTTTCAACGCCAGGGTTCTGGAGACCAACGGCATTAATCATGCCGGCGGTGCATTCCGCGATTCTGGGAGTGGGGTTACCGAAACGCGGCTCCTTTGTTGTACCTTTAAACGAGAAAGTGCCGAGCATATTGATGTCATAAAGTTCTGCAAACTCATAGCCAAAACCGAAAGTTCCGCTTGCGGGGATAATGGGATTGTCCAGTTCAATACCACAAAGGTTTACATTCATTTTTCCCATATTATCTCCTCCTTTACAAGCACAGGACCGTCTTTGCATATTCTCTTGTTTCCGTAAAGGGTCTTACAAGAGCATCCCATGCATGCGCCGAATCCGCAACCCATGCGTTCTTCAAAGCTGAGCTGACCGCTTGTTTTAGTAGCGTTGTATACGGCTTTAAGCATAGGTTCGGGACCGCAGGTGTAAAAATATGTGTAATCAATATCACCTATCGCATCGGTAACAAAACCTTTTGTGCCGTACGAACCGTCAGCAGTTGTCACAGTAACGGTAGCACCGAGTGCGCGGAATTCATTTTCATAGAACACCTCGGATTTCGTGTTGAATCCAAGGACAACAGAAACTTTTTTGCCCTCAGCAATAAGCTTCTTTGCAAGCATATAAAGCGGAGGAACGCCTACACCACCACCAAGAAGAAGCGGAGCATCGCCAGAAACAGAAGTATCGTAACCGTTTCCAAGACCGATAAGAACATCAAGTTCTCCCTCGTTCATTTCTTGCATCTGCTTTGTTCCCTTGCCGACAACCTTGTATATAATTGTAATAACTCCGTCCTCACAGTCGCAAACAGAAATCGGTCTGCGAAGATAAAGTCCATCAAGTTTGATATTTATAAACTGCCCGCAGGCAACACCCTCGGTGTCGCCCGCAAGCTTCATAAGCATTACATTGTCGGTAAGCGGAACATTTTGAATAATCTTATATATTCCTTGTTTCATGATTATGACCATTCCTTCCTACAAAGCGCGAATTTTTGCCGTTTTCGGTACATACCGAAATTTGCGCAGCATCATGGCGCAAAAGGCACAAAAGTCGCTGTTTGAAAGATTTATCTTTCAAACTTTCCTCTTAAGCATCAATAGTCGAAATTGTGAGAGTCGTTTCCTCAAGCACATCAAGAAGAACGCGAACAGTATCAAGTGCAGTAAAGATATTAGCATTATTCTCGGTTGCAGCACGGCGGATTTCGTAACCATCGCTTGCCTGACCCGCTGAACCGGCATCACTTGTGTTAATTACATATGCGATGTGTCCGCGGCGAATTGAGTCAATAATTTCATCACTGCCGTCGCTGATCTTTGCAAGAACGTGGGTGCGGATTCCGTTTTCCTTGAGGAACTTGGCAGTTCCCGCAGTGGCTTCAATATTAAAGCCAAGATTATAGAATCTGCGTATAAGCGGAAGTGCTTCTTCCTTATCCTTATCTGCAATTGTTGCAAATACGGTACCATAGTTCTGAAGCTTCATGCCGGATGCCTGAAGCGCCTTGTAAAGCGCACGGTTAAGTTTGTCATCATATCCGATTGCTTCGCCGGTAGACTTCATTTCAGGAGAGAGGTATACGTCAAGTCCCTTAATTTTGTTAGAGGAGAATACAGGAACCTTAACATACCAACGGTTCTTTTCTTCAGGGTAAATGCTAAATATTCCCTGCTCCTTGAGGGACTTGCCCATTATTACCTCAGTAGCAATGTCAGCAAGGCTATAACCGGTTGCTTTAGAGAGGAAAGGAACTGTGCGAGAGGAACGAGGATTAACCTCAATAATGAAAACGTTTTCGTCTTTATCGACGATAAACTGGATGTTGTAAAGACCGATAATACCAATACCAAGACCAAGTTTCTTCGCATACTGAAGAATAACGCCTTTTACCTTATCAGAAATGCTGAACGAAGGATAAACGCTGATAGAGTCACCGCTATGGATACCGGTTCTTTCAACAAGTTCCATAATACCGGGGACGAACACATCAATACCGTCACAAATAGCGTCAACTTCAACTTCCTTACCCTGAATGTACTTGTCAACAAGTACGGGCTTGTCCTCGTCGATTTCTACCGCGGTCTTCAGATAGTGACGAAGCTGTGATTCGTTTGCAACAATCTGCATTGCACGGCCTCCGAGAACGAAACTTGGGCGAACAAGTACGGGATAACCAATTTCAGAAGCAGTCTTTATGCCGTCTTCAATCTTTGTAACTGCTCTGCCGGTAGGTTGAGGAATGTTAAGTTCTTCGAGAATCTTTTCAAAACGGTCACGGTTTTCTGCACGGTCGATAGCTTCGCAATCGGTGCCGATAATCTTTACTCCGCGAGAATCAAGTGGATCTGCGAGATTAATCGCAGTCTGACCGCCGAGAGAAGCAATAACGCCCTCCGGATTTTCAAAGTGAAGAATGTTCATAACGTCTTCGGTGGTGAGGGGTTCAAAATAGAGCTTGTCAGCGGTAGTATAATCGGTAGAAACGGTTTCGGGGTTGTTGTTGATTATAATTGCCTCATAACCCGAACGCTTGATAGTAGTTACCGCATGAACAGTAGAATAGTCAAATTCAACGCCCTGACCGATACGGATAGGACCTGCACCAAGCACAACAAGTTTCTTCTTGTCGGTAAGAACAGAAGCATTCTCGCCGGTGTAGGAAGAATAGAAGTAAGGAATATATGCACCGGTATGGCAAGTATCAACCATCTTAAAAATCGGGAAGATGTTGTTTGCCTTTCTGATGTTATAAACATCAAGTTCCTTCTTATCCCACATACGGGCAATGCACTTATCACCAAAGCCCATCTTTTTTGCCTCAACGAGAACATCAATGTTATCAACATTGTTCTTGAGCTTGTCTTCCATATCAACAATTCTCTTGATAGAATCAAGGAAGAACGCAGTAATCTTTGTAACATCGTGAAGTTTCTCTACAGAAACACCTTTACGCATCAGTTCAGCGATAGCAAAAATGTTATCATCTCTGAACTCCTTGATATAATCGAGAAGCTCTGCTTCGGTCATTGACGCGAATTTAGGAAGATAGAAATGGTCAGCGCCAATTTCAAGGGAACGAACTGACTTAAGGAAGCACTCCTCAAGATTAGAGCCGATACCCATAACCTCGCCGGTTGCTTTCATCTGCGTACCAAGCACATTGGAAACGGTAGAGAACTTATCAAACGGAAATCTCGGGAATTTGGCAATTACATAGTCAAGCTGCGGCTCAAAAGCGGCATTGGTGTTAGCAATGGCAATATCTTCAAGCGCCATACCAACAGCAATCTTTGCAGTTACACGAGCAATTGGGTAACCACTGGCTTTAGAAGCGAGAGCAGAGGAGCGCGAAACGCGGGGGTTTACCTCAATGAGATAATATTCAGATGAGTCGGGATTAAGTGCAAACTGAACATTACAACCGCCTTCAATCTTAAGTTCACGAATAATCTTAATTGCACTGTCATTGAGCATCTTCATATCGTGCTCGCTTAGAGTCATAATAGGAGCAACAACAATAGAGTCGCCGGTGTGAACGCCTACGGGGTCTACGTTTTCCATACCGCAGATTGTAATTGCATGGTCATTCGAGTCACGCATTACTTCAAACTCAATTTCCTTGTAGCCCTTTACGCTCTTTTCGATAAGAACCTGATGCACAGGAGAGAGTGCGAACGCATTTCTGCCGATATCTACAAGTTCTTCTTCGTTATACGCAAATCCGCCGCCGGTACCGCCAAGAGTAAAAGCAGGACGAAGTACAACGGGGTATCCGATTTCTGCGGCTGCTTTCTTTGCCTCTTCAATGTTATATGTGATTTCGGAAGGAATGGTGGGTTCACCGATAGACTGGCAAAGCTCTTTAAAAAGTTCTCTGTCTTCTGCTCGCTCAATACTTTCACTGCTTGTACCGAGAAGTTCTACGCCGCACTCTTTAAGAATACCCTTTTTCTCAAGTTGCATAGCAAGATTAAGTCCGGTCTGTCCGCCGATGCCGGGAACAATTGCATCGGGTCTCTCATAACGGAGAATTTTTGCAATATATTCAAGCGTCAAAGGTTCCATATAAACCTTGTCTGCAATAGTGGTATCCGTCATAATAGTAGCAGGATTAGAGTTGCAAAGAACAACCTCGTATCCTTCTTCTTTGAGTGCTAGACACGCCTGTGTACCTGCGTAGTCAAACTCGGCAGCCTGACCGATAACAATAGGTCCCGAGCCAATAATTAAAACTTTTTTGATGTCTGTTCTCTTCGACATAAATTAGAGCCTCCCTTTATATCTAAACCGATTAATCATTTACTAAATACAATTTTACCGTCACAAACGGTCAGCACGCATTCACCAAAAAGCTTTTCGCCTGCAAAAGGAGTGCTACGTCCTTTTGACAAAAAACTTTCAGGCTCTACAATAAACTCTTCATCGAGTTTCCACACAGAAAAGTCATTTCCAAGAGGAATATCAAAACGCTTCCTCGGATTATCCGAAAGAAGTTCAATAACCTTTTCAAGGGTCAAAACGCCTGTTAAAACAAGCTTTGTATACATAATCGCAAAAGCAGTTTCAAGACCGACAATACCGAATGCGCTGCCCTCGAGACCTTTTGCTTTTTCCTCGGCACTATGTGGTGCATGGTCGGTAGCTATCATGTCGATTGTTCCGTCTTTAACACCTTCGATAAGCGCAAGTCTGTCAGCCTTATCGCGAAGAGGCGGATTCATTTTAAAACGTCCGTCTTCCTGCAGATCGCTATCATCCATAACAAGATAGTGCGGCGCGGTTTCACATGTAATGTTTACGCCTTCCGCCTTTGCCTTACGGATAAGGTCAACACTTTCTTTAGTAGAGATATGACATACATGATATGCACAGCCGGTCTCTTTAACAAGCTCTATATCGCGCGCAATCTGTGTATACTCGCTCTCGCTGCAAATGCCTCTATGTCCGTGTTCTGCGGCATATTTGCCGTCATGGATGTACCCGCCCTTAAGAAGCGCATTAACTTCGCAGTGAGCGACAATAACTTTGCCAAGAGCCTTTGCGCGAAGCATTGCCGCACGCATCATGTCATCACTCTGCACTCCTCTGCCATCGTCCGAAAAAGCAATTGCATTTTTCGCCATAGCTTCCATATCAGAAAGCTCTTCACCTTTTTGACCAACAGTTATTGCGCCGTAAGGATACACATGAATCACCGCATCATTCTCGATAATTTTAATCTGCTCTTTAAGATTGAATTCATTATCCGGAACGGGACTCAGATTAGGCATTGTGCAAACTGCGGTATATCCTCCGTGCGCCGCCGCACGGCTACCGGTCGCAATGGTTTCTTTATAAGAAAAACCCGGCTCGCGAAAATGCACATGCACATCGCAAAAACCGGGAAAAACAGCAAAAGAGGGAGAAGAAAAAGCGGAAAAAGCATCCGCAGAAATAAAATCACAAGCAAAGCCCTTAAGAATAGGCTTATCCGACATCGCGACGAATTTTGCAGTAGTGAGTTGTGACATGTTTCTCTCCTTAAAATATTAACTTATTTCATTCTAAAAAATTATATCACAAAAGACCGTTATTTGTCAACAATATTTCCTCCAATAAATATAGAAAAGGCGGACAAAAAATCCGCCTTTTTTGTTACTCCTTACCAATGTATTTGCGTACACGAAGCGGCACGCCGACATTGTCGGCAATTCTTTGACACTCCTCAATTTCTTCTTTGGTAAGTGCCACATCAACAACAGTCAAAACGACAGTTTTAACATAATTCTTTACGCGTGATGCAAAGTCCAAAAGTCCGTCAAAAGCAGCCTCTTTAAACACAGAATGACATACCTTTTCGTACCCCACTGCATCGGGTGCATTAAGACTTATAGAAACGGTATCAATCACGCCCTCATATTTCGGCGCAGTATCATAACCGTGTATAAGCGAGGAGTGTCCGTTTGTATTGATTCTGATTTTTATAGAATAATTTTCTTTTACACGTTTGGCAACTTCAAGTAAATCATCAAGTCGCTCTGTCGGCTCTCCGTAACCGCAAAAAACGAGTTCGCTGTAATTCTCGGGATTACTTTTTGCAATGCTGTCATAAATCTCATCGCAAGAAGGCTCTCGTGCGAGCCAAAGCGAGTTTGAGCCGTAAGCACCGTCACCGTTGTTGCGTATACAAAAATCGCAACGGTTAGAGCAACGGTTGGTTATATTCACATAAAGTGCGCCGTCCACCTCGTAGGTGATAGTCATATCTTTCATAAACTTATACCAAAAAACTTTGCCGCATTTTCAGCGGTTATTCTTGCAACTTCTTCGCCCGAAATGCCATGTACTTCTCCAAGTGTTGCCGCAGTATACTCAAGAAGTCCCGAATGGTTGCACTCTCCCCTGTGAGGGTGCGGCGCAAGGTATGGGCAATCGGTTTCTATAAACATTTTATCAAGCGGTACGCTCTTTGCAACCGCGCGGACTCTTTCAGCATTTTTAAATGTAACAACACCCGAAAAAGATATCATCCAACCGCGCTTTATAAGCTCGGTAGCCATTTCTGCGCTGCCGCTATAACTATGGAAAACGCCACGAACATTTGGATATCTGCAAACCAAGTCAAAGCAATCGCCATGAGCCTCACGGTCATGGATAACCACGGGCAATCCGTACATTTCCGCAACACGCATTTGCATCTCAAAGAACTCACGCTGCGTTTCTTTATCGGTGTCATCGTAATGATAGTCAAAACCAATTTCACCAACTGCAACAATTTTATTCTTTTCCGCGTTATCAAGCAAATCGCATAGCGCAACACGTCCCTCGTTTACACTTCCCTCTTTGCCTGCGCAACTCGGATGTATGCCGGCGGCAACATACATATTTTTGTATCCTGCCGCTTGTGCAATGCATTTTTTAGATGCACTTATAGAGTCACCTACATTTATAATTGCGCATATCTTGTCACGAAACAAGCAGTCAAGTAACTTGTCCGCACCGCCCTCAAACTCATTTTTAAAGCGGCTGTCGTAATAATGTGCATGTGAATCAAAGTACATTATCTTACACGCTCTCCAAGAGGAGTTTCAGGGTCAAGGAATACGACTCTTACTTCTTCTTCGCCGGAAGCTAGAATCATACCAAAGCTATCTTCGCCGCAAAGTTTTGCAGGCGCAAGGTTAGCAACAACGATAACCTTTTTGCCAACAAGTTCTTCAGGTGTATAGAATTTTGCAATGCCGGAAAGTACCTGACGCTTCTCATATCCAAGGTCAAGCTGAAGTTTGAGAAGTTTCTTCGCTTTAGGAAGCTTTTCGCAAGCAACAATCTGCGCAGTGCGAAGTTCTACACCCATGAAAGTGTCAATGCCAATCTGTGCAACACCCTCAGGCTTTTCAATCTTCTTTTCTGCAGCCATTGCAGCTTCGCGCTTTGCAGCCACATCGGCAAGAATCTTCTCTTCATCAAGTCTTGCAAAAAGAACAGCGGCTTCTCCAACACTCTTGCCGGCTTCAAGTCCACCAAAAGCAGCAATGCTGTCATAATCACACTTATCCGTGCCGAGCTGCTTAAAAATGCTCTCGGAGGTAGTGGGAATATAAGGAGTGAGAAGAACTGCAGCAATACGGATAGTTTCCAGTAAATTATAAATTACAGTCGCAAGTCTACCGCGAGTTTCTTCACTCTTTGCAAGTGTCCAAGGAGTAGTTTCGTCAATATACTTATTTGCGCGACGAAGCATCGTAAAAATAGCTTCAAGCGCATCGGCGATATGATAACTTTCCATAAGTTCATACGAAAGTTTTTTCGCCTTTTCTGCTTCGGCGATAAGCTCTGCATCAACTGCGTCAGTGTCGGCAGGTGCCGGAACAACACCGTCAAAATACTTTTTGGTCATAGCAACTGTGCGGTTAACAAGGTTGCCAAGATTATTAGCAAGGTCAGTATTATAACGGTTAATAATGTTTTCGTATGTTATGCTACCGTCAGAGGCATACGGCATTTCTGCAAGTGCGTAGTAACGCACGCCGTCAACACCGAAAGTCTCTGCGAGCTCATCCGCATAAATCACATTGCCCTTGGATTTGGACATCTTATCAGTGCCAAAATTAAACCAAGGATGGCCAAAAACCTTTTTCGGCAGGGGCTCGCCAAGTGCCATAAGAATAATGGGCCAATAAATTGTGTGGAAACGAAGAATATCCTTGCCGATAATATGAACATCACAAGGCCAATTTTTCTTATAAAGTTCCGGCTGCTCTGCATTATCCGGGTCATAACCAAGCGCGGTAATATAGTTTGAAAGTGCATCAATCCAAACATAAGTTACGTGCTTTTCGTCAAACGTAATCGGCACGCCCCAAGTGAACGAAGAACGGGAAACACAAAGATCCTGAAGTCCTGCTTTGAGAAAATTGTTTACCATTTCCTTTTTACGCGATTCGGGCTCAATAAACTCAGGATGAGTTTCAATATACTCGATAAGCTTGTCGGCATAATTGCTCATCTTGAAGAAATAAGCTTCTTCCTTCGCCTTGGTAACAGTCGCGCCGCAATCAGGGCACTTGCAGTCTGTCACCTGCGTTTCGGTAAAGAAAGACTCACAAGGCGTGCAATACCATCCCTCATAGTGTCCTTTATAGATGTCGCCCTTATCATAGAGTTTTTTGAAAATATGCTGAACCGAGCGTACGTGATAGTCGTCAGTAGTACGAATAAACTTATCATAGCTTGCGCCCATAAGGTCCCAAATCTTGCGAATTTCGCCAGATACATTATCAACATAAGCCTGAGGAGAAATTCCCGCCTCGTTAGCATAGTTTTCAATCTTTTGACCGTGTTCGTCCGTGCCAGTCAAAAAGAAAACATCATATCCAACCTGACGCTTGAAACGGGCAATCGCATCTGTCATAATAACTTCATAAGTATTGCCGAAATGCGGCTTTCTTGAAGCATATGCTATTGCAGTTGTTATATAAAATCTTCCCTTATCGTTCATATTATCATTCCTTTCATGAACTGCAGATTAACAAAAATTCATTACTAATTATTATATCATTAGATTTTTATTTTTTCAAGCATTTCACAAAGTTTTCCGCTTCTATATTAAATTTGACATTATAGAATTTGCAAAAATCAAAGCGAGTTGTGATTGATATGTCAAATTTGAAAGATTTGTTGCCTCGCTTGAGTTTGAAAGGAAACCGCATTCAATAAGTATTGCCGGCGAATTAATCCTATCGAGCAAATAAATACTGCTCCCTGCTCTTTTTACTTTTCGATTATTATCAGGCTGCAAAATATTGCAAATATCGTCTTGAACGCTCTTGGCAATTATAAAGGATTTTTCATTATTTGGCGAATAATATACCTGAAGTCCCTTGTATTTTTCAACTGAAAAATTATTCATGTGAATGCTGACAAATACGCATTGCGGGCACTGGTTAGCTATTTGTAATCTGTTTTTTAAATCTGTAATTTTAATTTTCCCCTTTAACTCGGGAGAGTTTTCATCACAAACTAGGTTATCATTTTCTCTTGTCATTATTGTATCTACACCACATAGTAAAAAAACATCATTTAATTTTTTAGAAACAGTTAAATTTAAATCTTTTTCTATTATTCCGTTTCCGATAGCGCCGCCATCCCTACCACCATGCCCTGGATCAATTATAACAGTAGGCAAATTGACAACTTCTAAAGCTTCCAAGCTTTCTTTTGGTAAAAACCTTTCGAAAGTGGCACATAGCAAGAATATTACCAAGCAAAACACAACGCATAACATCAAAACTGATAACATATATAATATGTCGTCTTTTATTCTTTTCATAATTACTCCTACATAGTCTTATTTTATAAATACTTATGAAAAGAAAGACAGGTTAATGCGAAAAAAAGAAGCCCGAAGGCTTCTTTTAAATTATTTTACGAGAGTTGCAGTGTTAGTAGCAGCATCCCATTTAATATTGTCGTTAGAAACGCCAAGAGCATTCGCGATAGCTCGAACAGGAAGATATGTACGGTTGCTCTCAATAATTGCAGGAGAGTCAAGCGCAACACTCTCACCGTTCACTGTCATTGTAGGCGCGTCAATCGTCACTACGATTGTAACTTCGCTATTTGTAAGAGTTGCAGTGCGTGTTGCAGCATCCCACTTGATTCCGTCATTGTCAACGCCGAACGCATTTGCGAGGAATCTAACAGGCAGCATCGTGCGGTTATTGCGATTTATCGGAGCTGCATCAAGAGTTTGGGCAACACCGTTAATATACGCAGTTGTCGAACCGATTGTAAGTTTAACTTCTGTCTTGTCAGTGGTTACATCGGCAGATTCGGCATATGTATAGTCACCCTTGTAAGAATGACCGCAAGAGCATTCGTAAAGAGTGTAGCCGGGATTTGCACCTTCGGGAGCAATAACAGTAGTCTTATAATTATGCTTGTGTACGGTTCCTGCAGAAACAGAAGAAGACTTAACAGTAACGACCGCGTTATCAACGCTTATAGGTACACGCGGCATTTCATCCTGACCTTCTATAGCAGAATAGGCCTCTACAGAAGAAAGGCTAACGTCATATTCACCAGGCTTTGCAGAAGAATTAAGCTTAAAGGTGATTTCGGCAAAGGTGATATCACCGGAAATATTCTTAAGTCCGAGATTTGCGGCAACTACCTTGACAGGATTTGCTTCAGCTTCAGGCGAAAGTGCAATATAGAAATTCTTGTCGATACCTTTTCCGGAAACATAAGTCATAACATCCGAGTCGTAACCAACATAAAACTGTACGCCTGCAATACCGGGGCTGTTTTTAACTGCAAGGGTAATCACAACTTCCTCGCCTGCTTTTGCAGATGCATCGGTAAGAGAAGCCGTGGCATCAGCAGCAAAAACCGATACAGAAAGCATACTCATTACCATAATAATTGCCAATACAAGAGATATTTTTTTCATAATTTCCTCCAAAATTTATTTTTTAGGATAACTGTCTTTAAGCCCTACAATACGATTATAGGTGTTGGGGTATTTTGTATCTTTTACAAAGTACCCGGTGCGAACGAACTGGAACTTGTCGCCATCTTTAGCATCAGCAAGCGCCTTTTCAACTCTACATTCAGTAAGCTTTTTGAGCGAATCTGGGTTGAGATAATCGTTATAAGTCTTGTCTTCAGGAATATCTGCAACATTCTCAATCGTAAAGAGTCTGTCATAAAGCATAACATTCACGCTATCTGAATGCTTGGCAGACAACCAATGAATTGTGCCTTTTATCTTTCGACCGTCAAGCGGCATGTTAGCACCTGTTTCAAGATCAGCAGTACAACGAATCTCTTTTACACTACCATCATCGTTTTTAACAACCTCGTTGCACTTAACAATATAAGAACCCATAAGACGAACTTCACCGTCAGGCTTCATGCGGAAGAACTTGGGAGGCGGTACTTCCTCAAAATCACTTCTGTCGATATAAAGCTCTCTGGTAAAAGGCACTTTACGCTTACCCGCGTTTTCGTCATTTGGATTATTAGGAAGCTCAAAATACTCAACCTTATCTTCGGGATAGTTTGTTACTACAACCTTGATAGGATCAAGTACGGCAACTCTGCGCGGAGCGCTCACGTTAAGCTCCTCGCGAATGCAATGCTCAAGAAGTTCAATGTCAACAAGGCTATACGCCTTTGCGACTCCTGCACGCTCAACAAAATCAAAAATTGAAGCAGCAGTAAAACCACGGCGGCGCAAACCGCAAATTGTGGGCATTCTGGGGTCGTCCCAACCGTCAACAAGCTTAGTTTCAACAAGCTGACGGAGATAACGCTTACTCATAACGGTGTATGTTACGTTAAGGCGCGCAAACTCTCTCTGCTTCGGCTTTTTCTCAAAATCAATATTATCAACCACCCAATCATAAAGCGGACGATGATTTTCAAATTCAAGTGAGCAAAGTGAATGTGTAATTCCCTCAATAGCATCCTGTATAGGATGCGCAAAGTCGTAGAGCGGGTATATGCACCACTTGTCGCCCTGGCGGTGATGAGCGGTATGCACGATACGATAAATCGCAGGGTCGCGCATGTTCATATTAGGAGACGCCATGTCGATTTTTGCGCGAAGAGTATGGGTTCCGTCTTCAAACTCGCCGTTTTTCATACGCTCAAAAAGGTCGAGATTCTCTTCAACGCTTCTATCGCGCCAAGGGCTATTCTTACCGGGAACGGTAAGTGTTCCACGGTATTCGCGCATTTCTTCTGCAGTGAGGTCACAAACGTATGCCTTGCCCTCTTTGATAAGTTTTACTGCAAATTCATAGCATTTATCAAAATAATCAGAACCGTAGAAAACGCCGCCGGTAGGAGTAGCACCAAGCCAAATGAGATCTTCGTAAATTGACTCTACATACTCGTTATCTTCTTTGGCAGGATTAGTATCATCGTAGCGAAGATTAAACTGACCGCCGTATTTCTTTGCGATTGTAGAGTTTATCCATATAGCTTTTGCACTACCAATATGAAGGTAGCCGTTCGGTTCAGGAGGAAAACGGGTGTGAATCTTCAAGTCGGGATTTGCCGCCATATCAGCTTCAACGATTTCCTCCAAAAAATTAGTCTTTACATCTTCCATTGCAATCTCCTTAGACTACTTAATTGCATCAAGCAATCTTGCAGTAACTTTTTCTTTTCCGAGTATGCGCATTACTTCATACATATCCGGAGAATTCTGTCTGCCGGTAACAGCCACACGCAAAATCATGCTGACATCGCCGACATGTCCCTTATATGCATCGGGATTTGCCTTATACTGCTTTGTATCCGGACAAAATCCGTATTTTTCGGCAAGTGCTTTAATTTTCTCAAACCAAACATTTTGGTCATCATTAACATCATAAATGTCAACATAGTCACGAATAATGCCCTTAATGTCTGCTTCGCCAAATTCGGGATACGCCGCTTCACGTACAAAGTATTCGTCATAGAAGAATGCCATATACGCTTTAAGCTCGCTCCAAACGGCAAAGTCCTTTCTCGGCTTTTTGCCGCCACGGCCGATTGCAAGAATGGCCTTTGTAAATTCAGGATTTGAAGAAAGCTTTTCAGCAAAATCAGCATCATAAAGTTTAGCCCATTCAAGTGCAAGCTCATAAACGCGCTCCGCGGTCATTTTAGAAACCACATCTTTAGAAACGTCGCGAAGCTTATCCTCGTCAAAAAGTGAGCCGGCGGGATTCATCTTCTTGTAAGAGAACTTAAACTCATCAGTGCTTGCAAAAGGATTAGCTCTTCTCCAATCCTCATAATTGGAGTTTAGAACTGTAAGAATGTACTCGTAAACCGCTTCTACGGGATAACCTATTTCCTGATAGAATGTAAGTGCAAGCTCGGGGTCCTTACGTTTGGAAAGTTTGCGCTTGGATTCGCCATCCATCTTCATAAGAGGACCAATATGCAAATACTTTGGAGGTTTCCATCCCAGTGCAAAGAAAAGCTGTAAATGGAACGGAAGTGTCGGGAGCCACTCGTCGCCGCGCACAACGTGGGTTGTATGCATAAGATGGTCATCAACCGCATGTGCAAAGTGATAAGTCGGAATACCGTCCGATTTAAGAAGCACGTGGTCAATATCGTTTTCGGTAAGTTCAAGATTACCCTTAATCAAATCGGTAAACTTGATTTTATTTTCAATGCTGCCTTCAGAATGAAAACGAAGAACCCAAGGCATACCTTTATTAAGGTTCTCTTCAATAGTTTCGATAGAAGCATCGCGGTACTTTGCCCATTTACCGTAATAACCAAAGTTAGCTTTCTCGGCTTCTTGAGCCTCGTGAATAGCGGCAAGTTCCTCTTCGGTGCAGAAACAAGGATATGCCTTGCCTTCACTGACAAGCTTCTTTGCAAAAACATGATAAATGTCCTTGCGCTGACGCTGGCGGTAAGGTCCGTAAATACCGTTATCGCCTTCAATAGTAGCACCTTCGTCAAATACGATATTGTAATGCTTAAGCGAATTTATAAGAATCTCGACAGCACCGGGAACTTCTCGCTTTGCATCGGTATCTTCCACACGAAGGAAAAGCACACCGCCCGACTGATGGGTAAGACGTTCAGAAGTAAGTCCTTGAACAAGATTTCCAAGATGCACAAAACCGGTGGGGCTTGGTGCCATTCTCGAAACTACAGCTCCTTCAGGAAGTTCTCTTTTGGGGAACTTTGCTTCCATATCTTCAGGAGTAGCAGCAACGTCAGGGAACAAAAGCCCTGCAAGGTAATTAAAATCCATAATATTCTCTCCGTTAATCATGTAAATATCCGTATGCCTTTTCATGAGAAAGTGATGTTACTCCTCCATGTCCCGGATATACGGTATAGTCTTTTTTTATTGCGCTGAGTTTTTCGATAGTTTCAAGCATATCCGAAGTGCTTGAGCCGTATAGGTCAGTACGACCGATAGAACCTTCAAACAATGTATCACCGCTAATCATGACATCATCAAACAAGTAACAAACACTTCCCTTGGTATGCCCGGGGGTATTTATAACCTCAATAACATTGTCTCCGATTTTAACCGTACTTTTGTCACGCAAAACTATGTCCGCATCACCATGCTTTGTGTCGCGTGCAAAAAACTGCAAATAAAGGGATTTTGAAGGGTCACCCAAAAAGTCAGCATCGCCTTCGTGAATACAAACCTCTGCTCCTTTCGCACGCCACTCATCGACAAAAAAGATGTGATCAAAATGTCCGTGTGTCAAAAGAACATATTTAAGCTTATACCCATCGCTAAAATATGAATCAGCAACTGTGGGCGCAACACTCGGGTCAACAACCGCAAATTCTTTGCTGTTATCATCAATAATCAAATAAGAATTTGAAGCGTAGCCGGCAGAATCAAGAGTAATAACGCGCATAAAGCACCTCAAAACGATATTTTATCAATTTATTATACACCACTTGCTTTGTTTTTTCAATAAGCAAAACAAATTTGAAATACTTTTTTCTAAATATTTTTAATAATTAGCATAGAATAATAATGCGGGCTATCCTTTTCAAAAAGCTAATTTTGAAATATAAATCTTTCAAACTGCGACTTTTATGCCTTTCGCGCCATAAGGCGGCGTGAATTTCAGTCAAGACCGAAACCGGCAAAAATTCGCACTTTTCAGAAAGGTATGGTCATAGATATGGCAACTTGTATATATATAACCGGCTCCGTAACTCAAGCGATGAAAGCAAAACGCATACTGTCCGAACACTCTATTGTTGCAAATACAGTGAAAATCGGTTCTGACAAAAGCAAAAAAGGCTGCGTGCATGGAATAGAGTCTAACTGTCAGAATGCGGCTAATATAAGGCACATTCTTTACAGCGCGGGCATAAACTTCGAGGAATCACAGTGATTTATTTAGACAACGCCGCCACTACCTTTCCAAAGCCTGTGTGTATGCTTGAAGAATTGGAAAGATGCATTTCAAGATATTGCGGCAACCCCGGAAGAAGCGGACATATTTTGTCCGTAAAAGCTGCTGAAAAAATCTATGAATGCAGAGAAACACTTGCAGATTTTTTTGGTTCAACACATCCGGAAAACGTTGTTTTCACTCTCAATACAACGCATGCTATCAATATTGCGATTAAATCTTTATATAGAGAAAACACACATGTACTGATAAGCAACATGGAACACAATTCTGTGTTCCGCCCGATATACACTTTAGAAGAAGCAGGTAAAATCAACTACAGCGTTTTCAATGTTATGCAAACAAAAGAAAACGTCATAGCAGAACTAGATAGAAAAAAACGTGCAAATACCTCTATGCTGATAATGACACACGCTTCTAATATTTGCGGCAAAATATTCCCAATTAAAGAAATAGGAGCATTTTGTTACAAGCACAATATTACTTTTATAGTTGACGCCGCCCAAAGTGCCGGTATTGAAGACATAGAGATTGAAAAATGGCACATTGATGCACTTTGTGCGCCTGCTCATAAGGGACTTCTCGGTCCGCAGGGATTAGGCTTTGTAATCTTTGGTGACAAATCTCCTATGCGTACAATTATAGAAGGCGGCAACGGTGCAAACTCCTTATCGCCGAAAATGGGGGTCGATTTACCTGAAAGTTTTGAAGGCGGAACAATGGCTACACCTTTAATCGCGGCGTTAAACTCATCTGTGAATTGGATAAAGCAACTAGGTATCGCCAACATTCGTAAACATGAAACCAAGCTTGCAGAAATGCTAACCGATAGACTCCGTCATATACCTAATGGCAAGCTTTACGGCCCCTACGAACCGGAAAGCGGGATTGTTTTATTTTCAAATAAAACTATGAGTGTAGATGCACTTGCGAAAGAACTTGACGGTAAAAATATTTGCACACGCGGCGGTTTTCATTGTGCCGCTCTTGCACATCAAACCCTTTCAACAACTGAAAATGGCGCTTTGCGCTTTAGCTTAAGTTATTTTAATAATAAAAAAGAAATTGATGACGTATACAAGGTCATCAAGTCTTTATAGCAAAACACCGCCGTGCTTTATGCACGGCGGTTATTATTGTTATTCAGCTGTAACAGAATCGGTAACTTCTGCTGTTTCTTCAACAACTTCGGTTTCTGATACAACAGCTTCGGTCTCTGCAGGAACTTCGACCTTTTCGGGCCAAATGGGTTCGCCCCAAGCGCTGAATACAGCAAAAGGAGTAGTAAGATCTTCTTCCTCTTCTTCGCCGTCAATAATATCTTCCGGATCGGGTTCGGGAGGATTGCCGATAACCGTCTGGAAGTAAACGTATTCAGCAAGCTCTGCCTTGGCAGTTTCAAAGAATGCTGCAAGTTCTGCGCTTGTATTGCAAGCTTCCATTCTGTCCATATAAACATTAGAAAGCTTCGTAATTTCAGTGATATGGTTAGCACCTACACCACTCCAAGCATCATCAAGACCAAAGAAAGCATAAACTCTTGATTCAAGATTTGCAGCCATCTCATCCGACCATACAGATGCAGGAAGGTTGTTTTCCTTTGCATCAGTCCAAGTATCTGCATCTACCTTATCCGTGGTATAAGCAAGGAATGCATTGCCAAGCTTATCGTTGTTCATAACATACTTGTCACTGATAACGGAGAACTGACCTTCATCATCGAACTCATAATGTACGCCTTCTACACCGTACTGAAGAATATTCTTTGCTTCAGTATTAGTATAGATAAGGGTAAGGATTTCAAGCGCTCTGTCAATATTGACTGTATAATTGGTAACAGCAAACATAGAATCGTAAACATCCTCTTCATCAAGTACAGGATAGGAGAGAATCTTTACTTCATACTTGTCAGTATACTGTGCCATGGTTTCGTAAGAACCATTGAGAATTGCTACGCCAAAATCTTCGGTGGAAGCATCTTCAGCAAACCAACCGTTTTCTTCGCACTGAGCCATAAGAACCATATGGTCAGTAAACTCAGGAATATCAAATACAGACAGCATTTCCATACGGTCGCCATAAGAATCTTCAGCACCGATATGTGAAGCAAGAATGGACATAGGATAGTCCTTTTTGTCAATTACATACTTGCCGGTCGCCTCGTCAAACTCGACAGTTGCGCAAAGAACATCTGCAATAAAATCAACAGGAGCCATAAATACGGCATTATCTGCATCAAAATATGCATTTTGAGAGAGGGCAAGATTTTCACCGTTAACATTAGCAACAGAAGAACCGCTTGTAACAGCAACCTTTCTTGAACCGTATGTAAGAGTTGCAGTAGATGTACCGACGTTCCAAGAATATCTAGCACCAAGCGCTTCAGCAAATGCCTGAAGAGGAACCATTACAGTGTTTCCTGCAGCGTAAGGAGCGATGAGAAGCTTCTTATTTGCGCCAAAAGCGTTGGCGTCTGTGCTACCTACCGCAAAGGTAAATGTTGCGCCATTGTCTTCCTCGGCTGCAAAGTCAAGCCAATACTGAATATTCACGGGATCGGTATAAGCAAGAACGGGAGCGATGTCCTCGTTATTGCCGATGTCTGCAATAAGCTTTGCACAATCAGCAAAGGTATTGATTTCGGTTAAATCAATATAGTACTTGTCAGCCATTTCTTTGTTAACAAGCATGTATGTATAATCACCGATTACAGTATTGTTAGGAATTGCATATGCTTGCGAGCTGCTGCCGTTGGAAATTCTGATCTGCTGTAAAGCAGAGGGATAAATGCAGTCTCTCAAAACCTTTGCATCAGAAGAATTGAGCTTTTCCTCAAGGGAAAGAAGCTTACCTTCGGACACGTATCTCTCAAGCAAATCCTCACCTGCAAGGAAAACAATATCCATCTGACCTTCTTCAACATCAGGATATTTAAGCAAGTGCTGACCAAGCTCATTGGTAACAGTTTCTACAGTGGTTTCAACAACTTCTGTCGTTTCTTCACTACCCACACCAATAACGGGGAGAGAAATGGCAGAATTATCAAGCTTATACTGTGCAGCAGCGGCAAGATTCTCGTCAAGAACATTAAAATACTCGTCTGCAGTCAAGAAAATCAAATCAACTTTGGTAGTAAACTTGGACTGTGTAAGGCTATTAAAAGCAGCCTCAACCGCAGCCTCTGTTTCAGCGTCAACTTCGTTTTCGGAAACGAGCCACATGTTTACAGTAACGGGGGTACGAGCAGACTGCTGCTTATCCTCCTCGCCTGTCTCCTCGGCTTCGCCACTGCATCCTGTAAATGCAAGTGTCATCAAGGCGACCAAACAAAGCATTAAGCAAATGAGTTTTCTTCTCATTATATTTCCTCCTAAAATTGTCAAAAGGACATAATTACACTTTAAATATTTTACACTAAAAATATCCCTATGTCAAGGCATATTCTATATATTAAGCAATAAAAGATTACTGGTCAAGATAATCTTTAAGGCGCTTTGAACGGCTGGGATGACGGAGTTTACGAAGCGCTTTCGCCTCAATCTGACGAATACGCTCACGAGTAATATCAAACTCTTTGCCTACCTCTTCGAGAGTTCTTGTTCTGCCATCTTCAAGACCAAAACGAAGTTTAAGAACATGTTCTTCACGAGGAGTGAGTGTGTGCAGTACTGCACACAAATGCTTACGAAGGAGCGCATATGAAGCAGTTTCAGCCGGTGCGGGAGAATCATAGTCTTCAATGAAGTCGCCAAGATGGCTGTCCTCCTCTTCACCGATAGGTGTTTCAAGCGAAACCGGGTCTTGCGCAATTTTCAAAATTTCTCTGACCTTATCCGCACTCATTCCCATTTTTTCGGCAATTTCATCAGCACTAGCCTCGTGACCAAGCTCCTGCAAAAGCTGACGCGAGTAGCGAGACACCTTGTGGATAGTTTCAACCATATGAACCGGAATTCGGATAGTGCGAGCCTGATCGGCAATGGCGCGAGTGATAGCCTGTCTTATCCACCATGTAGCATATGTTGAGAACTTGTATCCCTTTTGATAGTCAAACTTATCAACCGCCTTCATAAGACCGAGATTACCTTCCTGAATAAGGTCAAGGAAGAACATACCTTTGCCGACGTAGCGTTTTGCGATACTTACAACTAAGCGAAGATTTGCTTCTACAAGTTCATTCTTTGCCTTTTCATCGCCACGACTGATGCGCTCGGCAAGTTCAGTCTCCTTTTCTGCGTCAAGAAGCGGAATTTTACCGATTTCTTTGAGATACATTCTGACAGGGTCGTCAATTGCAAGACCTTCTTGGGAAAGGATTTTATCCATATCCTCGGTGCTCTCAATTTCCTCGATTTCTTCGCTTTCGTCATCAATATCCGCGATATCTTCAATGTCAACGGTATCAAAACCGGTAATTTCAATGCCGTTGCTCTCTATCTGCTCGTAGATTTTTTCCATCTGTTCAATGTCACAATCCTCAAGCACCTCAAGAATTTCGGCGTTGCTGAGTGAGCCTTTTGACTTACCGCGCTCAATCAGTTCATTTACATCAATCTTCTTCTGTCCTTCGTTACTCATTTAAGTTCCTTTCATGCAATTGCATTATGTATTATTTCTTTTATTTTTAATAATATCAAGAATATTATCAACAGAATCCTCTGCACCTGAAAAAGCAGTTTCACGCTTCAAAGCTGAAACACTGTCATTAAAAGCGGTTACGCCGTTGTCACTAAGCTGGCTTCTGGATAGTTG
This sequence comes from Eubacteriales bacterium, assembly GCA_045580835.1. GTDB lineage: Bacteria > Bacillota > Clostridia > Oscillospirales > CAG-272 > UMGS902. The sequence goes on from JAZNOM010000030.1 coordinate 106,325, forward strand.
CATACGCATGATTCTGCCCTGCTCTTCCGGAGAAAAAAACTCACCAAGCAGACCGATATCAAAATTGTCGCTTTTGGCTGCTTCGATTATTGCGTTAAAAACGCGTTTGCCGAAATCGGTAAAAAAGTCGTCATCGGTGAGTTCGCTTTTTCCTTCGATTACCGACTTGCGATGCTCCGGGTACAATAAAAGCATGCCCAAAACGCTTTCTTCAGCCTTTGCGGCAGCAATGTTCTTTGCATAATCCGGATTTACACGGTCACCGAAGCCTGCGCTTTGCCTTATAATCTTTTGAGATTCCTGCTTTTTATAATCATTTTTCTTTTTCTTAAGAATACGGTTGATATCAGCGCGAATACTGTCTTTCGGTATTGCAAGCTTGTCCGAAACCGCGCTTATATACACCTCACGTTCAGCACTTGAAAATATATCCGCTATCATGGTACACAGTTCGTTACACGCCTTTATCTTTTCATCGGGAACTGCAATATTATGCCGCGCCAAAACGCTATCCATATTATACTCAAATTTTCCTCTTGAGCCGGATATAATAGATTTAAAGCTCTCCGAGCCGAATTTCTTTATATATTCATCAGGATCCTTGGCATCCTTGATTTTGAGGACTCTCACATCAAGTCCCACTTCACCTAAAATACCAATCGCACGGTTTGCAGCCTTTTGCCCTGCGGCGTCGCTGTCATACGAAATCAAAACTTTTTTTGTATACCGCGACATTATGCGCGCCTGTTCCGGCGTTATGGCCGTACCAAGCGTTGCAACCGCGTTTGTAAATCCGGCAGCGTGAAGAGCAATTACATCCATATAACCTTCGCAAAGAATAAGCTCTTCTGAGCACGCAGTGCGCGCAAAATTAAGTGCAAAAAGATTTCGGCTTTTTTTAAACACCGGAGTGTCGGAAGAGTTAAGATATTTAGGCTGCGAATCATCCATGACTCTGCCACCAAATGCGATTACATTTCCCGACACATCAATTATAGGAAACATTACGCGATTTCGAAAATAGTCAAACAAGGTTCCGTATTTTTGACTTCTTCCGCAAAGGAAGCCTGCAATCAGCTCTTCCTCGGTATAACCGAGACCTCGCATATGCTTTGTTAGGCATGAAAAGTCATTGGGAGAATACCCGATGCCGAATCGCTTTATGGTGGCGTTTCCCAGACCTCGCTTTTGCAAATATGTCAGCGCTTCTGTGCCGATTTGCTCATCAAACAAGCATTCCCGAAAGAAACGAGCTGCATCCTTGTTCATTGCTAATATACGGTTGCGGTCAAGCCCGCTCTTTTCGCGTCTGCCGGTATCCTCGGGAATAGTAACACCTACACGCTTTGCTAAAAACTCAAGAGAAGAAACGTAGTCAAGGTTTTCAATCTGCCGCACAAAGGTGATTACATCGCCACCTGCACCGCAACCAAAACAATAGTAGCCTTGAGTCGCCGTAAACACAGTAAATGACGGACTTTTTTCCGAATGAAAAGGACAAAGCCCCTGCATATTAGAACCCGCGCGTTTTAAAGAAACATATGAAGAAATTACATCAACAATATCGTTTCTTGACTTGATTTCTTCAATTACCTGACTGTCAATCATAACTGTTTTCCTCTCCAAACTTGAGGTATAAACAGCTCGGAATACCTATTTATAGCAAATCGGTCAGTCATGCTTGCAACGAAATCGCAAACACAACGCTCAACGGGCTCAGTCTTTGTATTCCTATAATAAAGTTCCGGCATTTCATTGGGATTCTTAACATAATACTCGAACAATCGCACCAATAATTCCTGTGCTTTATTATCTTCGGATTTTGCAATAGGATTGGTGTATACATTCTCAAATAAGAATTTTCGGAGTTTCATAGTTGCTTCGCCGATTTCATCGGTGAACTTAATTTCAGGCTTGTTCGTACTCGCGGTTATTACCGAAGTAACCATTTTATTTATTCTTTCGCTATGTCCTCTGCCAAGAACTTCAGTAAGCTCTCTCGGGATATCATCAATACTCAAAATTCCTGCACGAATTGCATCGTCAATATCATGGTTAATGTATGCAATTCGGTCAGCAAATTTAACGATTACCCCTTCGAGTGTGCTTGCAAGCGACTCTCCGGTATGATGTAAAATACCATCGCGTACTTCATATGTAAGGTTAAGACCGGCACCGTCATGCTCAAGCTTTTCTACCACACGTATACCTTGACGGTAGTGTGTAAAATCTTTGGAATAGCATTTTTGCATAGCCGACTCGCCCGCATGACCAAACGGAGTGTGTCCAAGATCATGCCCCATTGCCGCAGCCTCGGTCAAATCCTCGTTAAGGCAGAGCGCGCGCGCAATAATCCTCGCAACTTGAGTAACCTCAAGCGTATGGGTCATTCTCGTGCGATAATGTTCGTCTATCGGGAACAAAAACACCTGCGTTTTATGCATTAAGCGGCGAAATGATTTAGAATGAATAATTCTGTCACGGTCGCGCTGAAATTCCGTGCGGTTTTCGCAAGGCACATACGGATACTCACGACCTTTTGTGTTTTTTGTCAAAAACGCGTAGGGTGATAAGGTATGCTCTTCTCTCTCAAGAAAAATATCAGCAATTCTTTCAGACATTTTCACCACTCCTTATACTTATTTTTTTGTTTACGACAATAATATACGCACAAAATCGAAAAAATCCTCTTTTGTGCGTAAAATTTTATTAAATTATTCGCTATCAAAGCGCTCACCGATATGGATAGGCTGTACACGGTCGCAAAAAAGCTCTTTTACAAATGCAAAAAAACGTTCTTCTTCCGTGGCACGAATAGCTATATCAATAGTGACATCGCTTCCAAAATCGGTATTATCAATTTTTGCTTTATAATTTGGTAACTTCGCTAAAATTTTTTGATAATCGGAATAGTTCAAAACCATACGGATTTCTGCAAAACTCTGGTAAGTGACAATACCGGCTTTATCAATTGCAAGCTTTGCGGCAGCAGTATAAGCTCTGACAAGTCCGCCGGCGCCTAGTAAAATTCCGCCAAAATACCGCGTTACAACGACGCAAACGTCATCAAGTCCGGACTTGCGAATCACATCAAGCACAGGAATTCCCGCAGTTCCCTGCGGCTCGCCATCATCACTGTATCTTTGTATATTTCCTGAAGAACAAACATATGCGTAGACATTGTGCCTTGCATCATAATGTTCAGATTTGATACGCTTAACGAGTTTCAGTGCATCTTCTTCGCTTTCAATATGCGCAGCTACACCTATAAACTCCGAGCGTTTTTCTTCATATATGTCCGTTCCTTCGCCAAGCAATGTTGTATACAGTTTTTCGTTACTCATAAAAACCTCAAACAATATACTTTTTAAATGTGCCCTGTGCCCTTGTATCAAGAACTGCCGTTACTTCCATACAATCGTCAAGGTAATCAATATTTTCAACGGTCGCGAGCTTATATAGTTGAGCTAGAACCGTCTGCTCTGCCATAGGAATACGCAATATACATCTGCGCGTTCCGGCACGTGCCAGTTCCTCAAGCATGGTAAGGAATTTGTCAATTCCCATACCGGTAAGTGCAGAAATAAAAACAGCATCACGCGGCGTATCTCCAATAAACATCATGCCATCCTGTGCCATGTCAGATTTGTTAAACACATATAGTACTGGCTTATCACCTGCACCAAGCTGAACTATCAAATCTGTTGTAACTTTCAGCTGCTCCGCACACTCCTCATCCGATGCATCCGCCAAAACCAGGAGAATATCGGCATATTTTAGTTCATCTAGTGTGGAGCGAAATGCTTTAATTAAATGGTGCGGCAGTTTTCGTATAAAACCTACGGTGTCGGAAATCAAAACCTCGGTGCCTTCCGGCAAGGTCAGCTTGCGGGTTGTGGAATCAAGAGTGGCAAACAGTTTATTTTCAGCAAGAACGCCTGCATCGGTAAGGCGGTTAAGCAATGTGGATTTACCTGCATTTGTATATCCCACTATAGCAACTTTTTTCAGTCCGCTTCTCTCTCGTGCAGCTCGCATTGTTGCGCGGGTGCGCTCAATCTCACGTATTGCCTCTTCAAGTGACGCCGCACGGCGTGCAAGATGACGGCGGTCGCTCTCAAGTTTCGACTCGCCGGGGCCTCGAGTACCGATGCGTCCCTCCTGCCTTGAAAGTTGCTTTCCTTTTCCGATAAGTCGAGGAGCAGTATACTTGAGTTGGGCCAGTTCAACCTGAAGCTTACCCTCGGCGCTGGTTGCATGCAACGCAAAAATATCAAGTATAAGCATACTTCTGTCAATTACATCAACATCCTCAAGCACATCCTCAATATTGCGGATTTGTGCAGGCGAAAGCTCGGTGTCAAACACCACAAGATGAATATCATTATTACTACAAAGTTCTTTCAGTTCTTCAAGTTTTCCACTACCTATACAAGTTTTAGGATTTTCACTTTCCTTGGACTGAATAACCTTTGCAAAGGTTTCTCCTCCTGCGGTGTCCAGAAGTCGCTCAAGTTCTGCCAAGCTTTTTTCACATTCACCGCTATCATAGCCTTTTTTAGCTACGCCAACCAAAACCGCTTTTGTCAAAACATTTTCTTCCATAATTTGCCTCGCTATAAAGAAAATAAAAAGGGTAAATGACCGCAAAGCGTTCACTTACCCGTTTCAAAGCAAACTTCCGAGAATTATTTAACCATGCTAAGACGCTTCTTGAACTTGTCAACGCGTCCGCCGGCATCAACGAACTTCTGCTTGCCCGTGAAGAAAGGATGGCACTTGGAGCAAATTTCAACCTTAACATCGCTCTTGGTAGAACGAGTGGTATACTCTGCACCGCATGCACACTTTACGGTAACAACATTATATTCCGGATGGATACCCTGT
>JAZNOM010000031.1:0-21110 GCA_045580835.1 Eubacteriales bacterium
GGTTGTAAAAATGAGCCGCGACCTGCACGCCTCCGAGTTTAACGAGGGCAACGTTATGACCGAATATGAAACGAACTTTTCATCCCAAGGCATGCCCATAAATTTTGCTGAAGTAAAAACAAAATAAAAAATCCCGCAAAATGAAGTGAACCCAAAAGTTTAGACAAAAATAAATATTAAATTGATTGCGAATGAGTTCGGTATTGTACCGGACTCATTCCTTTTAGTTTTAAAGAAATTCTATTGTTGTTGTAATAATGTATGTATTCTTCTAACTTTTCAATGAATCCCCTAGGGGATTCAAATTTTTCGCCGTAAAACATCTCGACCTTAAGCCTGCCGAAAAAGGTTTCCATAGCTCCGTTATCCATACAGTTTCCTTTTCGAGACATACTTTGCGTAATGTTATGCTCGGCGAGTAGCCGTTGGTATTCGGCATGTTGGTATTGCCAGCCTTGGTCCGAGTGGAATAAAGGTGTTGCATCAGCAGGAAGTTTCTCAAATAATCCTGTTAGCATTTCTCGTATTTGTTGCAAATTCGGACTTAAAGAAATTGAATACGAAACAATCTCATTGTTAAACAAATCAAGCACAGGAGACAAGTATACTTTTTCATCGCCAATCTTGAACTGTGTAACGTCTGTTGTCAGTTTTTCAAACGGCTTTTCTGCATAGAAGTTCCTTTGCAGAAGATTGTTTGCGACCTTGCCGACTTCACCTTTGTAAGAATGGTATTTGTCATTCTTCCGTTGCTTACCTATCAAATTAAGGCTTCTCATAAGTTTTAATACCGTTTTATGATTAAGTGTATATCCCTTTTTACGCAATTCGGTTAACACTCTGCGGTATCCGTATCGGCTCTTGTTCTTATTGAATACTTCTACTATATCTCTCTTTACAATTTCATACTTGTCTTTATCCACTTGCTTTAAGTAATAGTAATACGTACTTCTTGCCAGACCGGCAAGCTTCAACAATTCTTTAAGCGGATACTTCTGCCTTAGTTCGGAGACGATTAACGCTTTTTGCCGTTCTCTCGCTCTTCCGCAAGAACTAAGGCACTCAGTTTTTTTAAGTACTCTATCTCCATTCGCAGCCTTTGATTCTCTGCGATTAAATCTTCTTCTACTTTCCTATCAAGTTTAGGTGGTCTTCCTTTCCTTGTTCCACTTGCTTTGCAAGCTCTGCCTCGTCTTTCTTTCATCAGACCTTCGGCTCCTTCTTCTAAGTATATGCGTTCCCACCTTGCTATCACATGATGATTTATACCGTATTTCCTTTCGGTTTCCATCATGCCTAAATGGTGTTCTCGCATATCCAGTATAACACTTATTTTGAATTCTGCCGAGTATTTTCTAAAATTTTGTCCTCTTTTTGCCATAAAAAATATGCACCTCCAAAAGTGTCTAACTTTTGGGGTGCATATCACTTCGGGTGGATTTTTGTTTTATCTCTTAATCTTACCTTCAATTTCGGTGAGGCCTTCGTCGAAGAATGACCAATCATCGTGGAAACGGAGATTTTCAAGACGGAATGCGCACGGCCATGCAGGCAGCCACTGCGAGGGGCTGAACGCAGGCACGCCGTAACGTCCCCAACGGGTATGGAATACCGCCTCGTCCTGCGCACCTGCGGGACGAATACGACCGTTAAGATACATTGTACCGTCGGAAATGCACTGACACGCGTTGCACCAGAATGCAACTGCACGCTCTCTCCACTGCTTAAAGCCGGTGATTTCATAAAGCTTGAGGAAAGAAAGCACATCGCGGAGCGCGTACTGGTCCATTGCCTGATGAGGTGTGGAAACGCTTGTTGAGCCGAATGTATCATAGCCCATCTTCTTGATAAGGCAATCATCGGGGTACTCAACGGTATAGTACATCATCCAGGTACATAAGTACCATGCAATTTTCTCTGCTCTCTCTACATACTTCTTATCACCGGTAATCTCATAGAGCGCAAGCGCATCGCGGAGAAGCGGCGAAGAGGATTCCTTGTCGATACTGTAGGTATCAAGTGCGCCAGCAGTAGTAAAGCCGTCACGCTCAAGTCCCTGATAGTAGAAATCAAACGCTTTTACCGCTGCGTCAAGATACTTCTTGTCGCCCGTCTTTTTATAAGCGGTGATGATAGGAAGAACCAAGAAACAACCGATTGTACCCTTTTTCGTGCGGAGAGTTCCGTCATCATTCCAGGATTTTGCAAAAGAGCCTTCCTCATCCTGTCTTTCAAGCGCAAAATCGCAAATGTTCAGCGCAGTCTTAAGATACTCAGGCTTGTCAATACCTGCCTTTTGGAGCAAATCATACGCCTCAAAGAAGCCGTCAGCACCTGTACCGAGGTTGCAGGCATCGTTCTGGAAAAGTATCATTCCGTTTTCATCACGGCGGAACTTCTTACCTTTGAAGTTCTTATAGGTTTCAAACATGCACTCGCCAAGTTTATAACGGTTGAAATCTTCATCGGTGAGCTTTTCAAAGTCAACATATCTCCAGGGGTCATAGTCAATCTTTACGCTGATGTGACCTGCATCGCGGTGACCGAACTTAATCCAGTTATCATGAGCGCGTATAGCGATGTCAAGCTTTTCCTTGTCGCCCGTGTTGAGATAGTCCCAGATATAGGCATTAGCCATAGAAGCGCTCTGTCCTACCCAGCCAAGCTCATAGCGATGCTCACACTTTTTATATGAGTGAGTGCCGGGGTACCACTGTGCGCCAACAGTAAAGCCGTTAAAGCCGTTCTCCTCCTCCTGATAGAGGTAGCGGCAATATGCGATAGAAAGGCGGTAAAGCTCTTTAGCGGTCATGGGTGCCGCGATTGCGTGACCGTAGTAACGCCATGCAAAATCAAGCAGACTGTCATAGCGGTGCTTTTTGCCATTTGTATTAGGAACTGCAAGAATAATCGCCTCAAAATCGCAGCTTGGCTCCATTGTGCCTTGGAAAGGCTCGCCCCAGAAATGGCGCTGAAGCGTTCTCGGCTTTTCCTCTTCAGGGAAAATTACCACATGAAGCTCGCCCTCGTCAACCTTGTAGAGAGAGCATGCGTTGTTGTCGTTTTCCTTTGCCATAAGTGCAACGGAAATCTCGTCATTTTCACTGTATGTACATGAGGGGATAGTACCTCTGTGAGATGCCCAGGACCAAGGAGTGCCGTCGGTATCTCTGTCGCCAATATACTCTGCAAGAGAGCCCCAGCCGTTTCCGTTATAACTTATCGCAGGAACCATGGTGAATGTAGGTTCACCAACAAGCAGCATCTCCATGCGCATGTGGTCGGTTGGAACATCGGTGTGACGCAGCCACTTAAACGCGCCGTTTTCAATAGGCTCAAAGGTGTCGGTTGCACCGTCTACGCCTAAAATTTTGGCATATTCTTTGCCGTTTACTACAACGGCATGGCCATAGTCGGTTTTCTTGATACTAACCATTTTCTACCTCCGAAAAAACATATTAATACATTTCAATTATATAGCATTATTTTGCACTACACAATACTTTTTACTTTTAGGTTTATTTTTGGGCAAAAAAACAACTCCCGAAGGAGTTGTTTTTATTATCTTTCTTCTCTGAAGTAGGAAAGTCCAAGGCTCTGCGGAGGCTGACTTTCGCGCTTTTCGCGGATACTTGTAATAACAAGTACAATGATTGTTACAACGTAAGGAAGCATCTTGAGAAGCTCCTGTTCGGCAAAGCTTACATTTACAACCGACCAAAGGATGTAAAGACCGCCGAAGAGGAATGCGCCAAGTATGCCTGCGTTAGGACGCCATACCGCAAAAATTACAAGTGCAATTGCAAGCCAACCGCGGTCACCGAAACCGTCGTTTGCCCAGATACCCATGTAGTCAACTACGTAGTAAAGTCCGCCAAGACCTGCAATCATGCTTCCGATGCAGGTTGCGACATACTTATACTTGTTTACGTTGATGCCTGCCGCATCAGCGGTTGCAGGATTCTCGCCAACTGCACGAAGATGAAGACCTACACGAGTGCGATTCAAAACAAACGCCGCCACAAGTGCGATTACAACCGCAAGATAAACAAGAAAGCCGTGCGAAAGGAAGATATCACCAAACCAACCAAGCTTTTCGGCAAAAGGAAGATTTGTCTTAAACAAAATCTTTGTGGCAGGGAACGAAAGCGAGGTTTCGCCGGTGCCGGAAAGCTTTGCAAGCGTACCGCCGAAAAAGTTGCCGATACCGATACCGAACGTGGTAAGCGCAAGACCCGTTACGTTCTGGTTTGCGCGAAGTGTAACGGTGAGGAAGCAATAGATAAGTCCCATCAGAAGCGAGCCAAGCAGCGCGCTTACAAAAGGAATTAAAATTGCAAGTGCGGGGTTCATAACATCTACCGAATGCTCGTAGAGAAACGCACCGGCGGCACCGGAAATACCACCGACATACATGATTCCGGGGATACCGAGGTTAAGATGTCCCGACTTTTCGGTGATGATTTCACCCGTGGAGCCATAAAGCAGCGGAATACCCTGCATTATAGCACGGGGAAGAAACGAAAGAATAGAAGATAAAAACGCACTCATTTAGTTTTTACCTCCTTTTCGCGGAATTTGATTTGATAATTGATAAAGAACTCACTGCCGATAATGAAGAAAATAATGATACCTGCAATGATATCAGAGAATGCCTGATTGAGTCCGAGGTCGGTTGCAACCTGACCCGCGCCCTTTTGCATGAATACAAGGATGAACGAAGTGAGAATCATAAAGAGCGGATTGAACTTTGCAAGCCATGAAACCATGATAGCGGTAAAGCCTCTGCCGCCTATGGTATCGGGAGTAATGGAGTGGTCGCTTCCTGCAACAAGCAAAAATCCTGCAATGCCGCAAAGCGCGCCGGAAATAATCATTGTGCGGATGATTACTTTTTTAACGTTGATACCGATGTAACGCGCGGTGTTTTCGCTCTCGCCGACTACCGAAATCTCATATCCGTGCTTGGAATACTTGAGATAAATATAAACAAACACGGTAAGCGCAAGAACGATAAGGATATTCAAAAGATATCTCTGTCCGAAAATACGGGGCAACCAACCGATGTTGGTGTCACCGTTAATCATACCAATCTGTCCCGAGCCCTTCGGCACAGCCCAAATGTTTGCAAAATAAGAAACTATCTGCATTGCGATATAGTTCATCATAAGGGTGTAGAGGGTTTCGTTTGTGCCCCAGTGTGCCTTGAAGAACGCGGGAACAAGTCCCCAGATTGCACCTGCGAGCATACTGCCGATAAGCATTACCGGAATCATAAGCCAACTTGGAATTGTACCTGTGAGCTTGAGCATAACTGCCGCCGCAACAAAGCCGCCGATAAGCGCCTGTCCTTCTGCTCCGATATTCCAGAATCGCATTTTAAATGCAGGAGTTACGGCAAGCGAAACGCAGAGAAGCATTGCAAGTGCCTGAAGCATGTTCCATATACGGTGTGAGGAGCCAAAAACGCCCTCAAACATCGTTACATAAATATCAAAAGGATTTTCGCCGGTGATTAGCACAGAAACAACGCCGCTGAAAACAAGCGCCGCCGCAACTGCGACAATTCTGATAATCCATGACTTCCACCAGACTATAGAGCCGCGCTTTACGATATGGAAGAGAGGTTCGCGTGATTTTTCATGCTTTGCCATTACATTTCTCCTCCTTCGTTTGCACTCTTGGTCATAAGCAGACCGATTTCTTCCTTGGTAGCAGTTCTCGCATCTACAACGCCGGTTACTCTGCCGCCGCCGATAACAAGAATTCTGTCACAAAGTTCAAGCAAAACGTCAAGGTCTTCGCCAACAAAAATAACGGCAACGCCCTGCTCCTTTTGCTGATTTAAAAGATTGTATATAAGATAAGAGGAGTTGATATCAAGACCTCTTACGGGATATGCTGCCATTAAAACAGTGGGTGCCGCTGCAATCTCACGGCCTACAAGCACCTTTTGTACGTTACCGCCCGAAAGACGGCGAACGGGTGTATTTGCATTTGGTGTTACTACCTCAAGGCGATTGATGATATCATCGGCAAGTTCTTTTGGCGCCTTGCGCTCAAGGAATACCGATTTGCCTTTGGAGTAGCTGCGGAGCATCATATTGTCTACAATGTCCATATTTCCGACAAGTCCCATGCCAAGACGGTCCTCGGGAACAAACGAAAGACGAACGCCGAGGTCGCGTATCTGAATAGGAGTCTTGTCACGCAGGTCATCAACCTGCCCTGTTTTGGGATTGTGATAGTAAATATCGCCCTCGTTTATCTTCTGAAGACCTGCAATAGACTCAAGAAGTTCACGCTGACCGCTGCCTGCTATGCCTGCGATACCTAAAATCTCGCCGGAGTTTGCAACGAAAGAAACATCGTCAAGTACCTTTACACCTTCGCGATTAAGACATGTAACGTCCTTAACTTCAAGACGCTTTTGTACGTTTTTAGGCTCGGTACGGTCGATATTAAGTTCAACCTTTTTGCCCACCATCATTTCGGTGAGCGCCATTTCATTAGTTTCGGCTGTATTTACGGTGCCCGCGTACTTGCCCTTACAAAGTACCGATACTCTGTCGGAAAGCGAAAGCACCTCGTGAAGCTTGTGTGTAATAATTACGATAGCCTTACCGTCTTTGCGCATATTGCGAAGCACCTTGAAAAGCTTTTGCGTTTCCTGCGGTGTAAGCACGGCGGTAGGCTCGTCCAGAATAAGAATGTCCGCGCCGCGGTAAAGCACCTTGATAATCTCAACGGTCTGCTTTTCCGAAACCGACATCTCATATATCTTTTTATCGGGGTCAATATCAAAGCCGTACTGCTCACTGATTTCTTTTACGCGTGCAGCCGCCTTTTTCACATCATAGCCTCCGTCATTTTCAAGACCGAGAATGATGTTTTCTGTAGCGGTAAAAACATCAACAAGCTTAAAATGCTGATGTATCATACCGATACCGTACTTGAAGGCATCCTTGGGCGAGCTGATAACTACCTCTTCACCGTCAATAAAAATCTGACCGTGGTCGGGATAGTAAATACCCGCAATCATATTCATAAGTGTGGTCTTGCCGCTGCCGTTTTCGCCGAGAATGGACAAAATCTCACCGCGGTTGACTGTAAGGTCCACATTGTCGTTAGCGACAATATTACCAAAGGTCTTGGTTATACCTTTAAGTTCAATAGCTACGCTCAAAATTATACCTCCGTAATAACAAGTGTAGGCGAGGCAAAACGCCTCGCCTTATAAACTTGTAAAAATCAATTAAAATGCGGTGTTGAGAAGGGTGATGCCGTCGATCTCGAGATCGAAGTAAGGAGCGCTGCGGAACTTGGATTCGTAGAATACGCCATCCTCAATAACCTCAGTGTCTGCCTCGTATGCAGCATCGGTATCAACGTCTGCCATGTAGGAAGTGAGAGCCTCACCCTTTACGGTAAAGGTGGAAGCATCGAATACGTTAACGGAACCGTCAAGGAGAGCTGCCTTAACTTCTTCAATCTTTTCTACGGTGCCTGCTGCTGCAGCCTGAGTGTTAACATCAGTGAGAACTACAGAGCCGGTGCCGATAGTACCGGTCCAGTCGTTAGCAACCTTTTCACCCTTAACGAGAGTGTTTACAACATACTCGTAGTAAGGAGCCCAGTTGATTCTGGAAGATACGATAAAGGTGTTGGGGCAAGCTGCTACAGTAGAGCCGTTGTAAGAAACGTTAGGAATACCTGCTTCTTCACAAGCGGTAGGAGCGCCCATGGAGTCAGCGTGCTGGCTGATAAGTACGCACTTTTCGTTGATAAGCTTGGTAGCTGCTTCCTTCTCTGCTGCTTCGTCATACCAAGAGCCGGTGAACTGAACCTTCATGGTTACAGAGGGGCAAACGGACTTAGCGCCGAGATAGAAAGAAGTGTAGCCGGACTTAACTTCTGCATAGGTGTATGCGCCAACGTAGCCCATAACAGCCTCTTCAGCAGTAATCTTGCCTGCCTCGATCATTTCGTTGAGCTTCATGCCTGCAGCAACACCTGCAAGGAAACGGCCCTCGTAAATGGATGCGAATGCGTTAGCAAAGTTGTCAAGCTTTTCGGTGTGGGCCATAGTACCGGTTGCATGGCAGAACTGAACGGAAGGATATTCCTTTGCAGCCTGAAGCAAGTAGGACTCGTGACCGAAAGAGTTTGCAAAGATGATGTTGCAACCGTCAGCAGCAAGGTCTACTGCTGCTTCGTAGCACTCATTACCCTCGGGAATGTTGGTCTTGATAACCCACTGGTCATCCTTAAGGCCGAGGTTTGCAACTGCTTCCTTGAAAGCTTCGATGAAGTTCTTGTCATAAGTAGAGTTTTCGTCGTGGAGACAGATAAGACCAAACTTAACGTCTTCAACGGAGTTGATGCCGGTTGCATCTTCGGTTTCACCGCAAGCAACAAAAGCGAGCATCATTACTGCAACAAGAACAAGTGCGAGTAACTTTTTCATTTTGTTTTCCTCCAAAATACCATTTTGATTTTTTTGAGAAGTTTTCTTCTCTATATAATGGTTCATATTATTCTACCAAATTATGCATATCATTTACAAGTTGCATTTTCGACGAAAATTGCACCTCTTTTTTTCGCGTTTTCAACAATTGATACAAGTATACTTATGCTAAAAGAAAAAGATATGTGTTTTTTTGAGTTTTATATTGTAAAAAAAATCGTTATATGATAAAATAATTCTATATATTTTACAAAAAAGGATATGTACTAAATTGAAGCTTCCTGTAAAAATACTTATTACCGCGCTTGCAACTCTGCTTTGTGTTTTGCTTTTACTTTACAGCGTTGCAGGTATTGTTTTGCTTGGCCCATCAAAGGATGCAAGCCGAATGTTGCTTGAAACGCTTACAGAGTCAAGTGCCACAAAGTTCATACCTCACCTTTATATGAGCGAAGAAAAAATCGAAGAAATTCTTGGCTCATATGACCAAGGCGAAATCGTCAAAAACCAAGTTGTTGTAATAAACTCTTCCGATAATTAACGAGGCGATATGAAAGAATTTTATGTAAAACCCGAACTCGTCGTCGCCGAAACAGACGACGAGATTATCGTATACGAACCGCCAAAAATGCCTTTTTGGCAAAAGCTTGCGATATACTGTGCCGCTTGGCTTGTGATAGTTTTCGGAGCGTGTTACCTCACGTTTTCTATAACCGTACAGTATAATGAGTCCATGCCAAAAACCACCATGGACAACTATATGTCGCTTGCCAAGCACGAGATATTCTTTGATGCGTTGTCAAATGCGTTGCCAAACTATGAAAGCAGATACGAGCCGATGTACAGCACCGCCGGTCGGATTTCGGATTTGTACACAAGTCCGCTGACATATGTAAAGGCTGCAAACGAGTATACCGATGAAAATCCCGTTTATATTATCCGCCACAACGGTAACGATATGTTCAAAGTTACGCTTGAGCACGGCGAATCCACCGGATTTATGGGATTTATAGGCTACCGTATAAAAAAATCCGAGCTTATCAACAGCGAGGTTATTAATTTTAAGGATTATTGTGTCGTATTTTCATCGGATTCCTATGTTTTTATAAACGAGCGCAAACTTGAATCGCAGATTACCGGCGTATTTGAATTGTTTGACGTTTTCAGCGACAATAAATACCACGGCATCGTATTAAATGACATGTTGCTTGAACCAAAAGTAATGGCACAGCGATATGATTATATGTCTTTTTTGACAACATCGGTGCCGCTTCAACGTATTGATAATTACTTTCTCTTTCCTGCCGGTCAAGACTCATTTGAAACCTACACGATCATCGTGCCGACTGACGCTCTTGTTGCTATAGGCGACAAACTTGTCTCGGATTTCTTTATCACGGAAACAAAAGAAATTGACGGCAAAGAAATGAAGGTCTACACCGTTAATACCGTTTGCGGCGAACAAAAAGTGCGCGCACAGTACGGCGGCAAAGAAGTCGAAGTAATACAAAACGGAAACAGCTTTACAATCGCAGAATAGAAAAACCGCCGAAAGGCGGTTTTCTATTTTATAGAAGTCTTATTCCGTTTTCAGCGCAAACTCTGACGGTTTCCGCATCCCAAATACTCGACTGTACCTCGCCGATGTGAGCGCAGCCCATAAGCAACATGCAAAGACGTGACTGCCCAATACCACCGCCGATTGTAAGCGGAAGTTCGTCGGCAAGCAGCATCTTATGGAAAGGCAGTTCCCTACGCTGATTGCAGTTTGCAATTTCAAGTTGTCTTGAAAGCGACTCGGCATCAACACGGATACCCATTGAGGATATTTCAAGCGCATTGCCAAGCACCTCGTTCCACACAAGGATGTCGCCGTTAAGCTGCCAGTCGTCATAGTCGGGCGCGCGGGTACCGTGCGGCTTACCGGAGCGAAGCGCACCGCCAATCTGCATGATAAACACGGTGCCGCATTCGCGAGTAATAGCGTTTTCACGCTCGACCGGAGTCATATCGGGGTACATATCCTCAAGTTCTTGTGAAGTGATAAACTTTACATCGCGGTTAATGGTGGTATGAAGCTGAGGAAAATGCACCTTAAGGCGGTTGTTTGTATTGTAAAGCGCATCAATAATAGCACTTACAATAAGCTTTAAATACTCAATGTTGCGGCTTTCTTTGGTGATAATCTTTTCCCAGTCCCACTGGTCAACATAGATTGAATGAATGTTGTCAAGTTCCTCGTCGCGACGGATAGCGTTCATGTCCGTGTAAAGTCCGTTGCCAACCACAAAGTTGTAACGCTTAAGCGCAAGACGCTTCCACTTTGCAAGCGAATGTACTACCTGTGCATCCTCGCCGATAGCAGGAACATCAAATGAAACGGGACGCTCGTAGCCGTTAAGATTATCATTAAGTCCCGACTCTTCGGTTACGAAAAGAGGCGCAGAAACTCGCTTTAAATTGAGCGCGCTCGAAAGCTCACTCTGAAACGTCTGTTTAATGTATGCAATCGCGCGTTGGGTATCATACTCGTCTAAAAGCGGTTTGTACCCCGCGGGAACTACTACCTTGTTCATGTCTTTGCCCTCCTGAAAAAGGATAATTAATTATACTGCACCAAATTCACAAAGTCAAGGAAATACTATCGACAATAACAAATAATTATGCTAAAATAAGAAAAAACTCATGTTTTCCGGGGGAGAATAAAACAATGATACGCGAATATGCAACATATGCTACCGAAAAAGCAAGAGAAATTCTTGCCATAGACAGTCCTACAGGTTATACCAAAGAAGCCGCCGAGTGGACAAAAAATGCTTTTGAAGAACTTGGCTTTAATGCTGAAATCACCGTAAAAGGCGGCGTTTTGGTTAACCTTGGCGGCAATGACGAAAATGATGCGCTTTTGCTTGAAGCTCATATCGACACTCTCGGTGCAATGGTTGCCGAAATCAAGTCAAACGGCAGACTTCGCACTGCAAATCTCGGCGGGCTCCGCGCCGAAAACTGTGAAGCGGAAAACGTGCGCATCCGCACAAGAAGCGGCAAAATCATTGACGGAGCCTTTCAGCTCTGCAACGCATCCGTGCATGTAAACGGAAAATACGGCGATACGAAGCGCACTTTTGACACGCTTGAAGTTGTTATTGATGAAGATGTAAAGAGCGAAGCCGACACACGCGCACTAGGTATCGAGGTTGGCGACATTGTCTCTGTCGATGCGCGTACAACTGTCACCGAGTCGGGATATATCAAAAGCCGTTTTCTTGATGACAAACTGTCTGTCGGCATTCTCCTTGGCTTTGCCAAGTATCTAAAGGATAGCGGCAAAACGCCATCGCGTAAAGTTTATGCCCATATCACAGTATATGAAGAAGTAGGTCACGGCGGTGCCGCGTCCGTTCCCGTAGGCGTTACCGAAGCGATAAGTGTTGACATGGGCTGCGTGGGTGACGGGCTGAAATGCACCGAGCGTCAGGTTTCTATCTGCGCAAAAGACTCGGGCGGACCTTACAGCTACGAGGTTGTGGGCAAGCTTATTGATGCCGCAAAGAAAGAAGGCGCCGACTACGCAGTAGACGTTTATCCTCACTATGGCTCCGATGTTGAAGCCACACTTTCAGCAGGCAACGATATACGTCACGGTCTTATCGGCGCAGGCGTATACGCAAGCCACGGCTACGAGCGCAGCCACATCGACGGCGTGTGGAACACGCTGAAGGTATTAAAGGGATATCTGGAAGTATGATTATAAACATGAGAACCTGCCCCGGAAAGGTTCTCATACTCTCCAAACCTTTTTAAAAGAATTATTATAGCTTCGGCTGTACATTAAATATTTTTCAGTTTTTCTTTGGTTCTTTCTTCTTAAGAAAGAACGCCCTTGTTCCAATAAAAAATCCGCCTTGCGGCGGATTTTTATTTTAGAAATTGAGTCTTTCTTCGATGTATGCCTTAAGGTCGGAAATCTTAACTCTTTGTTGCTCCATTGTATCACGGTCACGAACGGTTACGCAACCGTCGTTTTCGGTATCAAAGTCATATGTGATGCAGAAAGGTGTACCGATTTCGTCCTGACGGCGATAACGCTTGCCGATAGAACCGGTTTCGTCGAAATCAACCATAAAGTATTTAGCAAGTTCTGCGCGAACCTCCTCTGCCTTGTCGGAAAGCTTCTTGGAAAGAGGAAGAATTGCCGCCTTGAAGGGCGCAAGTGCAGGATGAAGGTGCATTACCACACGGGTATCATCCTCGCCAACAGTTTCTTCATCATAAGCTTCAACAAGGAACGCAAGTGCTACGCGGTCTGCACCGAGAGAAGGCTCAACAACGTAAGGAATGTACTTTTCGTTGGTTTCGGGGTCGAAGAAGTCCATCGACTCGCCGCTGTGATTTGCGTGCTGTGTGAGGTCATAGTCGGTTCTGTCCGCAATGCCCCAAAGCTCGCCCCAACCGAACGGGAAGAGGTACTCAAAGTCGGTTGTAGCCTTAGAATAGAACGAAAGCTCTTCAGCATCGTGGTCGCGAAGCTTAAGATTTTCCTTCTTCATGCCGAGGTCGTAGAGGAACTGTGCGCAATAATCCTTCCAGAACTTGAACCACTCGAGGTCGGTACCGGGCTTGCAGAAGAACTCAAGCTCCATCTGTTCAAACTCTCTTGTACGGAATGTAAAGTTACCGGGGGTAATTTCGTTACGGAAAGACTTACCGATCTGGCAAACGCCGAAAGGCATCTTCTTTCTGGTGGTGCGCGCGATGTTCTTGAAGTTTACAAAGATACCCTGCGCAGTTTCGGGACGGAGGTAAAGCTCACTCTTGGAGTCCTCGGTAACGCCCTGATATGTCTTAAACATAAGATTGAACTTGCGGATATCGGTAAAGTCCTTTGCACCGCAATCAGGGCACTCAATGCCCTTTTCTGCAATGTACTCTGCCATCTGCTCGTTGGTCCAGCCGGCGGGATTGTCGTCAAGGCCGTTAGCCGCAACGTAGTCCTCAATAAGCTTGTCTGCGCGGTGACGCGACTTGCAAGCGCGGCAGTCCATAAGGGGGTCAGAAAATCCTCCAACGTGTCCGGATGCAACCCATGCTTCGGGGTTCATAATAATTGCACTGTCAAGACCTACGTTATACTTGCATTCCTGAACGAAACGCTTCCACCAAGCCTTTTTAACATTGTTCTTGAACTCTACGCCAAGCGGGCCGTAGTCCCAAGAGTTTGCAAGGCCGCCGTAAATCTCGGAGCCGGGGAAGATGAAGCCGCGGTTTTTACAAAGTGCGACTACTTTGTCCATTGTCTTTTCGGAATTGTTCATTTTGTACTCCTATATGTCAATATTTTAATTATCAATATAACCTAAAATGTGAGTAATTGCCGCGTTTGTGTTTGGCATACCGGCAATGTTAACGGGGTATTCCATAGTAACAAAGTCAAATCCCGCAAGCGAGAATATAAGCTCTGTATTTGCAGCAAGGTCAGCAGATTTGACATTGGTATAAATATATTTGCTGATGTTTGAGAAAATCGTGTTTGCCTGTGCGAGATTAGACGGATTGGTCATTTTCTTTGCAAGCGTGATAAGGAACGAAAGCGTTGTCTTTGCCCTTGAATTGCCAGAGGTAACCGCATATGAATCATATGCAAGGAGTGCTGCGGCTTTCGTACCGTCAATAGGCTGCGAACCTGATTTAAGCGAAATTGCAAGACCGTTTGAATCATCCGTATATTCCATGTCACATGGGACATTGTACGTCACGGAGCCGATTTTGTCAACGACGCTTACAAGTGCCTCAATACTTGCAAGTGCAAAATAGTCAATTTCGGCACCGGTTATAGCGGATACCTTGTCCTTAAAAATATCAAAGCCTTTTTCATAATAAAGGTCGCCGAGTTCCGTTTCGCCGCCGCTGTATTCAACGCGCATATACGCCGGTAGATTTATACAGGCAACGGTGCGCGTGGTCTTGTTTACGCACACAAGCACGATAGCGTCAGCACTGACGGTTCTGTACGGGTATTCGGGCAAATTACCCTTATATCCGATAAGCTTTTCCGAAGAAGCAAACTTCGGATACTGGGAAGCAATGTCGGGATGATAGTCTTTATTGAGGCTTGGGCGATAGTCTGTACCTACAAGCAGTATATTAAACGATTCGCCTTTTATTTCCTCACTGTCAATCGGTTTAATAGCCTCTTCATCTCCGCCGTGATTGTCTTCTTCTATAGGCTCGGTGGTTTCGGCAACATTGCCGCCGTTTATAAGATTTATAACGCTGTCGGAAACAAAGCCGGTTATAAAATACGCACAAACTCCGAAAATAAGCAGCGCAATCAAAAATGTGATAAAGAAATTGCGAAGAGAAACCAAAAACATTCCTCCTTTTGTCATAGTAACATCTTATTATATAACACTTTGCAAATTTTTTCAATACATAAAGCGATTTTTCCCACCCTTGACTATATTTAATAAAGATGATAAAATAGCATAGAAAGTTGGTGAGCCAATGCTTAAAAAGAACGATATATTTACCGCCGTGGTCGAGGATATGAATTTTCTCGGCTTTGGCGTTGCCAAAATAGATGGAATTGCCGTTTTTATCAGCGGCGCAGTGACTGGCGATACCGCGCGCATAAAAATTATCAAAACTGCAAAAACCTATGCAGTTGCACGAGTAGAAGAGATTGTTACCCCGTCGCCGCACCGCGTAGATGATAACTGCGCAGTTTCAGCGGCGTGCGGCGGTTGCGCATTTCGCTCGGTTTCATATGATTATGAAAAAAGCTTAAAAGAAAATTTTGTTAAAATGAGCTTTGTCAAGCAGGGCATGCGCGATGTAAAAGTCGCACCGCTCACCTATGCAAAACTATCAAACTACCGCAACAAAGGTCAATACCCCGTAAGAAAAGACGCAGCCGGCAAGACCGTTATCGGCTTTTTTGCGGCAAAAAGCCACCGAGTGCTTGACTGTGCGAACTGCAGTCTGCAAAATGAGGCTTTTGCTCCGATAATAGAGGAAATCCGCGCATTTTTGGATGAGTTTGGCATCAGCATTTACGATGAGGAAAGTGGCAAAGGGCTTGTGCGCCATATCTATCTGCGCATTAGCGAAAAAACGGGCGAAATCATGCTCTGCATGGTACTTTGTGGCGAAAAGCTGCCGCATGAGTATGAATTTGTTGCACGCATTACAGAAAAAATCCCTGCTGTAAAGTCGCTTTATATCAACACAAACACAAAAGATACAAACGTTGTGCTCGGTGACAAGTACCGCCTGCTTCACGGCGAAGAATACATTACCGACATTCTCTGCGGCGTAAAGCTTATGATTACACCGCAATCGTTCTATCAGGTCAACCGCGATGCGGCAGAATTGCTATACCAAAAGGCGGCTTCTCTTGCAGACTTCAAAGGGGATGAGCTTCTTCTCGACCTCTATTGCGGCATCGGTTCAATCGGTTTGTCAATGGCGAAAACAGTCAAAAAACTCATCGGCATTGAGGTTGTACCGTCAGCCATTGAGTGCGCAAAGAAAAACGCCGCACTTAACAGCATAGAAAACGCGTCATTCTACTGCGGCGATGCGGCAGATACCGAAAAAATGCTTGACGGTGCAAAAGCCGCCGTGGGCGATTTTGTTCCCGACGTAGTTGTGCTTGACCCACCGAGGAAAGGCTGCGCCGAGGAACTTCTCGACTATATTTCAAGACTTGGTGTGAAAAAAATAGTCTATATCTCCTGCAACAGCGAAACCCTTGCCCGCGATGCGAAATTCCTCACCGAAAACGGCTACAAAATGAGCGAAGTATACCCATTTGATTTGTTCTGTAGAACAGGACATGTAGAATGTGTAACAAGATTTGAGAGAAACGAGAGTGTTCTTTCTTAAAAAGAAAGAACCAAAGAACAACTGTAAAGCATTTATGAGGTAGCCATGGCTACTGATAATAAATTTTCAAAAAAGGTTCTCACATATAAACTTATGACTAATGACAACTTCAACTGCCCAATATATAAAAAGTGCGGCGGGTGCCAGCTTGACGTAACATACCGTCAGCAGCTTTCATACAAGCAGCGCACCGTTATAAAAATGCTTGGCCGCTACTGCCGCGTGTCGCCGATAATAGGCATGGACGACCCCTTTCACTATCGCTGCAAGGCAAGTGCGGCATTTGGCTTTTCTCGCGGACAGGTAATCAGCGGAATCTGGCAATCTTCGGGCGGCAAAATTGCAAAAACCGACTCCTGCGCGCTTGAAGACGAACGCGCAAAGCACATTATCGCCGCTATCAAAAAGCTGCTTCCCTCTTTCAAACTCAAGACCTACGATGAGCAAACTGGCAGCGGTTTTTTGCGATTTGTTACTATCCGTATCGGAAAAGCTACGGGAGAAATTTTAGTCGCGCTCGGTACGGGCAGCGGCGCTTTTCCTGCTGTGAAAAATTTTGTTCAAGCACTTGTAAAACAGTGCCCCGAAATCACAACAATCACAAGAAATGAAAGCTGTGACAGACTCAATCTGCTGCTCGGCAAAAACGAAACCGTGCTTTACGGCGACGGCTTTATCACCGACCGCCTTTGCGGATACGATTTTAAAATCTCCGCGCGCTCATTTTTTCAGGTAAATCCAACCCAAACCGAAAAACTGTACTCCATAGCGGTTGATTTTGCCGAACTTTCGGGCAAAGAAACTATAATTGACGCATACTGCGGCGTGGGCACTATCGGTATTATCGCATCAAGCAAGGCAAAAAGCGTTATCGGTGCCGAACAAAACACCGATGCGGCAAAAAACGCCGCCGAAAACGCGGCACTTAACGGCGTTAAAAACTACCGCGTTGTAAATGCCGACGCAGGCGAGTTTATGGAAGAAATGGCAAGTGCGGGCGAGAGCGCCGACGTAGTATTCACCGACCCTCCGCGTGCGGGCTGCTCAAAGCAGTTTTTAAAATCGCTTGTTACCCTTGCACCAAACAAAATCGTGTACGTTTCATGCAACCCCGAAACGCTTGCAAGAGATTTATATTTCCTCACCAAAAACGGATACAAGGCAACAAAAATCCAACCCGTAGACATGTTCCCTTATACCAAACATGTGGAGTGTTGCCTGCTACTCTGTCGTAATGATGAATATAATAAGCAAGGGGGATAAAAAATGAACGTCAAAAAAGTGCTGACAGCCTGCGTAAGTATTGGTAGTCTTATCGGTGCAGGTTTCTTGCTCAAAAAGGGGTTATCAAAAGAAACAGTACAAACTGCCACAAAAGCTGTTAGAGAAGTTGAAAAAACATTTGGTGGAATCCCTCTTTCAAGGTTTAATGAAATAGCAAAATCAATAGATTCACGAGATTACTGTACTATTGACCCGTGGGGATTTCTTGTTTTACACTACAAGTCAAATAGAGGACGGCAGAATTTCCAAACCCAACTAGATATAAATGAAGCAAGTAAAATATTTAATTTGAATGGCGGTCCCGTCTTTCCAAGTCAAAGATGGTCTCACGCAAGTGAATTTGTGAAACGAGTAAATGAGGCTATAAATTTTTCAAGTTCCCGAAAATAGATTTACAAAAGCCAAGGCTAATTCTGCCTTGGCTTTGCGTTTGTCAATATTCGCGTGTCTTGAACTTACGCCCATCACTATACTCTTTTCCGTCAATGGCTATTTCCATACCATTAACAAGAACAAACGAGAAGTCTATGGGAGTGCGTACAATCACCTTTTCGATGAGAGCCTTGAAAAGTCCATCATCAAAATCAACAAGCGGATTGGTATTTGTATTGATAACATCACGAACAACTGTAATCTGACGTAGTTTTTCGTTATCATTGATTTCATTTTCGATGTACTCATCTTTTATGGCTATATATTTGTCCCTGTAAGCACATAAAGTTTCATACCATTACATTCAAGATTGATAACTTTCTTCATACATTGTTGTGCTAATATTACAAATTTATGCACAATTCCGTCTAAACGGACACCGATATCTTGATTTATTCACGATTTTATGATATAATTTAATAAATGATACGAGAACTGACAGGAACACATAGCCATTCGTTTGACTTTGTGATTCGCGAAATTTACAAAGAGTATTATGAAAATAATTATATAAGGAGTATTTCGATATGGCAAAATGTGATGTATGCGGAAAAACCTCGTTGCTTCCCGAAAAGTTCGGAGCAGTAAATGTATGTAAGGTATGCTTTATGAAAGCAAATGGTCTCTTTTGGAAGCATCAGTATGAGAGATACGAAGAAGCCGAGAAACAGCGTTGTAAGGCTTTGGAAAGTGCCCATAAGCTCAATTTCCCAGAACCAGTAATTACCGCAATTAACGAATTTTTCACTAACCAGATGAATGGTATGCTTCGCTGTGATTGTTGCGGACAACCTGTACAACACCTACAAGCATTAGGAAAAGCAAACATATGTAAGCAATGTTTCGGAAAAATCAATACATCTGCTTGGAAAGAAACCGAGTATGATGATAATGAGGAAGTAGAAGCGAACCGCCAGAAAGTTCTCAAAATAGCAAACAAGAATGGTTTTACGCCCATTGTTATCGAGGGTATCAATATTCACTTTGATAGCAAGATACAAAAGGGACTGATTAGTAATATAGACGGTGGCGAAGGTCAAAGGTTAAAAGTGTTTGAAACACACTGTATCTTGATTACCGAAGATGACTTTGATGTGGAAGAAGTATCAAAGGCATATGGGACAGCCTTAAAAAGTTCTCAACCTAAAGAAAGCCTCATTTCAAATGCGGTGGCAAAAAATCTCGCTCGAAGCGTATTAACAGGCGGTATCGTCAAAGCAGGTATAAATCTGGCTACATCTGCCGCAATCAATGTTGCCGCAGATAAAATGGCTCCAGAAAAAGGAATGTTTAAGGTAGTCAAAGGTGGTTTTAAGATAGACTACACTATATATGACTATGCTGAATATCAGAAGTGTGGCGATAATGATATTGGATATATCCGCTTTATAAACAGTAAAGCAGGCGGAAGACAATCGGAAGACATAGTTTTCTTCTTTGATTCTGACGAAAAGAAAATAGATAACGCTTATAACGCAATAGCCAACGGCATATCCCTTGCTAAACAGCCTATCACACCAATAATTGAAACACCTACTGTTGCTCAGAAACCTGTTGTTCAACAGCCTGTTGTTCAATCCTCTGTTGCTGATGAAATACTTAAATTTAAGAATCTTCTTGATATGGGAGCAATCACGCAAGAAGAATTTGACGCAAAAAAGAAAGAATTATTGGGACTATAACAAATAATAGTAGTATTCTGACAAATTCCACCATATAATATAATGTGAATCTCCTATTCACACACTCATATCTGTTTTGCTATCACATAAGTAAAGACAGAGGTCGGAAATTATATGGTGGGAATATAAAAGGCAAATGTTTATATCCTGCGCCCGTGAGGGTGCAGGTGTAAATACATACAAGGGCAGGAAAAGAAAAGCCGTCAGAATGTGCGTAATGACATTCTGGCGGTTTATTTTTATGGTGGTGAAAATATGGCAGTTAAACTTTTTGATGAAGATTTATACAGCAAGGACTATAAAGAACTTGCTGATTGGATTGTCGCTTGTCGTAATGTGGTCGATAAAAACCTTTGCCGAGACGATGAAGACTATGCGTATTCTGTAGATGCCTTTTGTGCGGAGTGGGAAGAACACTACAACTGGCACAATGACACCTACGAGGGCAAGAGCATATACAAGTCCGAGACATTCAGAATGGCATTAGCATACATCGGTTATATGGAGAGACTTACCATAGAATTTGACTACGGCTCTGGTATTCATCAGATTCCCTACGCGCCTAATGAGTGTTTTCGTAATTATGTTTCTGGTGATGCTGGCGGTTATATAGACACGAGCTTCCGAAAATTTTATGACGATATACAAGCAATATTCAAGCCAGAAAACAAGGACGATTATAAACAATTTCTTCACAACATAATATCTGCTCAAAGTTTTTGTGGATACCGCCTTACTTTTAAGGCACTCAACAAAAGCGGTGAAATATTGAAAACCAAGACTTTTGATGAATTTATAGAGATTTGTGATAAAGACGAACTTTATCACATTGAATCTACCTATATTACTGTAGAAGCAAATTACAACAAGGCATTACAAAAATTCGACATATCAAAAAGCACATACAATGAATTTCGTCACCCAGATAAGTGTGAGAAAGACTTTGACAAGAAGATGTTCGTTAATCTTGCCTTTATTCTCGGTGTTGGCTATGACAACGCAGAATTGCTTTTGAACTACAACGGCTACACCCTTGAAAGCAATATAAGACAGTTTGATGTTGTATGTAAAAAGGCGTTCCAGATAGGATTTTCTCGTGAAATGGCTATTGCTCTTATCGAAAAGAGAAACTACGAACTTGCCAAGACGAAGAAGTCCTTTAAAATGATACCTAATTTGACGATGAACAAAAGATGAGGACAATCAAATGATTAGATTCAATGAAACTGAAATAAGAAACAGTGCCAAAGAAACATTAGAAGCGTTAGAACATTGGTCGAGACGTATTATAAATGACAAATTTGTCGAAAAATATGGAGCAGATTATTTTGATTACAAATTTGAAAGTGGAGAAAACT
>JAZNOM010000032.1:0-18011 GCA_045580835.1 Eubacteriales bacterium
CATTTTAGGAAAAAAAGGAGGTGCTTTGGTCAAATTAGATGGTGAAAATTTTTGGGTGGAGAAGAAAAAAGAGATAAATTAATGTTAATATGGGAAAATGGGGAACCGCAAATGTGTAGGGCGGGGGCTTGCTCCCGCCGCCGATACAACATCAATCCGTGGCTAACGGCGGGAGCAAGCCCCCGCCCTACGGATGTGTTAGTCGCTATTGGCATAGTGCGCTAAACTTTAATTTATCTTCAAATATATTATTGACATTATTTATATGCTATGATATAATTTTGTTAATCAATTTTTTTGGAGGTTACTACTATGGAACATATCAAGACCATCGAAACTCGTAATCTTTGCGACAACGCGAAGAACGGCGGTTGCGGCGAATGCCAGACTTCTTGCCAGTCTGCTTGCAAGACAAGTTGCGGTATTGCTAATCAGCAGTGCGAGAACACCGAGAAATAAGTAAAACGAAATGCCGCCTTAAGGCGGCATTTTTTTAGCCGATGGGAGTCGAATAGAGAATTTATGATACATCAGTATAAACTCGGCGGTTACAACATTGTGCTTGACGTTTGTTCAGGTGCAGTACACGCGGTTGACGAAATCGCGTATGACATTATCGGTATGTTTGAAGAAAACGACCGTGAAAACGTTATCGCCGCTATCAAAGAAAAATACCCCGCTGTAGAGACAAGCGACATTGAAGAATGTTATGCGCAGGTTGAGTCGCTTAAAGCAAGCGGCAAGCTTTTTGCCCCCGACACCTTTGAGCCTATGGCTGGCGCGCTTAAGGCAAAGACCGCCGGCGTTGTAAAAGCACTTTGTTTGCACATTGCGCACACCTGCAACCTGAACTGCGCCTACTGCTTTGCAAGTCAGGGCAAGTACCACGGTGAGCGTGCCGTTATGAGCTTTGAAGTCGGCAAAGCCGCGCTCGACTTTCTCGTTGAGAACTCGGGTACACGCCGCAACCTTGAGGTTGACTTTTTCGGCGGCGAGCCGCTTATGAACTTTGACGTTGTAAAGCAGCTCGTTGCATACGCACGTTCAATTGAAAAAGAAAAGGGTAAAAACTTCCGCTTTACGCTGACAACCAACGGTTTGCTTATTGACGATGACGTTATCGACTTTGCAAACCGCGAAATGAGCAATGTCGTGCTCTCGCTTGACGGAAGAAAAGAAATTCACGACCGCTACCGCGTAGACTACGCAGGCAACGGAAGTTTTGACAGAATTGTTCCAAAATTCAAAAAGCTTGTTGACGCACGTGGCGGCAAAAACTACTACATGCGCGGCACGTTTACACATGCAAACCCCGACTTTTTAAACGATATCAAGGTCATGCTTGACCTTGGCTTTAATGAGCTTAGCATGGAACCTGTTGTATGCGCACCGGGAGATGATTCGGAACTTACCGAAGAGGACAAGCAGATTGTATTTGACCAGTACGAAAAACTTGCAGAACTGATGCTTAAGCGTGACAAAGAGGGCAAGCCTTTTACATTCTATCACTACATGATAGACCTCACGGGCGGTCCCTGCATTTACAAGCGCATTTCAGGCTGCGGCTCGGGTACAGAATACATGGCGGTTACTCCTTGGGGAGACCTTTACCCCTGCCACCAGTTTGTCGGCGATGAAAAGTTCCGCCTTGGAGATGTATTCAGTGGCGTTGACAACAAGGGAATTCAGGATGAGTTTATGGCATGCAATGTCTACGCAAGAGAGGAATGTCGCGACTGTTGGGCAAGACTCTACTGCTCGGGCGGTTGCGCGGCAAACGCATACCATGCAACAGGCTCGGTAAAGGGCATCTACAAATACGGCTGCGACCTCTTCCGCAAGAGAATGGAATGTGCCATTATGGTTCAGGTTGCAAGAATATTTGAAGGAACAAATTAATGAACACTCCGATTTTTGACTTTGTGAGTGCATACGCAAAAAGCGGCAAGGCAAGACTCCACATGCCGGGGCACAAGGGCGTTGGGCTGCTCGGTTGCGAGTCGCTTGACATCACCGAAATAGGCGGTGCCGACAGTCTTTATGAAGCAAACGGCATAATCAAAAAAAGCGAAGCTAACGCAAGCAAGCTTTTCGAGTGCGATACATACTACTCAACCGAAGGCTCGTCGCAGTGCATACGCGCTATGCTTTATCTCGCTATGCAGAGTGCCAAAAGTAACAGCCAAAAGCCGCTTGTATTGGCAGGGCGCAACGCGCACAAGGCATTTGTCAGCGCGGCGGCACTCATCGACTTTGACATAGAATGGATTTGCGGCAAAGGCTCATACCTTTCATGCGAAATCACCGCAGACGAAATCGAGAATAAAATCCTATCCCTCTCCCCTGCGGCGGTGTATCTCACAAGTCCCGACTATCTTGGTAAAACCGCTGATATCAAAGAGATATCCGGAGTGTGCAAAAAGCACGACGTGATGTTGCTAGTTGACAACGCACACGGCGCATATCTCAAGTTTCTTGAAAAGTCGCAACACCCTATTGACCTTGGTGCAGACATGTGCTGCGACTCGGCGCACAAGACATTGCCCGTGCTTACAGGTGGCGCGTATTTGCATGTCAAAAGCGGCTTTACCGCGGCAGATGTCAAAAACGCACTTGCGCTTTTCGGCTCGACAAGCCCGTCATATTTGATTTTAGAGTCGCTTGACCTTTGCAACAACTACATTGCAGATGGCTACAAAGAAAAACTTTGTGCTTTTGCACGCGATGTTGCTTTGCTTAAAAATTCGCTTATCGAAAACGGCTACATTCTCATTGACGAAGAGCCGCTGAAAATCACTATTGAGGCAAAGAAGTACGGATATTACGGCTTTGAAATTGCACAGCATCTTGAAAAATGCGGCATGATGTGCGAGTTTTATGACCGCGACTACACGGTTTTGATGCTGACTCCCGAAGTCGGCGACATTAACCGCATAAAAAATGCACTTTCGGCACTTCCGAAAAAAGCGGCAATTTGTGAAGCGCCGCCCCAAGCGGTCTTGTGCGAGCATGTAATGTCCGTTCGCGATGCGGCATTTTCGCCATGCGAAACCGTTTTGGCAAGAGATGCACTCGGCAGAGTGCTTGCGGCGGCAACCGTAGGCTGCCCGCCCGCAGTGCCGATTGTAGTGTCGGGAGAGAGAATAAACAAAGAAGCAATTGAGTGCTTCAAATACTATGGAGTTGACACCTGCACGGTTGTTAAAAAATAAAATGGAACATCAAAATAAAAAAGCAATGCTCGGTGTAATCGGAGCAATGCTCATTTTCGGCACTATCGGCATTTTCAGAGAATATACCCCCCTGCCCTCGGGACTGCTTGCAATGGCGCGCGGTCTTATCGGCGCGGCGTTTCTCTTTTGCATAATGCTAATCACTCGCGCTAAAATTTCAAAACAATCTCTCAAAAAGAGTCTGCCTTTGCTGACAATTTCAGGCGCAATGATTGGCGTTAACTGGATACTGCTATTTGAAGCATACAAATACACCACCGTACCGATTGCAACTTTAAGCTACTACATGGCACCCATCTTTGTAATTCTCGGAGCATCGGTGATACTCAAAGAAAAACTCACTCGCGTTAAGTTTATCTGCACACTTGTCGCCTTTGTCGGCATTGTGCTTGTAACCTTTGGCAGCGACGCAGGTGGCGAGGTCGCAGACGGTAAAAATCATCTGCTCGGCATCCTCCTTGGTGTTGGAGCTGCCGCACTTTACGCGGGTGACATTCTTATCAACAAGGTAATTGACGGAGTTACCGCGCAGGAAAGAACTCTTGTTCAGCTTTTCGTCGCAGGTGCGGTTTGTATTCCCTACACTCTCCTTGCAGAAAATCTCGGCGCGGTTGAGTTTACCTCTACAAGCATTGTTTTGCTTATTATCATGGGTATTGTTCACACCGGTATAGCTTACACAATGTATTTTGGCTCAATGAAACAGCTCCCTGCACAGACCGTTGCATTGCTCAGCTATATTGACCCTGTCGCGTCGGTGATTTTAGCGGTGTTGCTTATTCCAAACTCGGTGCTTTCAGCACTCGGTTGGGTTGGCGCAGTCCTTGTCCTCGGAAGCGCAGTAGTGAGTGAGTTGCCGAGCAGAAAGTGATAATAAAAAATACGAGAACCTTTTAAGGAAAAGTTCTCGCGCTCTCCAAACCTTTTTATAAAAAATTTATTATCTGTAGCCACGGCTACTCATAAAATGTTTTACAGTTTTTCTTTAGTACTTTCTTCTTAAGAAAGTACGCCCCATACAACAAAAAAAGAGCCTTGCGGCTCTTTTTGTTTTATTTAGAAAGCTTTGCTGCGGCTTCGGCAGGGGTAAGAAGCTCCTGCTCACCGCTTTCCATATCTTTTAGCATAATTTTGCCCTCTTCTGCCTCGCTATCTCCAACGAGTGCAACATACGGAATACCACTGCGGTTTGCAAACTTCATCTTCGGCTTCATGCCCTTGTCAAGGCAGTAAACATCAACCTTAAGTCCTGCGTTTCTCACAACTGCTGCGCTTTCAAGCACAAAGTCGATGTGGTTTTTATCCATGGGAATAAAGAGTACATCAACAAGACTCTTGCGGTCATCGGAAATAATGTTCTCACTGCGAAGCTGGGAGAACAGACGTGTCAAGCCTATCGAAATACCGATACCGGGGAGAGAATCATCGGTGTAGTAGCCGGTGAGATTATCGTATCTGCCGCCGGAGCAAACGCTGCCGAGTGCAGGATAGTCAACCATCTTGGTTTCGTAAACGGTACCGGTGTAGTAGTCAAGTCCGCGCGCGATAGTGAGGTCAATAGCGATATTCTTTTCGGGAATACCGTACATATACGCGTAGGAAACAACCTTTTCAAGCTCCTCTACGCCAACTTTAAAGGTTTCATCTGCGCAATCAACTGCTTTTAGCGCCGCAAGAACATCTGCGTTTGTACCCTTGATATTGATAAATGCAAGAATCTTATCGGCTGCATCGCCGTCAACTCCGAACTCGGCAAGCTCTGCCATAACCTTTTCTGCACCGATTTTTTCAAGCTTGTCAATTGTGCGGAGAATGTCGCCGATTTTGTCGGCAAGTCCGAGTGAGGAGAAAAATCCGTTAAGCACCTTACGGTTGTTGATACGGATTACAAACTCACCAAAGTTAAGTTTAGTGAAAACATTGTAAATTACAGCAGGCATTTCGGCATCATACATGAGGTCAAGCGCCTCTGCACCGATGATGTCAATATCGCACTGATAAAACTCGCGGAAACGACCCTTTTGCGGACGCTCGCCACGGTAAACCTTGCCCATTTGATAACGCTTGAACGGGAAAACAAGGTCGTTCTTATGGAGCGATACATAGCGTGCAAGCGGAACGGTAAGGTCAAAGCGCATTGAAAGGTCGGTATCGCCCTTGGTAAAACGATAAATCTGCTTTTCGGTCTCGCCGCCTGCCTTTGCAAGCAGTACGTTTGAGTATTCAAGCACGGGGGTATCGAGAGGAAGGAAGCCAAAGCTTTCGTAAACCTCGCGAATGGTATCGTACATTTTATTAAAAAGAATCTGGTCGGGAGGAAGAAGCTCCATTGTGCCCTGAAGCACGCGGGGCTCTGTTTTTGTATTAGACATGATTTTCTCCTATACTCTGAATTGGTATTCGTAAAGTTCTTTGTAAATGCCGCCGACTTGCATCAGCTCGTCATGATTGCCGCGCTCCTTGATGCCGTCGTCGGTCATAACTATGATCTCGTCAGCCTTTTTAACGGTGGAAAGGCGGTGAGCCACAACTATCGTTGTTCTGCCCTCGGAAAGTTCGTTTAAGCTTTCGGAAATCTGCTGCTCTGTTGCGTTGTCAAGCGCGCTTGTAGCCTCGTCGAGAATAAGTATCGGCGGATTTTTAATAAACACACGCGCGATTGCCACACGCTGCTTTTGACCGCCCGAAAGTTTTACACCTCGCTCACCAACCTCGGTGTCATAACCGTCGGGAAGTGACATGATGTATTCATGAATATTGGCGCGTTTTGCCGCTTTTATCATCTCTTCCTCGGTGACATTCTTTGAGCCGTAGCAAATATTGTCACGAATTGTAGAATCAAAGAGGAACACGTCCTGCGAAACTATGCCGACATTTTGTCGAAGCGAGTCAAGCGTTATATCGCGGATATCGGTGCCGTCAAGCATAACCGTGCCGCTCTCAATATCGTAAAAGCGCGGAATAATGTTGCAAATCGTGGTTTTGCCGCCGCCGGAGGGACCTACAAGCGCAAGTGTTTTGCCGGGGGCAACGCTAAACGAAAGGTTGCTCAATACCTGCTTGTGTTCGCCGTAGCGGAAAGAAACATTGTCAAACTCAATTGCGCCCTTAACATTTTCAATTGGCTTTGCATCTTCCTTGTCTGTTTCTGTAGGAGTGTCCATAATGGTGCAGAAACGCTCAAAGCCGCTGAGTCCGTTCTGAAACTGCTCAACAAAGTTAACAAGTCGGTTTATAGGGTCAACAAACACATTTGCATAGATAAGGAACGCCGCAAAATCGCCGGCGGTAATTTTGCCGTAGATGCAGAAAAGTCCGCCGCTTACAAGCACAACAAGCTTAAGCAAATCGAAAAGCCATGTCGATGTGCTGTGGAACTGCGCCATTGCGCTGAGTGCGCGGAAGCGGGTTTTAACATACTTGTCGGTAACTGTACCAAACTTTTCATTTTCGTACTCACGCGCAACATACGCCTTGGTAACGCGCACGCCCGTAAGACTGTTTTCGATACTTGCATTGATTTCTGCATTGACTGCGCGCATCGCCTTAAACTCAACGCTCATCTTTTTGCGCATATGAAGTGCAAACATAAGCATAAACGGAATGCACGCAAAAATAATAAGTGTCAGCCAGATGTTGACCTGTGCCATAAGCACAAACGATGCCACAAGCAACACTATTGAGAGAAACAAATCCTCGGGGCCATGGTGCGCAAGTTCCGATACATCCAAAAGGTCGCCGACTATGCGCGAAAGCAGTGCGCCCGTTTTGTTATTATCGTAAAAAGTGAACGGCAGTTTTTGCATGTGACCGAACAAATCGCGGCGCATATCCGCCTGCATCATTGCCGCCATGCGATGACCGTAGTCCTGAATAAAGAAGTTCATCAGTTTCTTTAAGAAATAAAGAACAACCAGTACCGCCGCCAGAATCAAAATATACTTTACTTGTTTGTTTGGGATAAAATTGTCGATTATCTCACCCGTGAGCTTCGGATATACAAGATTGCAAAGCGCAACTCCGAGCGCGCAAAGCATATCAAATGTAAAGATTTTTAAATACGGTCGATAATAGGCACAAAAGCGTTTTATCATTTCCATCTGCTTTCAACCTCCGTTTTGTTACAATATTTAATTATACTGCAAAATAGTGGTAAAGTCAACAAAAAGGAGCACTTTCGTGCTCCTTTAGCTTTATTTTGCATGGTAGAGTTTCTTTGCCTGATATTTAGGCTCACAGGTGAGGTTTACGCCAAGCTTTTTAAAGGTCTTGGAGTCAACCTGCGAAAGAATAACCGTTGAATGTGCCTCGCAACCTGCAAGTTTGCCAAGCTGGTCAAGCGCGTGCGCCGCGTTTTGCGAGGTTACTGCACTTATCGCAAGCGCGATAAGAACCTCGTCGGTATGGAGTCGTGGATTGCGATTGCCGAGGTACTCGGTTTTAAGTCGCTGAACCGGCTCGATAACAGTGGGAGAAATAAGTTCAACCTCGTCATCAATATCCGCAAAAGCTTTGAGCGCATTGAGAAGCAAAGCAGCCGATGCACCGAGAAGCGGCGAGGTCTTGCCGGTCAGAATTCTGCCGTCAGGAAGCTCTATTGCCGCCGCAGGGCCTGCAGTTGCCTCCTCTTTAGCAAGTGCCGCTGCAATTACGGGACGCTCTGCCGAGGATATTTTTGCCTGCTTCATAAGCAAATCAAGCTTGTTTACCGTATCGGAGCTTGCCATGTTTTCCTTGGCTTCGCAAAGTGCCGTATAATAACGGCGTATTATCTCCTGCTTTGACGCTTCGCAAACAACCGCATCATCAATAATGCAATTGCCTGCCATATTTACACCCATATCCGTGGGCGATTTATAGGGTGATGTGCCGAAAATCTTTTTAAACATCGCGTCAACTACGGGGAAAATTTCAACATCGCGATTGTAGTTTACTGCGGTTTCACCGTATGCCTCAAGGTGGAACGGGTCAATCATATTGATGTCGTTAAGGTCGGCAGTTGCGGCTTCATAAGCCATGTTTACGGGATGTTTAAGCGGAATGTTCCAAATCGGGAATGTCTCAAACTTTGCATATCCGCACTTTACGCCGCGCTTGTTTTCATGGTAAAGTTGGGAAAGGCAGGTTGCCATCTTTCCGCTTCCGGGACCGGGAGCGGTGACAATAACAAGTCGGCGAGCGGTTTCAATAAATTCATTTTTGCCGTAACCGTCGTCGCTGACGATTTTTTCAACGTTGTAAGGGTACCCTTCAATAGAATAGTGACGGTACACCTTTACTCCGAGATTTTCAAGCTTGCTGGCAAACTGCACCGCCGCACCCTGCTCCGCGTATCTTGTAAGCACAACACTGCCAACATAAAGTCCAACGCTGCGAAATGCGTCAATAAGTCGCATAACATCAAGGTCATAGGTGATACCAAGGTCACCGCGAACTTTATTCTTTTCAATATCCGCAGCATTTATTGCTATTACAATTTCGGCATCGTCTTTTAGCTGAAGCAACATTTGCAGTTTACTGTCAGGCTTAAAGCCGGGGAGTACGCGCGATGCGTGAAAATCGTCAAAAAGCTTGCCGCCAAACTCGAGATAGAGCTTGCCGCCAAAGGTGGCTATACGCTCACGGATATATTTAGACTGCATCTGTAAGTATTTATCATTATCAAATCCGATTTTGCACATAGTTTGCCACCATCCTTTTTAAATCTACTAACTTATATATTATAACCCATTATTTTTGCGATTTCAATGTTATTTAAAAATATTTTGTAAATTAATGCTTATCTGCCTTTCGGCAGATAAACATTAATTTATATTACTGCATCTCTCCATAAAAAAATCCCCCTGCAAAGGCAAACTTTGCAGGGGGAACAAGTGCTATTTACTTAATTGCAAGTTTCAAAACGATGAGAACATCAAGAATTGTTCTTTCGTTTTCGCCATTGAGAACGCCCTTAAGAAGCGTAACTACATCTGCAACATCAATATCGTTGTCACCGTCAACATCTGCAACAAAGGTAAATTCGGTTGCAGTGCCTGCATCACCGATACATGCGCCGTTTACATAACCCGCTAAAGAGTAAGCAACGGTTTCACCGAATGTATAAGCAGTATCAACGAAAGTGGTTGTTTCGGTATAGCCTGCAACCTTGCCATCTCTGTAGATTACATACTTAGGAGCATTAGCAACGCTCTTAAATGTAACAACTGCGCCTTCGGAAGTTGCGCTAACGGTAGGTGCAGTACCCTTTGAAGAACGAATCTTTGCATCGCCGCCAAGCGTAAGTGTTGCATTGGGAGCAGAAGTGGAAAGCTGGCTTGTGCTCTTTACACTCTTTTCGGTAGCTATCGACCAAGTACCGCTGAGCACGGTAAGGGTATATTCCTTGTCAGTAGTAACATCTGCTGTCGATGAATAATTAAAGTTTGTATAAATGCCGGAGGTATTGGTGGACCACCACTTACCGCCTACGAGCACCGGGAACGTCTTTCTTGTAGGCTGCGAAATACAACTTACACCCTCGCCCATAACAACATTGTTGAAGTTACACTCAATAACAGAAATGTTGCTGAGTGTTGCGGGCCAGAATGAGATGTTTTCAAAATATACATCGGAATTAATGCTGAGGAACTTGAACGTGAAAGGTGTAGCCAGCATTTCACCCTTTATCATGAGCGGTCCGTTAACCGCGGGGATATCCAAATAATCAGAGGATGTCTCTCCGTTCGCATTGTAAAGTTGAGTGAGGATAATTGTACCACCGTTTGGAAGTGCCGCACAAGCTGCAGTAATGGTCTTTAAAGGAGCTGCCTTAGTACCTACCGCACTGTCGTCACCGTCTTCGTTAGAAACATAAACTGTGGGAAGATTTACAAGGTCTGCAAAAGAACCTGTGAGATGCTCTTCGCGTGCAAGAGTACCGCCGGAAGGAAGAGGCTGTGCGACAGCGGTAGGGTGCCCCTTGTTTACAGTACCTGCCCAAAGGTTACCGCTTTCATCAAAGCCTGCAACATCAAGACAGATGCGTCTTTCCTGAACGGAGTTAATGCTGCGGTGTGCATGGTAAACAATGATAAGCTGACTACCGTCAGGAGATGTGGTAAAAGCGTGATGTGCAGTACCGTATAGATGAGGATTGGAGGGGTCTTCTTTGTTGACATCATCGCTGATAAAAGCAAGTTTCTTTTCAGCGCCAGAGAAATCAAGGGGATCGGTAGAAGTTACATACCAAACAGAATACTTTGCGCTTGTATAGCCATCCTGCGAGTATGTGAGATAATACTTGCCGTTGTGCTTAAGAATCTCGGGACCTTCCGATACACGTGAACCGTCATATAAACCAAGCAGATGATCGGAGGGCCAACCGTTGAGGTAGCTGCTATTCTTGCGAGGGCTTTCAACGAGAAGCTTGGGACCGCCGTTTATAAACGACAAGGTTTCAAGGTCAAACTCGCCGCCCCAGATATTGTTACCGCCATCAACCGAGTAGCCATTGAGCGAGAAACTGCCGCAGGAAACGAAATAGAGATAGAGCTTACCTGTATCCTCATCTCTGTAGAAGTGACCGTCGATACACTTCTGTGTAGAAACGGTAG
This sequence comes from Eubacteriales bacterium, assembly GCA_045580835.1. Classification (GTDB taxonomy): domain Bacteria; phylum Bacillota; class Clostridia; order Oscillospirales; family CAG-272; genus UMGS902. The sequence continues at coordinate 10,829 of JAZNOM010000032.1, forward strand.
CACCCGTATCTCCATCCTCAAAGCCTGTGATTTCATAAGGAATCAAATAAGAGGTCTTGTCGTTTTTGAAAGGGCCGAGAGGGCTGTCGCTTGTTGCGATACCGAGATGCTCCTGAGCAGAGTAAACCAAGTAATAGGTGTCGCCCTCTTTAATAACCTCGGGTGCCCAGAAGTTTGGATATACGTTGTCGGTATATGTGCCGTCATCCTTTTTTGCTCTGCTGACGATATTGTTATCAACGAAAACATCGGCAGGCTTAAGGCAGTAGCCCTGTGATTCCCACTCTACAAGGTTTGTAGAGGTGTAAACGCGGTAGCCGTAATTACCGCCGCTGGTTACGTACAGATAATATGTACCGTCTGTATCCTTAAATACAAACGGGTCTGCGCCGTTTGCCACGGGGTTAATGAATGTTTCTGCAGCGGATGTGCCGATAACAAACATTACCGTAAGCGTAAGCACAGCTAAAATAAGCGCTAAATACTTTTTCATAATAGTACTCCTTTATAATTTCGGTGTATATATTATATCAACTTGCCCAAAACTTGTCAATAATTTATACAAAGTAACTATCATTTTGCACAACATAATAGCATTAAGGAAAAAGCCGTGGCACTGCCACGGCTTTTTTTATCTGCCTATAAATACAATTTCGCTGAGTGCTGAATATTCTCTGCCCTCGGCGGCGGTGACGGTAATTTTTACACTTTCCACCATTTCGCCGTCAGGAATACCTGCAAAACTTGCAACTGCAATCCTGCCGCCGTATTGAACCAGTCCGCAATCATTTATTATATACTTACCATTAATTTCGACATCCACTCTTTCAGGAGCGTATGCATCGCCGTAGCTGTAAACAAGCACCGATATAAGCGCAGCGGGAGTATCAAACTTAACCTCTACACTTTCGCCGCTTGAAACGGCGCAGGTTTTATTCTTTCCGCATTGAATAATGCCGTCAAAGAGATTGCAAGCGCCGTTACCGCCTATGTGTGTAAAGCCGCTTGTAATACGCTTATAGCCTAGCACGCCTGAAGGAAGCGGACGGCGGGTTTCGCTCGGGCCGTCTATTGAAAGCGTACCGTCATCATTGATAATAAGACGGTCAATTGCAAGGCTGCGTCCCTTATCGGTGTTCGGAGGCACGGTATGCACATGGTAGACTACGTAGATCTCGCTGCCGTCGGGTGAGCGAAGTATGTTGCAGTGACCTGGACCTGTAACGGTTGTGCCGTTGCCTTTAAGTATGCACGCCTTGTCATTCTTCTCAAACATCTTGAGCGGGCTGTCGCTTGTTGCATAGCCCACTGAATAATGCTCGGAAACATAATAGTTTGCACTGTAGAGAAGGTAATAAACGCCGTTTTCTTTAAATACAACGGGCCCCTCGTTCCAAAGCACCGAGCCGCTCTTAAGCTCCCAATCCTGATATGGAGTAGAAATAAGCACAGGGTCGCCGATTATTCCCGAAAAGTCAGGATAAAGCTCAACGCCCCAAGTCTGGCTTGTGCGCTTGCCGTTTACATAGTTTGTGGAATTATCCTTTGAGTAGTACATATATATTCTGCCGTCATCGTCAAAGAAAAGGCTACCGTCGATAACGCTGTATCCGGGAGAAAAGAAAGGCTGGTCATAGAGCGGACGGAATTTGCCGTAGGGCGTATCGCAAACCGCAATTTCTATCGAGTGGATGCCCTCAGCGTTTGCCGCGGAGAAAATGAGATAGAACTTGCCGTTATACTCATACATTTCGGGCGCCCAGCCTTTTTGCGTTGCCCACGTTGTGTCCGAAAGGCGCAAAATCGGTTCTTCTTGAGTTTCCCAGTTTACAAGGTCAAATGATTTGCGAACCGTGAATTTTGAGCCGCCGGTAGAATAGAGATAGTACGCGCCGCCATGCTCAAGAATAAACGGGTCAGCTGCACTGCCGGTGATTTTGTTCTGATATGTATATCCGGTTGGACTTGAGTTGTTCTCAAGTTCAATCATCGCAGTTTCCTCCGGTATTTCAGTATTTTTACCGCAAGCAAAAAGAGTTGCGGCAGCAAGGATAATGCAAAGTATAGTTATTATTTTCTTCATCCGGTTCTCCTAAAACATTAAATCATTAAATGCCACAAGCGGCATATCTTTTGAGAGTGCAAGTGTATACTTTTCAAACTTTCCGTTCACAAGCCGCAGACACTCGACTGTGTATGTGTCGGCTTTAAGCGCGCCTTTGAGAGTGACATATTCATCAAACATGGTGATCGGCTGACCGTTGAATGAAACCACAATATCGCCGATTTCAAAACATTCGTTTGCGGTATCCGCATAAGCTACAACCATAGGCCCGTATATCGCTTCACCGTTTTCGGCGGCGGTTATAAACGCATAAAGCGTTTCCTTATAAAAAGGAGCGAAAGCATCAGTATTCTTGACCGTTTCAAAGTATATGTCTGCAAGGGTTCTTGCCTCGTCAAAGCAGTCGATGGTAAGAACGGCTGTAAGCTTCAGCCAAAGAGTTTCGGCTGTGTCATCCTCTGTCGGCAGGCAAATGTTGTAAAAGCTTTTAAGTTGCTCATTGTATTCAACATTCTGATTTCCTACAATCACTGCGTACTTATCGTATGCTTCCTCATATCGGCTGAACGCTTCGTCAACCAAATTCTTTATTATTTCCTTGTCAGTATACCATGTCGCACGGTTCAGCGGAATGTGCGGAAGATATACAAGCGTATCTTCGAAGAAGCTGTCGAGCATTTTGCTATCGGTTATCGGCAACAAAAGTTCATTTACACCATACGCATAAATCTGTACACTCTCGGTCAAAAAAGTCCTGTAGCACTCTATAACCGTAAGCTTGTCGTCTGTCGAAACCATGTTTTCGTTTGAAAGCAAGAACTCGATATATTCGATATTCTCAAGCCATTCACTTTTCGTATCAGAAACACTTTGATAAAGCGCTTTCAAATCCGCACTTACAAACGGCGAGTCAGCAAGTCTTTCAAGAAAAACGCTGTCGGGCTTGCCCAAAGTTTCATCAATACTTTTAATTGATTTTTTCTTTACATCAATAACCTTATTTTCACCGCCGCTTAAAAGTCCTCGCTCGGCACTGTCGAGCACATCCTCGACATATGTAGTGATAAGATTGATATTGGTGAGATATGTACCGACAAGGCTCACTGTTTCATAAGCAAGATTTTTTTCGGCGGCAGTTTTGGGATAGACATTTTCGGTATTTACAATATGTTTTATGCCAAATACAGTTCCAATCACCGCAAGCACAATAAAAGAAAACGCCGCTACAGCCAAAGCCATCTTTTTTGCACTGCGAAAAAGCCTCGGCTTTGAAGAAAGGAATGTTTGAAGTTTACTGATAAACGCATCAAAAAACTGCGAATTTGCTTCAATACCGTTCATATACGGCAGTTTTTCAATAGATATGGGGAGTTTTTTAGGGAAAGTAAAATCGCGAAGCAGTATAGGGATGATATTTTTGTTGGTTTTTAACGCGTGCTCAATCTCTCGTCGTACCCAATCCGCCTCATCTGCACATCGGTCAAGTGCGCCCGGGGAAAGCACTATTACAAAGTCCTTGCATTCCTCGATTACCGAATAAAGTTTAGTATTAAACTGTCCCGACCGTAACGATTCTACATCGAAGAATACATTGTAGCCGCGCTCTGTCAGACTGTCACGGATAAGCTTTGCAGTATGCTCTCCGCCGCTGCGGCGGTAGGACACAAAAACATCGTATCGCACAACATCACCCCACTTTATGTATATTATATAAGAAAAAAGCACTATTGGCAAGAAAAATATAAATTAAAGTTTATGTGGCGAAAGGCACTTCTAAACTTTAATTTACCTAACTTCTCCACGCAAAAAGCCGATGCTTTCGCATCGGCTTTTATATTACATTCCATAAGCTACATTGGTAAAACTGATGTCTGCATAGCAATATGCAAGCGCAAGATGTGCCGTTTCGGCGGTATACTTTATCTCCTCCGAGACTGTACCGTCAAAGAAGGTTGCGCCGCTTTCTGTGATAGTAACAAACAGTTCTTGGTCGATATAAAGTTTGACACTGTCGGGAGTGATTTCTATTTGCATATGCATCTTGTGTTCAAACTCACCAAGGTCAACCGCAGTTGAAGAACCGCCTGCATCTACACGTACATGGTATTTTGCAGTGGTGGGGTCATTATCGGTAATATTTGCCTTTGCAGTACGCGCATACAAGCGAATAACCTCACCGTTTTCTCCGAGCAGACGGAAGCCTGCCGAGGGATTGCCTGTACCGGGATAGCCTGTAAACTCAACATCAAACGAAAAGTTTATCGTATCACCGAGAAGCGGCTCGCCGTTGACATACGCATATGAATTAATAATACCGTCGCCGCTTGTATAGGTATATGAAAGCTCACTGTCAGAGATAATTTCAAGAGTATCGCCGTTACCCGAAGCAGCTATGTTCTCATATCCGTGTGCGCCAAACGAAAGTCCCGTGGCAAAATCCCATGAAGCATTAGTATACTTGACATCCGCATAGCAGAAAGCGAGTCCAAGCTGCACCGAATCAGCAGTATATGTAATTTTTTCCGAAACGGTTCCCTCGTAGAAGGTTGCGCCGCTTTCGGTAATAGTTACAAACAGCTCACCGTCAACATATAACTTTATACTTTCAGGAGTAACATCAAGCTTCATGCTAACCTTGTGACTATATTCCCCAAGGTCAACCGCAGTTGAAGAGCCGCCTGCATCTACGCGTACATGGTATTTTGCAGTGGTGGGATCATTGTCGGTAATATTTACCTTTGCAGTGCGCAAATACAAGCGTATTACATCGCCGTTAGACTGCACCAGACGGAAGCCGCCGGACGGATTCCCCGTACCGGGATAGGCGGTAAACTCAACATTAGTGGAAAAACTCCATGTGTCGCCGTTAAATTTCTCTCCGTTAACAGTTGCGTATGCATTCTGAATTCCGTCGCCGCTTGTGTAGTTATATGCAAACTCACTGTCAGAAACTACTGTAAGCTTATCATTGTCAAATGAAATTATAGGAGCGGCTACAGGCTTTGACACATCTGCTTTTTCTGTCGGAACATAGTCGAGCAGCATTGCCGCTGTGGTACGAAGAGTTGCCGCCGTCTCACTGTCAAGCTCACCTATAAAGCTATCAATCGGAACCACGCCGAAAATCTTGGTATAAAAATCTGCGGCTACAAGATAGCTGCCTGCATATGACGGATGCGAATTATCTGTATGATAAAGATTTATCGGCTCTGCCGCCTCATAAATTTTGTTGAATGTCACACCCGCAAATACTCCATCGCAACCGACTTCTTCAATAACCGCCGCATTGTATGCATTAATAAGGTCGGTGTGCGTTTTGCGATCCATAACCTTGGTATATCCGTCACGTGTTACCGAACCCTTGGTAACACCGAAGGTGGAATACAGAAGCGGAATAGCGCCGTTATCATCGATGATTTCAACAAACCTACGCACGGCCTGCAGTTCTGTCCACGGATATTCGGGGAAATATTCAAACATTACCGTGTGGTTTCTATTCGGCTGTAAAACTATAATATCCCAAGAACGCTCGTTTATCTTATCAAGTATACCCTGCCATAAAGCTGCATCCGCCTGCATCATGGCAATACCGCGGCCGCCCTTTGTAACAGACTCCACATTTATACTTTTGCCCGATGCCTTTACCATTGCTTCAAAGATTTCAGGCATATCATTATAATATGTAAGACTGTCGCCTACAAAAAGTACATTGATTTTTTCCTTTTGGCGGAGCGCTTCCCAGTTATCCGCATTTTCATAACCGCCGTCACTTATTGCCCTTTTTAAAAGTTTTATTACCGAACTCAATCTACACTCACCGTCTAACAAATTATTTATTTGGACAAGCACATCCGAAACGCCAATACTTCCGTCACCGTCTTTATCTGCGTACGATGTACGGTAATTTGCCGCGCCTGCACAAATACATCCGAGAAAAATGGCGCATATGAGTATGCTGACGAATACTAAATGTCTTATTTTCATATGTTTTACTCCTTTTGGTGGCTTATATAAAAATTCTATCATAACGTTAATATACTGTCAAATATATGTTGATGTATGAATTAATAACTTTACAATTATAAACTTGCGTGTTATAATAAAACCAAAAGGCGGTGAAGATATGGAACTTTTATGGCTTAAATATTTTGAAAGCGCCGCAAAGCACGAGAGTATGACGCGCGCGGCAGAGGAATTTATGATACCGCAATCAGCTATGTCGCAAACTATTGCACGTCTTGAACGAGAACTCGGAGTTAAATTGTTTACGCGCGAAAAACGTAGGATTTTTCTCAATGACAACGGCAAACTGTTTTTAGAAAAAGCACAAACTGCGCTCTGCGCCATTGAAGAAGGTATACGGCTTTTTACAAACACTGGCAATACCTCCGACATAACGGTTTTAGTTTTGCAGGACAGAGGCTTTGTAAACGAGTGCGTATGCGAGTTTTGCAAGACTCATCCTTCAATTTCATTTGACCTGCACTATAACATCGAAAACGACATTACCGCCGAGCTTTGTATTGCAGACAAAACCACTGCCTCGCAGTATGACTGCTGTGAGTTTTTGTTTGAAGTCCCGATAAAGCTTGCAGTTCCTGAAAGCTGTCCGCTTGCGCGCAAAAAAAGTGTTACGCTTAAAGATATCTCTGAATATCCGCTTGTCACAATCGGCAAGAATTTTCCGCTGACTGACATGATAGAAAAGCTATTGCAAGGCAGCAATTCCAAGCCGTCAGCGACAATCCGCTGCCTTGACCCACACATGGCGCAAAAATGCATTGCGTCAGGACTTGGCGTTGCCTTTTCTCCCATTGCCGATTGGCAGGAGCTTAACAGTGCCGGTATTAAGAATCTGCCCATTGAGGATATTGAGCTCACACGTTCTACATATCTATGTTGGAACAACAGCATCTCGCCTATCGCCGATGCTTTCAAAGATATCATCTTGAAAATAGCCGCAGAAAAACGCGAATAAAAAGCCGATGCTTTCGCATCGGCTTTTCAGACTGTCGAAAAAAACACCGAACGCAAAAAAGGAAAATAGAAGTGGTTCTATAAAAATCTTGGACTTTTTTGCTTTCTATCTTTTTCGTAGAGTTGTCATAATGTAGAAAA
>JAZNOM010000033.1:0-13789 GCA_045580835.1 Eubacteriales bacterium
GGTGCAAATCGCCCCTTTTTGAGGGGGGAGGGGGTGCAAAATTCATGGCTCAAAAGAAGGGAGGGGGTGCAAAATAGGGTAATCGTTTTTTTGTGGTATTTAAAACAATAGCAATTAATGTCACAAATGACAAATAACACATCTAATTGAGAAAAAACCTCAATTAGATGTTGACAAATTTGTTTTTTTGAATATAATATAAAGTGTAAAGGTGTAAAAGGAGATGTGCACAATGTTATTACAATTTAATTTTAAAAACTATAAATCATTTAGAGATGATACAACATTAGATTTGACAGCTACAAAAATTTCTGATTTTAATAGTCATGTGGTTTCGATAGCAAACGAAAGAATTCTACCTGTTGCGGCTATATTTGGAGCAAATGCAAGCGGAAAATCTAATGTACAAGAAGCATTTAGATATATGAGCATGTACGTAATCGAATCTTTGGAATATGGTGATGAGGCAGAGTCAAAGAAGAAAAAAACAAAATTCTTTAAGCCGACGCCATTCTTGTTTGATAGTGATAGCAAAAACGCAGAAACAACATTTGAAGTATATTTTGTTGATTCGGAAGATAACGGAGCAAAAACTTACAACTATGGTTTCTCAGTAAACTGCAGTGGTGTATGTGAAGAATGGTTAAATAGCAAATCCAAATCTTCGAGAGGGGCATATAAGAAGATTTTTCATCGTCATGGAAATAGTATTGACATGCCCGGCATCCCTGCTAAGAGTCAGGAGAATATCAGAATAGCTTTGGCGAAAGAAACATTAATTGTTTCATTGGGTGCTAAGTTGAAGATTGCAAAGTTGAAGTTCATTAGGGATTGGTTTATTAACAACGATTTTGCAGATTTTGGGCGACCGATTGAAAACTTCTTTTTGTCGCAGCTGATTCCTAATGGATTCGCTGATGACAAAAAAGTTCAGCAAAATGTTGTAGATTATTTTTCAGCATTTGATCCATCTATAATTGGATTTAATGTGGAAGTTCTTAAGTCTGAAAACGATGACGAAGATGAGCACATTAAGATTGATGCTATCCATAGGCTGATAAATTCCGATCAAACAACATCTATTCCTTTGCAAAATGAGTCGGCAGGAACTTTGAAGATGTTTGCTTTGTATCCGATGCTTCAGGATGTTCTCTCAACCGGGGGAGTGTTATTCGTTGATGAATTGAATGCAAGATTGCATCCACTGTTGGTTAGAACATTTGTTATCACATTCCTAAACCCCGAAATCAACACCAAGCATGCACAGCTTATCTTTACATCGCATGACTCGTGGCAACTCAACGGGAATATGTTGCGTAGAGATGAGATATGGTTCACCGAAAAGGATTACGATGGAGTATCCACTTTGTATTCGTTGGCTGATTTTGTCGATGAAGATGGGGTCAAAATCCGAAAAGATGAAAATTATGAAAAGAATTATCTTTTAGGTAAATACGGTGCAATTCCTACCTTGAAGTATTTTGATATGTTTAAGGAGGAATAATTGATGCCTCGAGTTGAAAGAAATGGAAACCGAAAAACAAGAGATCAGGCAGCAAGGCGAAGAGTGCCCGAGTTAGGGTATTACTTCATTGTAACCGATACAAAGGAAACCGAGCAGAATTATATGCTCGGATTGCGAGATTCTATTCCGAAAGAATTGCAAGGCAAATTGGTGATCAAAGTTGTAAAAACTGATACTAAGAATCTTGTGGATGAAGCATTGAACTTGGCTTCCCTCAATCCCCAATTTGGAGAGATTTGGATTGTGTTTGACAGAGATCAGGTCAAAGATTTCGACAAGATTATCTGTCAAGCACACAATAGAGGAATAAGTGTTGGGTGGACAAATCCTTGCATTGAGGCATGGTTCAATGCTTATTTAGGAGAAATGCCCAATTATCAAGACTCTGTTTCTTGTTGCAGCGGTTTTAGTACAGCTTACAAAAAAGCTACAGGGCATAAGTATCTCAAATCTGATTCTCAAATATATGAAAAGCTTAATCGTTTTGGGAACGAGAAAAATGCCATTGCGTTGGCGATGAAAAAATACGCAGAGCATAGGGCTAACTGTAAGGACAAGCCCTCCGAAATGTGTCCTTGTACAACGATTCACCGATTGGTCGGTGAGATAAAATCTAAAATTTCGAAGGAGTAAATTATGTCTGAAATATTTAAGTTGAAAGTTAACATTGGAAATGCTTGTGTTGAATTAGAAGGTGAGGCTAGCTTTGTGCACAAAATTTTGACGGAATTGCGTGAAGAGGGCCTTGGGAAATTGTCTAGCCAGGAATGCCTTGCGTCTGATGTCAACGAAAATCAAAAGTTGGCTACTAATTTCAATCATTCTAATAGTGAAAATGAAGATGTAGATAAAACTATGCCTATAATAGGACAGCGTCAATCAAAACCCAACATTAAGGATATTGTGATTAAGAATTTGCCAAAAACAGAAGTGGAGTGGATTTTGATTTATGCACTGTACGTTTCAAATGATGGAGAGAAAACTTTCACTGCAGAAGATTTGAGACAAATGTATCGAGATACTAATCGCATGACAGAAACTAGAAATAAGAATTTTTCTACAAATATAAGAAAAGCCGTGACAGCTGACTGGTTTGTTGCGATAAACGATAACGATTACGCTTTGTCAGAAAACGGAAAAACAAGCGCATTTCAAATATTAGAAAGGACTTCCAGTGGTATCGGAAAAAGCAAAACAAAAAAGTCAAATCAGTCACATGCTAAGGCTGCTTATCAAATGTTGGAACTTGGCTTAGAACAAAATGAGCGCGAAGATGTAAAAAAATACTTTAATTCTTTTGAAAAAATTAATAATATGGAAAAGGCTTTGGTTATTTCGTATTGGCTTAAAAAGAATAAGAATATAGAAGAAGTAAATGAACATTACATTTTTACAATCTTGAGAATTGTTGGTCAAAACACTTCTTTTGATATCAAAGCAGCTTTGCGTAATGGTAAAAACCAGTGTAATTATTTTATTGCTGGAGAAAAAGCGGGATTTTACAAAACACATCACATTGGCGAGGATCACATTGTAGAACTTGAAAACGAAAGGGGCGATGAATAATGGAACCCCTTGAGATTTTCATAACGCGAATACCTGAGTTTGAGGCTAAAACAGCTAGTACACTTATTGATTACTTTGCTTTCTATCTTCAACAAATATGTGGTCAAGATTATTTTACTGCAAAACAAATAAGTACTTGTTTTACGCAAATAGCAATACCTTCATATTCGAACATTTCATCATACTTAAGTAAGAATTCCGGCAAAAACGGTAAATACATTAAATACACTAAAAACACTAAAAACACTAAAAACATGCGAGACAATGGGTATGTTTTGAATCGCAGCACAAAAGAGGCAATTGCAAAAGATGTGTCCGAAATAATTGAAAAACCAACTTCCAAAAATTTTATTGACTTAGAATTGTTTGATGGCACTCCGTATTATGTAAGTGCAGTTGCGAAAGAAATGATTCATTGCTATGATAGTGGATATTATGATGCAACACTGGTTTTGATGAGAAAACTAGTTGAAACCCTTATAATAGAGTGCTTTGAAAGGTATGGGGTAGACCAAGAAATCAAGGATCATGGAGGAAAGTTTTTCTATTTAAGCGATTTGATACCTAAGTATTTGGAATCCCCAAAATGGAATTCAAGCAGAAATATTCAAGATAGTATTGCTAAGGTAAAAAAGTATGGAGATTTAAGTGCACATAATCGAAGATTTTTAGCAAAAAAAAGCGACATTGATATTTTTAGTTTTGAGTTGCGTCAGTCAGTTCAAGAAATAATACTTACCATAGATTATTCTACTTGGGAAAGAGACAGATAAAAAGGCGTCATACAACATGGCGCCTTTTTTGTTTTTTGCCGACAAACTTGGTTGGAAGACTATTGAATTCAATGCTTTTTATTTTCGAGGGGGAACATTCGTCTCCTAAAGACGGTCTTTGACCGTTTTTATCATTGTTAACTTGTGAGAATTTGTGAAAAGGTTTGCTATTTTGTAATTATTATTTGAATTTTCCATGTTACAATTGCTATGAAGGAGTTGATAATATGAAAAATACATACTTAGCAGAGCAAAAGCAAGCGATAATAGATCGTTATATATCAGACGGCGAATCATCGGCGAGCATACTTGTCGATACTGGTATACCTAAAAGTACTTTTTACAGTTGGTTGCGTGCTTATCAGAAGGAACAAAATGCCGCTCAACATGGTGTTGTCAGTGTCCGCAATTTTCGTTTTCTTGAAAACAAAGTCGCACGCTTGGAGGGAATTATCGAAATCTTGAAATCAGCAAAATGCACACCGAGTGCGCCTTTGAAGCAACGGCTATATGTAGCAGAACAGTTTCATGGAAGATATAGTGTTCGCATGATCTGTGATGCATTTGATATCCCAAGAGGAACATTTTATAACCATGTTTTACGAAATAAGAAAGACAACACATGGTACTCCAAACGGCGTGAGGAATTTCGGATTCGTATACAAGAAATATACGACGAAAGTAATCAGATTTTTGGAGCCGGTAAGATTGCAGCTGTTATGAAAAACGAAGGTATTAAGGTCAGTGAAAAAATGGTACGCACGCTTATGCGTGATATGGGATTGGTTAGCATACGGCAATCGGCGAAAAAACTATACGATGACGAGTGTCGCAAATATAAAAACTATCTTAATCAAGAATTCGATGTAAGTAAGCCTAATGAGGTGTGGGTCAGCGATGTTACATATTTTAAGTACGGTGATAACTCATATTATATTTGCGCAATCATTGACTTGTTTTCCAGAATGGTGATAGCCTATAAGGTCGGAAAGACAAACAGTACGCAGCTTGTGAAATCAACTTTCAAGAAAGCCTATGAGTTACGGCAACCGGATTCGAGTTTGATCTTTCATACTGACCGCGGTTGCAACTATCGTTCCAAAACGATGCATGACTATATTCGGTCGCTTAACATTAAGCATTCTTTTTCACGTGCGTATGTTCCTTATGATAATTCCGTGATGGAAACTTTCTTCGCCTCGATGAAACGTGAGGAGCTATATCGGACAAAGTATCGTTCAGAGTTGGATTTTCGGAATGCGGTGGACAAGTACATACTATTTTACAACACCAAGCGTCCACATCGAAAGCTACTTTACAAGACACCGCTACAAAAGGAAGAAGAATATGTCATGAAAATAGAGGAGTCTTGAAATATATGTGAATAGACTGAGGTGTTCGAAAAGGTATATTTTAGATTTTTTCTTTGTGGAATCTATGCTTTTTCTGTTTTTAGTACAAATGGCAAAAATAAAAAGCGGCCTTGAAAATCCGCATAAATAAAGGGTTTACAACAAAAACACCATCGAGTCCAAACCAAAGGGGTTCAGATTTCGATGGTGTTTTCATCTGGTCGGAATGACAGGATTTGAACCTGCGACATCCTGCTCCCAAAGCAGGCGCGCTACCAACTGCGCTACATCCCGATAGCAAATATTAAGTTTTAATCTTTAGAGTAAGAGCAGGATGGTCGCTGCGACATCCTCGGCTTCGCCGCCATCTTGCGGTGCCCAAAATTGCATGTTCGCAATCGCTCACGCAATTTTGACCGCTACGCCTTTTCACACTCCCTTAATCCGCCACCGGCGGCGGTCGTGCTCAAAGCCCAAAGCAGGCGCGCGGTGAGCTGCGCTACATCCCGATATATTAATAGTGCTTGCGCTTGCCCAAAGCAGGCGCTTTTATATTATATACAACCGTTCAAAAAAAGTCAAGTCCCAAGGTGGGATTTTTTAATAAATTACCATGTGAAAAGTTCTTGAAAACCTTTGACTATTCTACTAATATATGTTATAATCTTATGATATAATAGACAAATTATGCAAAGGAGGCGGTGCGGCGTGCGGATTTTGGGAATTGACCCGGGATATGCTATTGTCGGATGGGGAATTGTAGACTTTGAGAATAACCGTTTTCGGACTGTTGATTTCGGCTCGATACGCACAAGAGCAGGTACAGACACGGTTGACCGCCTTGAAAAAATCTATGACGGAATAAACCAAATCATAGACAAGTATGCGCCAAACCACCTTGCAATAGAAGAGCTTTTCTTTAACACAAATCAAACCACGGGGATTGTGGTCGCCGAGGCGCGCGGAATTATACTGCTTGCTGCAAAGCAGCACGGACTTCATATCGGCGAGTACACTCCGCTTCAGGTAAAGCAAGCGGTTGTAGGATACGGTCGCGCCGAGAAACAGCAGGTAATCCAAATGGTAACTACAATGCTTGGACTGCCAAAACCGCCAAAACCTGACGATACCGCCGACGCGCTTGCGATTGCAATGTGCCACGGACACTGCGCATTTTCGCGCATGGGTGGATACTTCAATAAATAATTCGGAGAAACAGTATGTGGATTAGCAACGAATGGATAGACTATGAATTGATAGATGCAACCGACGGCGAGCGCCTTGAGCGTTGGGGTGACTACACCTTGGTACGCCCCGACCCACAGGTAATCTGGAAAGGTGCCGCAGTTTCTAAACTCTGGAAAAATGCAGACGCTTCTTATAAGCGTTCGCGCAGCGGCGGCGGTGCATGGAAGGACAGCCGCGTACCCGAAACATGGACAATAGGCTACAAGAACCTTAAGTTTCTCATCAAGCCCATGGGCTTTAAGCATACGGGACTTTTCCCCGAGCAGGCGACAAACTGGGATTGGTTTTCGGGACTTATTAAAAAAGCAAACAGACCAATAAAGGTGCTTAATCTTTTTGCTTATACCGGCGGCGCAACGGTTGCGGCGGCGGCAGCAGGTGCATCCGTTTGCCATGTTGACGCGGCAAAGGGTATGGTGCAGCAGGCAAAAGAAAACGCGCGCCTTTCCGGTCTTGAAAACGCGCCGATTCGCTATATTGTTGACGACTGCAAAAAGTTTGTTGAGCGGGAGATTCGCCGCGGCAACAAATATGACGGCATTATCATGGACCCGCCGTCTTACGGACGCGGACCTACGGGAGAGGTATGGAAGATTGAGGACAGTATAGATGAGTTTATAAAGCTCACCGAGCAGATTCTCTCCGACGAGCCGCTTTTCTTCCTCATCAACTCCTACACTACGGGGCTTTCACCACTTTCGATGAAATACATTGCGGATATCCGCATCAAGCCAAAGCGCGGTGGACACAGCGATGCTATGGAAATTGCACTTCCCGTAAAATCAAGCGGCGCTCTGCTCCCTTGCGGTGCAAGCGTGCGCTATGAATTTGATTAAAGGATATAACTATGGCAGAACCTTTTATTATTGCTGAAAATTTATCTTTCACATACACCGATGATGACGGCGACAGTACCGAGGCACTCAAAAATGTGTCTTTCACGGTAGCGCGCGGCGAGTACGTGGCGGTGCTTGGGCATAACGGCTCGGGCAAATCCACACTTGCAAAGCTTATCAACGCGATTCTCACGCCAAGCAGCGGAAGTCTTACCGTCGGCGGTCACAAAATACACTCCGATATGACCGAGGACGAGGTCTTTGATGTGCGCCGCGATGTCGGCATGGTATTTCAGAATCCTGACAACCAGCTTGTTGCGACCATAGTCGAGGAGGATGTGGCATTTGGTCCTGAAAACCTCGGTATTCCGCGCGAGGAGATACGCATGCGCGTTGACGACGCGCTTAAAACCGTTGGTATGTACGAATACCGCGACAATCAGCCGCACCGTCTTTCAGGCGGACAAAAGCAACGCGTAGCGATAGCGGGAGTTATCGCCATGATGCCGAAGTGTATTGTGTTTGACGAGTCAACCGCGATGCTTGACCCTAGCGGCCGCGCCGAGGTGATGAGAACTATTCGCCGACTTAATGATGATTTCGGTATTACCGTGCTGCATATCACACACTATATGGACGAAGCGGTTATGGCAGACAGAATCATCGTTGTGAATGACGGTGAGATTTACCGCGACGGCACGCCAAAGGATGTGTTTTTTGACGTTGCCGCGCTTCGCCGCGTGGGACTTGACGTGCCGCAGGGCAGAGAGCTACTTTATGAGCTTGCGGATATCGGAATCAGATTTGACGATAGCCCCATTGACATAGAAAACTGCGCAAAGCTTATTCTTGAAAAGTATAAGGACAAAAAATGACAATACTTGAACTTTCGGATGTGTGTTACACATATGACAAGGGCACGCCCATGGCGCATGAGGCTCTTGTGAATATCAATCTGAAAATTGAAAAAGGTCTTATGACCGGCATAATAGGACACACCGGCTGCGGCAAGTCAACTATGCTTCGTATGTTTAACGGGCTCTTAAAGCCTGACAGCGGCAGGATTTTACTTGACGGATGCGACATATGGGAAAATCCCAAAGAGATTACCAAGGTGCGTTTTCGCGTTGGACTTGTTATGCAGTATCCCGAGTATCAGCTTTTTGACGAAACGGTGCGCGCCGATATTGCCTACGGACCTAAAAACATGGGACTTGACGAGGAAGAAATCGAGCGCAGAGTGTTAGAGGCGGCTGCTTTTGCAGGCGTTACAGACGAGATGCTTGACAAATCCCCGTTTGAACTTTCCGGCGGACAAAAACGCCGTGTTGCAATTGCCGGCATTATGGCGATGCGCCCTGAAGTGCTTGTACTTGACGAGCCTGCGGCAGGACTTGACCCCAAAGGAAGAGAGGATATTTTTCTCGGACTTGAGCGTTACTGCCGTGAGAGCGGCGCATCTGTTATCATCGTCAGCCACAGCATGGAGGATATGGCGCGCTATTGTGAGCGGCTTGTTGTGATGAATGATGGCAGGATTTATATGCAGGGAACGCAAAAAGAGGTTTTCGGCGATGCCGAAAAGCTTATGAAAATAGGACTTGGCGTGCCCGAAATTACAAAGCTTATCTCTCTTTTGCGTGAGGGCGGAATGCCCTTGCCGCAGGATATTTATACGGTAGAAGATGCAAAAACAGCGCTTGCTTCGTTAATAGGAGGTGAGCGTGCATGATTAAAGACGTAACTTTAGGTCAGTATTTTGCGGGCAACTCCGTTTTGCACCGCGCAGACCCGCGTGCAAAGCTGCTTTTTGCGCTTCTGTACATCGTGATGCTTTTCTTTGCCAAAAGCGCGGCGGCATTTGGATTTGCATTGATTTTTACGTTGGCTATGGTAATTATAAGCGGAGTTCCGATTAAGGTTGTGCTTCGCGCGATAAAGCCGCTTGTGTTTATCATTTTGTTTACTGCGGTGCTCAATATTTTTTGGACAACGGGCGAAACCTTGCTTTTTGAGTGGGAGTTTATCAAAATATACCTTGAGGGTGTGATTTTTGCCGCATTTATGGCAATTCGCATTATACTTTTGGTTGTCGGAATGAGCGTTTCGCTTACCTATACCACAACTCCGATTGCGCTTACCGACGGCATTGAGGCACTTTTAAATCCGCTTAAAAAGATTAAAGTTCCCGTACACGATTTCGCAATGATGATGACTATTGCAATGCGCTTTATTCCTACGCTTATCGAGGAAACCGACAAAATCATGGATGCGCAGAAGGCGCGCGGCGCAGATTTTGAAAACGGCGGGCTTGTAAAAAAAGCAAAAGCGCTTATACCGATTTTAATTCCGCTTTTCGTTTCGGCGTTTAAACGTGCCGATGACCTTGCGGTTGCAATGGAATGCCGCTCGTATCGCGGCGGAGACGGCAGAACGAAGCTAAAGCAGCTTCGCTTTGGTTTGGTTGACCTTGCGTTGCTTTTGCTTCTTGCGGTTTTTATTGCAGGAATTATTCTTTGCAATATATATTTACCTTATATTACAATATGAAGATTTTATTAAGAATCAAGTATCTCGGCAGTTCATTTTGCGGATGGCAGTATCAGCCGAATGCGCGTACGGTGCAAAACACTCTTACCGCTGCGGCGGAAAAACTGTTTGGCGAGCGGTGCAATATCACGGGTTGCAGTCGCACTGACAGCGGCGTGCATGCAAATGACTTTTGCGCTACTGTTGAGCTTTCGGAAAATGCAAACAGAATCCCGCTTGACCGAATCCCCACTGCGTTTTCTCCGTTTTTACCAAGCGACATTGCGGTGATATCGGCAAAGACAGTAGATGACAGTTTTCACCCGAGATATGATGTGAAATATAAAGAGTATATTTATAAAATTCATATAGGAAAAGTCAGCGACCCGTTTCTTTACGGCAGAGTCTGGCACTATGACAGACAACTTTGTGACGATGCATCACTCCGCATGAATGAGTGCGCATCCGCGCTTGTAGGCAAGCATGACTTTGCATCGTTTATGGCGGCAGGCTCAAAAATTGAGGATACTGTTCGCACTGTAAAATACTGTACCGTAGCGCAAGACGGCGAGATTATCACCGTGCGCATTGCGGCAGACGGCTTTCTTTACAACATGGTGCGCATTATCACGGGTACGCTCGTGCTTGCAGGTGCGGGCAGGCTTGATAAAGACGGTATGGAAAAGATAGTTGCCGCAAAGGACCGTGCAGCGGCAGGGCGTACCGCGCCGCCCGACGGACTCTATTTGAATAAGGTTGTATATTAAAACAGAAAGGAGTGTGGATATGCGAAAAAAGCCACTTTTACCCGAGGGCGAAGAAGTGCCGGAAGTTAACGAGTATTATCTTCGCATCAGCAAAAAACTTCGCAATACAAAATATCTTATGCTCCTTTTGATGGTTGCCGCGCTGATTTTCACGCTTTGGGCATACCGCTCGCGGCTGACCTATAATAACTTCAGATATCTGCTTCGTGATATTGATGAAGCAGGGCATACCTCGCTTAGTGCCGATGCGGTTTACTATACCGCAAACGATACAAATACGTTCCTGCATTTTCGCGGCGACCTCGCGGTCGGCTCGTCCGACGGCATATCATTTCACCGTGCGCTCGGCAGTCGCTCGTTTGAGGACAAGGTGGTATTCAGAGCCCCGGTTCTGTGCGGCTCGGATAAGTACATGATTGCGTATGACGCAGGCGGCAAAACTTTTTATGTGTATAATTCGATAAGTCGAGTTTACAGTGAAACGTTGCAGCATGCTATCGTAGACTGCGCCGCAGCCGATAACGGCAGCTTTGCGGTGCTTACAAAGAGCGATGTCGGCGACTTTGTTATAAGGGTATACGATAAAAACTTCAATCTGGTTGGTGAGGTAACACGCAGCAACTTTGTGTATTCGGTGGAGTTCGTAGAAAACGGCAGGCTTTGCTTTGCTGAGTGTTATGCAAACAACGCTTCACTTTATACAGATGTTTTGTTTTACACCGTAGGTGCCGACAACGTTGAAAAGGGAATAAGCGCCGAGGGACTTTTGCTTGACATTGCAAAAACCGATAGCGGCATGGCGGCACTTTTTGACGGCGGAATTCGCCTCTATGATGAAAGCGGTGCAGAAACTGCGGCGCACTCCTTTGGCACTGCCGACGTCATGTACGGTGACAGTGACAAAAACGGTATGTGCGTGTTGCTTGATACAAACGAAATCGGAACCGATTTTTCAGCATTTGCCGTTTTTGACGATGGCAGCACGTTTACCTCTGCGGCAGATGCAGGCGCAAGAGGCGTTGCGCTTTGCAAGGATGCCGTGTGTGTGCTTTATGACGGATACCTGCTTGTATGCAGTGCTGATAAAACCGAGAAAGTAGAAATCCCCGAAGGGGCGAGGTCATTGCTGAAGCGTGACGAAGGCTCGGTAATCGTATGCTTTAACGATTATGCAAAAGTTTATGAGGTGAAATGATGTTTATAGCAATTGATTTGATTATAGTTGTAATAATGGCGGCGGTCATTTTCAATGCGGTAAAACGCGGATTTGTTTCATCGCTTTTTGGATTGGTTACTGCGGTTATATCCCTTATTTTGGCAACCATGTTCTACAGAGAACTCGGCGTGTA
The DNA here is from genome assembly GCA_045580835.1 of Eubacteriales bacterium. Classification (GTDB taxonomy): domain Bacteria; phylum Bacillota; class Clostridia; order Oscillospirales; family CAG-272; genus UMGS902. The sequence goes on from JAZNOM010000033.1 coordinate 11,946, forward strand.
TATCAATGATAGCTTTGTACACAATTCGATAGAGCCGCGTATTGTAGACTTTGTAAAGAATATTGTTGTTGAGCAGGGGGGCGAGTTTGGAGCGGAGGCGCTTCGTGCGCATCTTCCGGAGGATATCCTTGCACTTATGGATACCTTTGGCATCGAGCTTGACAATATTTTTGCAGGACTTGGAACCGCTCCTGATGCTATTGCCGCAACTCTTGCAAAAGAACTTTCGATTACACTGTCCAACGCCATTGCATACGGTGCAGTATTCCTTGCCGCATATATTGCACTTACATTGGTTTGCTTTATTTTAAACCTTATTGTAAAGCTTCCTGTTTTGAACAGTATAAATAAGGTTTTCGGCTTGCTTTTAGGTGTTGCAGAGGCGTTTGTGCTGGGTATTATTATCGCAAAGCTGGCAGTTGCCGTGTGCGGTGTTTACGGCACGCTTATGGAAGATGCAACATTCACCGGCGTTATTGATAAAACCGTAGTGGCAAAGTTTTTACTGTCTGTTTGCCCTTGGTAAGACATAATTTTTATTGATTTTGGAGGTTCGTCATGCAGACGAAGAACATACCAAACATTCTTTCGGTAATCCGCTTGTGTATGGTGCCGATATTCGTGTACCTTTTCTTTCTTGATTATCCAAACAATGTTTGGACGGCTGTGTTTGTATTCTTTTTAGCGGGCGCTACCGATGTGATTGACGGTTGGCTTGCAAGAAGAAATAACTGGATAAGCAACGTAGGCAAGATTTTAGACCCGCTTGCAGATAAGACGATGCAATGTGCGGCACTTATCTGCCTGTATATTAAAAGTATAATACCGCTTTGGTTGCTTTTAACATATGTCACAAAGGAGCTTTTGATTTTAGCCGGCGCTGTGTTCGTGTTCAGAAAAAAGAGCGTTGTGGTGAAAAGCAGCTTTTGGGGCAAGTTTGCGGTATGCGTGTTCTATCTTTCGATAGCCGCGCTTGTATCGCTGCAAAGCGTGCCGGAGGCGGCGAGAGAAGGCTGGACAGTTTCGATATGCGTAGCAATGCTTTGCTTTGCCGTGGTTGCGCTCGTTCAGTATTTTAGAGAGTATATCAAATCTAAAATGACCAAGTAATCCCGAGGAGTGGAAATGAAAATGCAAATGTGTGCAAGATGCCACAAGCGTGTAGCCGTGGTGTTTATAACAAGGCTTGAAAACGGCGAGACCAAAAACGAGGGAATTTGCTTAAAGTGTGCAAAGGAACTCGGTATCAAGCCGATAGATGATATTTTAAATAAAATGGGAATTTCAAACGAGGAGTTTGAGCGAATGAGTGAGGATGCCGAGGAGTTTATGCAGGGCATGGTTCCCTCTGAAGACTCCGACGAGCTTTCTGCTGATGACGGCGGTGCTCCTGCTGTTGATTTTGGAAAGATTTTGCGCGAGAGCGGTCTTGGCGGAAACGGAAGCGCTAAAGACAAAAATGCAAAAGACGGCAAAAAGGAACAGAAAAAGAAGTTTCTTGATACCTATTGTCAGAATATAACTCAAAAAGCTCGCGACGGAAAGCTTGACCGTATAATCGGCAGAGAGCGCGAAATGGCGCGTGTAATCCAGATTCTTTGCCGCCGTCAAAAGAACAATCCGTGTCTTATCGGCGAACCGGGTGTAGGTAAAACTGCTATTGCAGAAGCACTCGCACAAAAAATCGCATCGGGCGATGTTCCATACAAACTTAAGGGATGCGAGATTTATCTTGTAGACCTCACCGCTCTTGTAGCAGGAACGCAGTTCCGCGGACAGTTTGAGTCGCGCATACTCGGACTTATCAAGGAAGTTAAAGAAGCAGGGAATATCATTCTTGTTAT
>JAZNOM010000034.1:0-14125 GCA_045580835.1 Eubacteriales bacterium
CCCCCTCCCCCCTCAAAAAGGGGCGATTTGCACCCCCTGTTTTTTCTATCAAAATATGCGTTCTCACACATAGAAGAAATGCACCGCTTTGCGGTGCGTTTTTTCTTTGGCTGATATGATGGTTGATTTGTTCTGCGCTTAAAAGCCGTAAGGCTTTTAAATAGGGCTCGCTTGCGAGACCTTGCAGGTCATCAAATCCTGTCACTGCCGACCATATAAGGACACTAATTATGATAGAATTAGTGTCCTTTTGCTTTTTGCCCACAAAGCCTTGTAGCATAAGGGTTTACAAGCATTTTTGAAATACAAAAGCAGCACGCACTCTGTGAAATAATCATTTTTCACGAGTGAAATGCTGCTTTTTTCTGTTGTTTTTCGATTTTTTCCCGACCTTAAAAGTAATCGTTTTTATGATATCGGTTTAGTAACAAACACACGATATCCGAATCGGTTGCTAACGCGAATTCCGACTCAAAAAACATGCAAAAATGGCACTCCCTCCGGTGTGCCATTTTTGCATTAATTATTTTTCACTCTCATACTCTTAAGTGCAATGCGCGTAAATATTACACAGGCCTCGCTGCGTACAATTTCATCATTCGGGCGATAGGTTCCCTTACCGGCATCCCCGCTTACGATTCCGGCCTTATAGAGCTTTGAAACCGCATTGTAGCAAGTCATATCGCTTGTCACATCGGAATTTGAACCGTCATTAATTGCCTCATACTCACCGTCAGGAAGAATATTTGCAAACACTATCGCCATATCACCTCTTGTGATATTTTTGTTCACATCTGCAAATTGCCCCTTGGTAATAATGCCGTTCTGCACGCAATACTCAACATAAGGAACATACCATGCTTCACCAGAGAACGCGTCACGTACACTATTGCCGTTATATGCAGCGTGAATATTTGTTGCCGCTGTCAGCGCTTGCGCCACGGTGAAGGCGGAGTCCGGGGAGAATTTAGTAGCAGATGTACCGTTTGCAAGTCTGAGTTCATATGCACTTTCAACATATGGCTTAAACCAATGATTATCTCTTACATCCGTGAAGATACCTGTATACTGTCTCTTTGCCGCAAAAGGATTCTTTTGATAGTCTACCTTTGTAAATCCGCCGATTTTATTAATTACGGGATTGGGGTTTACTACCTGAGTATAAACTCTGTCAGGGGAGGACGGATGCCCCGTTCCCTCGCTGATTACAACACCGTTTTCATCTGCCCGGTAAGGCTCAACAAAGGCATATCTGCCGCCGTTTGTGTCTGTTCCGAGATATGCGTTGTAGCAAATCCAGCCTTGTCCTGTAGAATCATCTACATAAGAAGCCGAGCCAATACCGCAGATTTCATTGTTCATGGAAAGAATGGGCTCAGGATGCTTTACCCAATTATTTGCATCAAGCGGGTCTCCGCCAAGAAACTTAAGCTGACCGAGCTTGTATTCGGGAGTATTGTAGCCGCAAGCGGAATACACGATATAAATACTGCCGTCATCACCGTAAACCGCCGTGCCGCACTCAACGATTGTAAGAGCGGTGTGCCTGCCGATTTCCCAATCGTATTCGGGACGGATGAGAATTGTAGACTTGCCCTTGATAGTCCATGGATTTGTCATTTCGACGATATTGATATTCTGATTAATTTTGCCGGGCTCACCCTCAATTGCAACAAAGAGGTTATAAACCTTGCCGTTTATGCGGATGTCTGTCTGACCGCCCGACCATCTGTCGTTAAATCCATCAAGTTCCACCGATACCTTTTCGGGTACGTTGACCTCTCCTGTAATCGGGTGACCCCAACGTCCAAGGAGATTGTCGCCGTCAAGGCCCTTAAGAACATACATTCTATGCCCTGTATCTCCCTCGGTTTCACCGCCCGAACCAGCAAAATAGAGATACCAGCCACCGTTGCCCTCTCCGACCTCTTCATCGGTATAATGATGAATTTCGGGAGACCAACAACTTGCGGAATATGCGTTTCCCTCTTCGGGGAGAAAAACGGTTTTACCTGAAGTATAAATAAGGTCGCCGATATTTGCCGTTTTGGTAAGTCCGATACCCGGATTTCCCGTAGTGGAAGTGTAATAGTAAAAGCCGTCATGGTAGAAGAGCCACGGATCTGCACCGTCTTCTCTGACGTAGTTAGTAAACGTATATGTGCCCGTTTCAATTTCACTAAGGTCAACGGTGCTATTAATAAACGAAGGAACACCGTCTACATTATTTGTTCCTCTAAACTCAACGAGATGAGCAAAGTCGCCACCTGTTATATTTACATTGTAAACACCGCTGTATGTGCCGTTTTCACTTGCGGAATAAAGAAGTTTGTTATAGAATGTACCGCCTGCAATATTTAGGTTTACTTTGCTGTCAAACACCTTCTCCTCTTTGGTAATATTGGCGCATACCACAGAGGCAAACATTGTGCCACCGGTGAAAGTTGCATTTATATCTCCTGTGTGAGCGGAGGTGCTACCCAGCACCATAGCATCATAAAACTCGCCGCCCTCAATTCTTAAGTTTACCGTGCAATTGGTTGCATTACCTGAAGCACCGCCGCGAATCCTTCCCCACATACCGCTTTGAATGGTTACATCGGTGGTTTTGCCGCTTGCGTCGCCAATACCGCCGCCAAGTACCACAGGATATGTCTGACCGTCAACTCTGTCACATACGATTCCTTCGCCAATAACGAGCTTGTGGTACTCACCGGCAATTGCCTTATACTTTGCTTCGGAAGTAATATAAATGTTATTAAATTCGGTTTCTCCGCCGCAGTGGTAATTGTTCTTTTGTATAATTTTGGCGCCGTTTTCCTTTCTATAGTCAACACCGTCATAGAGTGAGGTTACAGTAACCTTTCCTTCATGCTTGTGATTATAACCAAGAACTGCCGCCGTGATAGTAACCTTTCCGCAAACAACTATAGTGCCGCCCTCATTACCAAGTGCGTTATATGCATTGTCAAAGGAACCGCCTGCACTTGCAAAAGTGCCGCCGTTACCCGTGCCACCGTCTCGGATGAAATAGACTTTATCGGTAGAAATATCAAAGTTATCTTTTGCACTGCCGAGTACTTCTACGGTAATACCATTACCAAGAGTAGCCTTACCGCGCACATTTGTACCGCTATTCTCAAAAGCCCCGACCTTGCCGCCAAGCAGTCTTAGGACAAGTGACTTTGAAATGTTGTTAAATATAACCTTTTCAACATTACCGCCATTTGCGGTGATATCAAAGGATTCGCTGCCGTTTTCGCTTGATTTTACGGTATTTACGCTACCGCCGTTAATTTCGATTACTGTGGCATTTCCGCCGACAATTGTTTCTACATTTGCGCCATCAACAATGACATTCTTTGCATTGGTAATGCTATCTACATAGCCGCCGTAAATAATTGCAGAGCCTGTGATGTTCAGTTTTTTGTCAGTCTTTACATCCTTTGCAGTTTCAAAAACGCCATTATCTGCGTTGAAAGTGCCGCTTCCGCCTAATGTAATATTTTTAAACTCGGTTTTACCAGAAAGAGTGTATATACCGTTTACTGTAAGAGATTTACCTGTAATAAGTACTTTTTCCGAGTGCGACGGCTCAACAAAACTATCGACAGTAATATTATTCAAAAGCACAACGGTGCTTCCCGATTTTGCCGCAGATTCAAATGCATCTGCAAAACTTGCAGGGTCATCCTCTGTATTGCCGCTGCCGTTTGCACCCATTTTTGCATATACGCTTGCTATATTTTCGGTATAGTCAAAGCCGACCTTAAATGTTTCAATCTCTTCTCCTGTATAGTAATTTGCATTGTAATAGAGGTAAAGCGGCATGTTCGTTCTTTCGTTAAGAGCCGAAACCTCGTCATTTGCATACCAAACCGACATTGCGCCGATTTTAGTACCGTTGACAGTAATCTTACCTGTGCCGATAATATTGTTTACATTGAGATTTTTAATCTCACCGCCGTTTAGCGTGGCTTTTGCGTCACCGTTAAGTCGACGTGAAAGGTCACCTGCTATGTTGCAATCTTCAATATATCCACCGTTTACCGTAATATCTGCGCTTGTGCTGTACTGATATCTCACAGAGCCGCCAAAGAGATTTGCAATCTTACCACCGTTTATTGTCATGTAGTGCGTGCCTGTGAAATAAAGCGGAGTCTTGTCAAAGGAATCTCTTGTGCCGCCGGCTACGATATAATAGTCACCGTCTTCAATTATAACATGAGAATCCTTTGTAACATCGGCATCTGCTTTGGGTGCCTGATAGCCGCCAAGCACCAGAACCTGGCTTTCTTCACTTGTAAGATTGCGCGTTTTAACACCCTTGCCCATTCTGATAGGATTATACTGAGCAATAATATTAAGTGACTTTGAATACTCAATCGTTATATTTTCAAACGTCGTGTCACCGTTTAAATAATAGCGAAGCGCAGAGCCAAAAACAAGTTTTGCGCCGTTTTTCTTGGCATAATCGGTTTCGCCGTCATTGGTTGTGAAAATAATAGGATAGTCATGCACCGCTTCTGTAGGAGAGGTATTGAAATGATACTCATTTGTGAAAACCACAACAAGCGTACCAACTCTCTTGTTCTTTCCGTAATTTACGCCCCATGTCCATGTTTTGAGAGGGTTGTCCGGAAAAGCTCCGTTTCCCAATGCATCAACTCCTGTCTCGGAATTAACATAAACATATGTGTATTCCTCTTCTGCGGCATTGACAGTGAATGTTGCTACGCACAAAAGAGAAACAAGCATTACCCAAAATGCTATGCAAAAAGTATTCTTCATAACTATACCCCCTTACGGTGTTCCTATCATATTCTCATGATTCTTGTCTATAAAGTGTAGTATATCATATATTTATAAGTTTTTCAACTTAAGCGGCAGTTTTACTCTCTATTTTCTATCAATTTGTGCGTTCTCACACAAAGAAGAAATGCACCGCAAAGCGGTGCGTTTTTTCTTTGGCAGATATGATGGTTGATTTGTTCTGCGCTTAAAAGCCGTAAGGCTTTTAAATAGGGCTCGCTTGCGAGACCTTGCAGGTCATCAAATCCTGTCACTGCCGACCAAGTAGAAAAGCAACGCTTTAAGCGTTGCTTTTCTGTTGTTATACTAATTTTTTCAATGCTCTGAGTACATTTACAAGCGAGATCTGCTTATAGCTATAGAAATCATGAATCTCGGTTCCGTCCCTATGGTTAAGCGCAAGCTTTAAGAGGTACAGTGCATCTGCAAATGTAACCTTACCGTCACCGTCGAAATCTCCAGTGATAATGGGAGTTGCCGTTACGCCTTCGCCAAAGGTCATTACGGTAGTACCTGTATTGTTGCTTTCGTCAAAAGCATTGACAGTATTCTGCGAGCCAATTCTAGGATAGTCACGGCAAAGCTGACCCGCGGGCCATGAATCAATATTTGCAGTTACAGTACCCTTAAGATAGTTCTGACCGCCGATACCGTTATATCCGTTTGCCTTGATGGTAGCACCCTTGCCGATGTTGAGTGTCATGTTACCAGAGTATGTACCGAATGCACAGTCTGCACTCATACGCCAGTTACCGCCAACAAAGATATAATATGTACCTCCGTTTACAGTAACTGTGATATCCTTGTCAGAACTTGCAGTTTCGGGGCTGTCATATGCTGCTTTAGAAATATCGTTGTAGTAAAGCACCTGACCTGCGAGGAAACGGTAAACTGCGTTGCAATCAAAGGTTTCTGTAATTTCAACATTATTCCAGTTGAATGCAAGGTAGTTTGCACTTGTGTAGGTAGTATCAAGCATAAAGTTGTCAAGCTTTGTGTCGCTTAAGAAGCTTACGGTATTGCCGTTGATGTAAAGTTTTGCTCCGTCGCCCTCACCTACGATAGTGAGTTTTTCCATAAATCTCGGAGTAACAATCTTTTCGGGATATGTATATTCGCCGATAATATGGAGTGTACCGTTAGGTGCAAGTCTGCCAAGTGCAGTGGAAAGTGACGACATTGGTTCAGCGAGCGTTCCTGCACCTGCGAGCTTACCGCTTGCACTTAAGTATACATCACTCATGTCGAAATTATCAACGGTATATACACCGTTGAATATCGCATCGTAAATTGCCTTACCGTAAATAACGTAGCCGTCATCATCCGGATGAAGTTTATCTCCGGCAAAAAGTGCATCGGTAACTGCAGCATCATAAAGGATTGCATAAAGGTCGACATAAATGTATTTTGTGCTATCCTCTGCTGCAAGCTTTTCGGTAACATACTTCTGTGTGGGGCGGATTACCGACACCGCACGCACATCGGCTGCTTTTTGCGAAGTAAGACGGTAAATTGCGCTTGTGGTGAACACCTTTTCTGTGTCAGGAAGGTCACCGAATGACTTTACAAAAGTTTCATACTTCTCGGTAAAGTTCATCATCTGACCGACAGTTCCACCGGCTGCAGATGCATCGTTTGTACCGAGAGCGATGAGCACGTAGTCACTGTCAGCCTCGTTAAATGCGATAGAGTACGCAAGAGTCTTATTGTAGTAGCCGTTGCCGTAGGAAAGAATAGCTGAACCGCCAACGCCGTAGTTGCCTATGATAACTTCTTTTTCTGCATCTTTGCAAAGCGCTGCGAACTGTGCAGAATAAGACTTTGTAAGCTGGTCGGTAGAACCTGTACCCTGAGTAATAGAGTCACCTATAAAGGAGATACGAAGAGGCTCGTCATAGGTTACGGTTTCACCGTTAACCTTGTCAAAACGAACTACATCGAACTTACTTGCATCAGGGCATGTGAGAGTAGCCACCTTGTTTTCACCGTCATATGCCTTAACCTGTGTTGCATCAAGTACCGTACCGCTTGCAAAGGTTGCATTCTCGGAAATTGTGAGGTTAAAGTCGCCTCTTAAGCACTGTGTATATGCAACATCGAGTTCATATGCGCTTATAAGACCGCCATTGAAATTACCGCCATTAATAATGATGTCTATATCACCGTCAACTGCAAAATACTTTTTGTCGGTCATTACAAATCTTGTACAATAGCTTGCATATCCGCTTATAGGACCGATGTTTGCCTGAGCGTAAAGTGCACCGCCAAATGTACCGCCGTTTACAGTAAGGGTTGCATCGTCAGCAAGAATAGAATTGCCCGAAAGGCTGAATGTACCGTTGAATGTACCGCCGTCTATTACCACAGTAAGAGGTGCGGAGATAGAACCTACAAGGTCGGAATGTCCTTTATATGCACTGTCTGTAGTATCATTGTACGCACGCTTGTTACCGCCTGCAAATACATTAAATGTACCGTTTTTAACAGTAACCGTGTAAGGAAGTTCGGTCACCATAGTGGTATTGAGTGCATAGTTTGCATCATGTTCACCTTGAGTGCCGGGGAGAGCATCAACGCCGCCGTAGAAGTCAAGGTTTCCTGTCACCTCAAAGTTTTCGCCAAATACTATCGAGTTGAAGCCGCCGAAAATGGTTGCATCATTCGACGTTATCGGCAAATCAAGGGTAATCTCATTTGAGTTTGTATTTTTTGCAAAGGTTATATCGCCGAGCAATGTGAGCGAGCCACCACGGATTGTTACATCGCCGTTTACCTCAGGCAAAGTCGTTGCAGATGCAGAGTAATTGCCAACAATCACAACTTCTCCGCCGCCTGTAAGTTTAGCATATGCATCGGCAAAAGAGCCCATGGGGCTATCAGAGGAAAGTCCTGTGCCTGTTGCATTCTCTGCCACATATACAGTAGAAGGAATAGTGTTGTCTGCGTTGGAATTAAAAGCAGTGCTTGTGTCACTAACACCGCCAATACTATAAGTGTTATTTACCGGGAAAGCACGTACTGTGAAAGTATAGTTACCATAACCCAATGCTTCAAAATCCGGAACATAAGAAGTCTGGCAAGTAAAATAAGTCTTTGCCTCAGCACCGTTGATATAGAATGTTACTTTGTATGCACCTGCATTTTCAACAGCATCCCATACTGCAACGCTGTTATTCCATGTAAGGTTAGTCGGTGCCGGAAGTGCTGCGCCTTTTGCACCAGAAAGTGTATTCTTAAAAGAATCATTGGTCTGTGCAAACAGCCAATCTACAATACCGGGAGTATCTGCCGCAATCTTCCAGATATTACTGTGGTTGCCGCCGACTACCTCGGTGTATGTGATATTACCGCCAACTGCTTTGATAGCCGCCGCCATTGTACGTGTGCCCTCTACAGAGCTACCTGATGCGCTTGTATCAAGGTCGCCGTGGAATGCCCAGATAGCAATATCTTTCATACGGTGAGCAACGGCATGAACATAATCATCTTCTGCACGTGAGCCTGAAACAGGTATTGCCGCCGCAAAAACTTCGGGATAAAGTGCCATGAAGTTCCATACCGCTCCTGTGCCGTTGGATGAGCCCGCAAGATACACTTTGGATGTATCTGCACGGTAGTCTTTGAGGAACTTATCAAGGAGTTCTGCTGCTGCACAGAAGTACTTACTTCCGTAAGGTTCGCCGCTTTCAAGGAACTCGGCATATGCTTCACTGCCGGGATAAACATTTTTTCCTACAGTTGAGTAAAGTGTCCACTCATATGGGCTTGACGGACATTGCGGAGCAATCATAATACACTCATAATCGCTCTCGTAAATCGCATTATTTATACTGTATGAACCAAGCTGTGAAGTATTGTTTGTACCTCTGGAACCGTTGCCGTGCATATACAAAACTACGGGATAGGTCTTGCCGCTTGTTTCGTAACCCTCAGGCAAATAGTAGCGGTACGGGAGTACTGTTCCGTCGGACGCAGTAAAACTTCCGTAAAGGAACGCATTCTGAATTGCCGGTTTCTCATCCGGGAAAATCTCTCCCTCGTCTGTTATAATCTTTTTAAAACCTTCCATTTTTTCCACTAATGTACTATAGTTTGCAAGTCCTCTTACATCTGCTACAGATGTCGCCCCCTCGCCCGTAACACTGCCGTCAAAGCGTGTCAAAGTTGTCGCGCTGAAGTCACCGCCGGTGATTTTAACATTTACATTACCGGTAAGCTTACTTATTTTAGCATTGGAATAAACATTGTATATAAATGTACCGCCGCTGATGTTCATTTCTACATTTCCACCGGAACCAACATCAGCACCCATATAAATATTGTAAAGCGTACCGCCCTCAATATTAACATGTGCAGTTCCTGTAAACGCTTTGTCTACGTTTCGGCAAAAAGATATAATAATCGCTTTACCGCTCTTAATTGTAATATTGGTATCATTGCCAAGCAAAGTGCTATCATCATACACTCCTTCGCCGGAAAGCACGCCACCAACGATAACTATACCTTTAGCTATCGAAGAAAAATCGCCAAATCCGGTAACGGTAATTCCCTCACCGAAAACAACAGGGTTAAACTGTGCAATAAGGCTTAAGTAACTTCCGTTGCCATGCATGGTGAGATTTTCAAACGTGGTTGCACCGTTTAAAACAAAGCGTATACTGTTAAGTGCGAGGGTTCCACCGGTAATTGTAACCTTGCCGCTATGCGTAGGCTCTACAAACTTAGATGTGAGCGTAACTTGGTCAGTGATAACGATTTGACCGCCGTCATCACCGAGTGCGGCATATGCATCTGCAAGTGTACCTACAGGTGCATCCTTTGAAGAACCGTCCCCACTTCCGCCGTCAGTAACATACACTGTGTCCAAATTGACCTCGATCTCTTCTTCATATGGAATTACTGTAGTAAAACTTTCAAGTTTCGGTGATACAACACTGTAATTCTCGTATTCACTGAAATCCACTACAGAGGTTGTACCTGTTCCTGTCATACTGCCGTCAAAGCGTGTAAGAGAGGTAGAACTGAAATCGCCGCCTGTTACCTTTATATTAATATTTCCTGCAACCTTACTGGACTTTGCACTTGAATAAATGTTGTACATAAATGTACCGCCACTAACATTCATGTTTACGTTACCGCCTGTACCGGTAATAGCACCGGTATAGATGTTGCAAAGTGTGCCGCCCTCAATATTGATGTTTGCAGTACCTGTATAGTTTTTGTTTACGCCGTAAGAATAACCGACAAGAATCGCCTTGCCGCTTTTGAAAGTAATGTTTGTATCTTTGCCAATCAAAGTATCATCATTGTACTTGTCAAAGTTTGCACGTGTACCGCCGAGAATAGCCACACTGTTCAAAAGTGTTATAAAATTGCCGAATCCTGTTACTGTGATTCCCTCACCGAAAACAACAGGATTGAACTGCGCAACAATAAGCAAATACTTATTATTGCCTTTGAGTGTAATGTTTTCAAAAGTAGTCGGACCGTTGAGCATATAATGCACGTCAGTCGCTGCAAGCGTGCCGCCTGTCAGAGTAACCTTGCCGCTATGCGTAGGTTCAACAAAAGACGTCGCTATTGAAACGGTATCGGTAATTACGATTTTACCGCCGTTATCACCGAGAGCTGCATATGCTTCTGCAAGAGTACCCACGGGAGTGCTTGCAGAAGAGCCATCACCGGTTCCGCCATCGGTTACATATACTGTGTTTTCAGCAGCAAATGCGGATATAAGCAAAAGCGCCGAAATCACAAGCATAATCAATAGTTTTTTCATGAGAAAACCTCCTAAAACATTCTTGTATATATAAGTATAAAATATTTCAAGAATATTGTAAAGCATTAGATGTCATGGTATACTATATTATAGATTATATGGTAATATAGGGGGTAATTGCATGGAACTTCTACAGCTTAAGTATTTCTGTGATGCCGCGCGCAGTGAGAATTTTTCGGTAACGGCAAAGCGTTTTAATGTACCGTCATCGGCTGTGTCGCAAAGCATACACCGTCTTGAAAAGGAGCTTGGCACATCATTTTTTCTAGGCAGGCAAATTCAATAAAGCTAAATGATGTCGGCAGAGAGTTCTTTGTAAAAATCTCATCTTCACTTGCGCTGATAGCGGACGCAGTCGCTTCTGTTTCCGAAAAAAATCAAAAAAATTCAATTTGTATCTGCATTGATGCAGGACGCCGCCGTGTGCTTAAAACAATTGAAAAATTCAAAATGAATCACCCTGATATAGATGTAAACGTAAAGCATGTTTTGGACACCGACAAAGACAACTATGATATTATCATAGCGGGCGACGAACTGCAGCTGTTTGAATATGAAAAGCATCTGATAGTGTCTGAAAAACTAGCCGTTGCAATTCACAAAAGCAATCCGTTATCTTCTTGCAAAAATCTTACCGTTGATATGTTGAAGAACGAGCCTTTTATCACAATGAACGAGCGAAGACCAATGCATTCAACCGTAATAAATATCTGCAAAGATTTTGGCTTTACTCCTCATATTGCCTTGCAAAGCGACGACCCCGAATATGTAGGCCGACTTGTGTCGCTCGGCATGGGGGTTGCAATTGTGCCGGAGCTTTACTCGCATGACGAATTCTCTGAAAATGTCATATGCTATCCTATCAAAGGTTACTCACGAAAGACATACGCCTATATTTCAAAAACAAAGTATACCGCACCGTATATAAATGAGTTTTTGAATTTGCTTATAACTGCTGATATAGCGCCGTAACGACAACTGGAATATCACCGCAAAGTTTTTAGGCTATCTTACCGGCGGTATAGAATGAACGTGCCGTTGCGTATGAAAAAATCATACCTTTTTTAACAAGCGAGTTTACTGCGTTTACAGTAAACTCGCTTATCTTTTGTTCTTTTGTTAAAAGCGTTCCGTCAAGGTCGCTGATGTATAAAGTTTTTGCCACAAATCAATACCCGTACAACACATCGGAATAACCGAGATAATAATCTCTTAAAGTATCGTCCATATACTCAAGCGCCTCGTCTGCAATTTCATCGGGAACACCGTAAAACGCCTCAGCGATAGCACCTGCAATACACGCCTGCGTGTCGCCGTCGCCGCCAAGCGATATCGCATTTCGCACGGCATCCTCAAAATCCTCTGCATCAAGAAAGCATACTATAGCTTGAGGAACGCTGCCCTCGCAGGTCATATCGTGCTTATATCCATCACGTATTTCGTCTATCGTAAAGTACAAATCATAGTATTTTGACTCTATGTACTCGCGGATTTCATCTTTGTCCGCACCGTTTCGCGCAAGAAAAACCGCAGCGGCTACCGCCTTTGCACCCTTGATTCCGTCAGGGTGGTCATGCGTAATCTCGGCACTCCACTTTGCAAGGCGCTCGGCTTGTCCAAGCGTTTCTGCCACCCATGCAACAGGTGAAACACGCATCGCAGAGCCGTTTGTATATCCGCCGTATGCACCTGCTCCATCAGTTATAATCCACTCATAAAACAACCTGCCGTAACCGGCATCGGGATAGAGTCTGCCAAGTTCGCGCATGCGGCGCGTGAGTGTGTCTTTAAAATCATCTTCATCAGTACAATCTGCCTCGGCACAAGCGCATCCTACCGCAATAGTCATAATACTGTCGTCAGTGGGACGGCAATTTGGCACAAAAAGCCTGAAATCTTTTGTTTTGTCCGACTCAAACTCATACGGTGAGCCGATAATATCGCCAACTATAGCACCTAACATTTCTCACATCACCAAATCCTTTCCCTTGATTTAATTGAATTACATATTACCTTTAACATACTGTCAATGTAATATTTACCATACAAAAGGAATTAGTCTGTATTTACCTTTTTGCTTGTATTCCATGTAACCGCAAAGCTCGCTTTCGAGTAGTTTTTCTTCGTTTTTAATGCGCACAACTATCACCGCAGGATAAAACCAATCGCCGATATTGAAACAACTGCTTTCTGTGCCTTTTGTGTTTCTTTCATATCAAGGCGTTTTTCAAGCATTTCGGGCGATTTTACTATCCATTCCTCTTGTATGGCAATCGTTACACACGTAATGACCTTTTTCACAAGCGGTTTTGCTTGTTTCTTTCTTGTGGCAGAGAGCACATTTCATCTGGGTATCGTTTTCTAAATATTGAAGCTTTGCACCGCAAATTAAACACTCGTCTTTCATAAAACTTCCTTAAAATCATTAAAATTTCAGTATCGGTTTGATATCTTTCGGTTTATCAAAATAATTATACCATATAAATATTAAAATTGCTACATATCCGTCTTTGAATTGGCAAGAATATCTAATAGTAAACAAACGGAGGTAGTGAAATGTTCAAACACGAAAAGATGCTTTTTCATCCCGTGGAGGTGGAGAGACCCAATCCGCAGTATGCGGCGCTTTTGCAAGAACAGCTCGGCGGCGGAAACGGCGAGCTGAAGGCGGCGATGCAGTATATGTCCCAAAGTTTTCGAATCAAAGACCCCGAGATCAAGGATCTCTTCCTTGACATTGCGGCGGAGGAGCTTGGTCACATGGAGATGGTGGCGCAGACCATCAACCTCTTAAACGGTCACGACGTTGATGCCGAAAAAGTGCCCTGTGGTGAGATCCAATCTCACGTGCTCCTCGGCTTAAATCCGGGACTTATCAACGCTTCGGGTTATTCCTGGACGGCCGATTACGTTACCGTTACAGGCGATTTATGTGCCGACCTACTAAGCAACATCGCGTCCGAACAGCGCGCAAAGGTGGTTTATGAATACCTTTACCGCCAGATCGATGACAAGAAGGTGCGTGAGACCATTGATTTTCTCTTAAACCGCGAGGAAGCCCACAACCAGATGTTCCGTGATGCCTTTAACAAGGTGCAGAACTCCGGCTCCAACCGCGATTTCGGCACCACCAAAGCCGCAAAGATGTATTTCTCCATGTCGGACCCCGGCCCCAACGCTTCCGCGTCCGGTGATACAAAGCCCGTTTCTTTTGAGTGATAGAGAAAGGCCGCTAAGGAGTTTATTCCTCAGCGGTAATTTTTATCTTTCTCATATCACAACAGTTCGATATATTGGAATTTAGAATACTCCCTTATTGTACTTTTTTTGTACTGCAACAATGCAACCTATGCCAACCACCAAACCTATGATAAGTATAGCAACAGCAAGCATAAGCAAATTTTCAAACAGTCCTATAATGCCGCTAAGTAGCATTACAGTTGCGATAACAAGCATTGCCTTTCCAAAGGCTTTTCCGTAGGCTGATTTATCTGTGACTTTTGTTTGGTGGTAGTCGTGAATTAAATCCGTTTT
>JAZNOM010000035.1:0-4066 GCA_045580835.1 Eubacteriales bacterium
TGAGCATGACCGATGCCGCACTTGAAGCCGGTTTCACTTCAATAAGAACTTTCAACCGTCGTTTTTTTATAGAAACCGGAAAAACGCCACGCGAATATGCTAAAGAATTTTCAAAATAAAAGCGCCCCTTGGCGCTTTCAGCCTGATGACAAAGTCATCAGGCTGAGCAGAGGATGAGAAACGCAGGCAGATTTTTGGATTTTTGTTTCGTCGGCGTACATGTGTACGGTAGAGACAAAAATCCGAAAAAGCAAGTAACGGCAAGGGCTTAAAAAGCCCTTGCCGCATTTTTTTACACAAAGTGAAAATTATTTCTATTTATTCCCTTCGCTTTTATTTCTTACTTGCGATCTGACGTGTTTGTCAGCACTCTGAAAGGTTCAACCGAAAGGTTGAACCTTTTTTACTCTCTTGGGAGTGCTGCGTAGCTGCTTTCAAGCGTTACAACGCAGATATAACTTTCGTCTATCGACTTTGCCGCAGCATAAATCCTCTCGCGAAGCTCTGCATTGCTCATTTTAAAGCCGTGGGGTACAACGCAGTCGAACACGAGGTTTGTATGTGTGGGACCTACAACGATACGCAAATCGTGTATAGTAAGCTCGGGATTTATTTTTGCAATCTCCTCTGCAAGACGGTGGCGCACCTCGTTTACTTTGTCATCGGATGTTACTATCGGGTCCATATGTATAACGAGATGCAGATTATAATGTTCCGAAAGCTCGCGCTCAATGTTGTCAATGATGTCATGCATTTCAATAACATCGCCTTCGGCGGCAACCTCAACGTGCACACTTGCAAACTGGCAACCGGGACCGTAATCGTGTATCATAAGGTCATGCGTTCCGAGCACACCGGGGTAACTCATTATTTTTGCGCGTATTTCCTCGACAAATTCGGGGTCGGGCGCGTGCCCCAAGATCGGGTCAAGAGTGTCGCGCACAAGCCCAAAACCACTGTAGAGAATAAACAGTGCAACCGCCAAACCTACATAGCCGTCAAGCTCAAGCTTTGTATAGTTTGAAACAATCGTCGAAACTATTACCGCGCTTGTAGCGATAACATCGTTGCGTGCGTCAGCCGCTGTCGCAATAAGCGTTTTTGAGTTTATGCGCTTGCCGATGCTTTTGTTAAACATTGCAAGCCATAACTTTACAAAAACGGTAGCGGCGAGAACCGCAACGGTAACCCAATTAAAAGCAACCGCAGACGGCTCAATGATTTTGCCTATACTGCTTTTAAGCAGTTCAATGCCGATAAGCATAATAAAGAGCGCAACCATAAGCCCCGACAGATATTCATATCGTGCATGGCCGTACGGATGGTCTGCATCAGCAGGCTTTGATGCAAGTTTAAAGCCGAGAATACTCATAATGCTTGATGAAGCATCGGATAGGTTGTTAACCGCATCTGCAGTTATCGAAACCGAGCCGCTTAAAGTACCCGCGATAAGCTTTGCTACAAATAAAATCAGGTTGCATACTATGCCAACCGCGCCGCCAAGCTTGCCGTAAGCCGTACGGACTTCTTGCTTTGCGGTGCTTTCACTGTCTTTTACAAACAGTTTTACAAGTAGGTTTGTTATCACTCTATTTTTCCTCCGCCGAGAAGAATATCGCCGTCATAAAAAGCGGCGGTCTGACCGCGTGTAATCGCCCGTTGCGGCTGGTCGAAAACCACGCGGATTTTTCTGTTTTCAGGGTAAAGCCATGCAGGGGACGACGCGTGACTGTAGCGCACCTTGACCTCGGCACGCATGGGTGTATCAAAACTTTCAACGGAAACGGCATTAACGTCGGTTACAATGCATTCCTGTTCAAAAAGCTGTGCATTTGTGCCGAGAATAACCTGGTTGCTTTCTATATCTTTTCCGAGCACGTACATCGGTGCGCCGAGCGCAATGCCAAGCCCCTTGCGTTGCCCTGTGGTGTAGCGGATAAGACCGCTGTGACTACCAAGCACATTTCCGTTTGCATCCACAAAGTCGCCGCTTTTGTACTCCTTGCCTGTTTCGGAAATAATAAAGCTTGCATAGTCGCCGTCAGGAATAAAACATATGTCCTGACTGTCTTTTTTATGTGCGCTGACAAGCTCCTTTTCGGCAGCAATTGCGCGTATTTCGTCTTTTGTAAGGCCACCAAGAGGGAAGAGTGTGCGCGAAAGCTGCTCTTGTGTGAGCAGTGCAAGCATATAGCTTTGGTCTTTTTTCGAGTCCGATGCTTTTCTTACGATATATCTTGAATGCGCCGAGTCATACTCAATCTTTGCGTAATGTCCGGTAGCAATTTTTTCAATGCCAAGCTTGTCTGCCTCTCGGAGCATAAACTCAAACTTGACACGTCGGTTGCAAAGTACGCAAGGATTTGGCGTTTCGCCGCTTTCGTAAGCCTCGATAAATGCGTCTATTACCTCTTTTTTAAATTCGTTTTGGTAGTCGCCGACATAAAATGGGATGCCAAGCGTGTCGCATACATTCTTTGCATCAATCTCGCCTGCAGCCTCATAAAGCGGCAGTTCTTCTTTTGACCAAAGGCGCAACATCATTCCGCTTACGTCATAGCCGTCTTTTTGCAAAAGCAATGCAGCAGTTGACGAGTCAACGCCGCCGCTCATCGCCATAAGAACCTTTGTTGCCATTGTTCTCCTTTCACTCTGCATAAACAGAGGTGATTCCTAAAAACTCTTCAAGGCAAAGTCCGCTGCTTGTAACGGTTTCGGCGAGTTCTTTGCCGAGATAGCGGATATGCCATGGCTCATACATGTAGCCGGTCTGCGGCTCTTTGTCTTTTGGATAGCGCAGGATAAAGCCGTACTTTGCGCAGTTTTCTGCCAGCCATTTTCCCTCCGCGGTGTCGGCAAAGCTGTTTTTTACCGAGTTTATATCCATTGCAAGTCCCGTCTGATGTTCCGAGTGACCGGGACGTGCAGAGTATCTGTCGGCGAGCGCCTTGCCGTCGCGTCCCGAAAAGGTTGCGTATGTGCTGACCTGCTGACGGTACGAGCGATAGCCGGATACGATTTTAAGTGTTAGCCCCTCTGCGGCTGCATCGGCTTTCATTTGGTCAAATGCGGCTTTTGCATCGGGGTGAAGTCCGCCCGGCACAAAGGTTTCGGGCAGGGAATAGGTCTTGTTTGCGATAAGGATGCCGTTTACATATGTGATGCCGTCTATCACTTCTATTATCGGCTCTGTGCCGTATGTATATTCGCCGTCCAGCACCGACGGAACATGCGCGCTATATGTTTCTTTAGGCTTTGGCTTTGATGTTGTTGCCGCAGTGGTTGCCTTGGTGGTGGCGGCTGTTGTCGCAACCGTAGTAGTTTCTTCGGTAGTAGTAATCTCTGTAGTTGTTTCCACGGTTGTTTCTTCGGCAGTGGTAATTACCTCGGTGGTAATTGCTGCCGTTTCGGTTGTCGTAACAATTGTTATAGTGTCGACTGTAGTTTCTTCGACTTGAGAATTACATGAAGCAAGCGCGGCGCAAAGTGCGCATAATAAAAGCATATATCTTTTCATAGTTCCTCCAAAGCGAAAAACACCCTTTGTCCGATAGACAAAGGGTGTTTTCATGGTGCCGGTAGTCGGGGTCGAACCGACACGGTATCGCTACCACTGGATTTTGAGTCCAGCACGTCTGCCAATTCCATCATACCGGCGCGTACCCATGTATTATAGCATATCTTTTTGAAAAATGCAAGATGTTTTTTATGAGATGAATTAAAGTTTAGCCAAGTAACTCTCTCTTGTCATTCTGAGCGAAGCGAAGAATCTGAAAACCTTGATGAAATCAAGGTTTTTCTAAAAGGAGACACGCCTACGGCGTGCAGATCCTTCACTGCGTTCAGGATGACAATAAGAAGCTAAACATTAATTTATCTTTGTAGTTTAAGTGAAATTTTCTAATGTATTATTGTTTTTCTAACGAAACTAATATATAATATAATATCATATATCTACAAGAAAGGACCTTTTAAAAATGGCAGAAGAAATTAAGAATGAAAAAGGCGGAATTTCCGTCGAAACAGAACATATATTCCCAATTATCAAGCGTTGGCTTTATTCCGA
>JAZNOM010000036.1:0-14096 GCA_045580835.1 Eubacteriales bacterium
TACACCCTCGGGAAGCGGCATCAGCATATAGAGAGTACCGTCTGCAAGCACGCGGAGCTCCATGCCAATCATCTTTTTGCGCTCGGCAAGTTCATCCGCAACTGCCTCTGCATCGGCTTCGTCGATATAGAGCATTGGGGATGCAAGGTATTCTTCGGCATTGAGATAGTGTATACCGTCATCTCCCATCTCGCCTATCGAATGAAATTTCCACTTTCCTATATAATCCATAGTTACCTCCTTTACCAGATAAGAACAATTACCTCATCCTTTGGCGCGTGACCTGTTTCGAGATTTACGTTTGCATCATCGCTGAGGGTAACGCTTCCCTCAAGACTCTTAACCTCGTTTCCGTTTGCATCTTTTATCAAGCAGTAGCACTTGAAGCTGCCGTCAAAATACTTTCTGTCAACACCTACGGTAAGTGTATCCGTGGTCTCGCCCTCTGCCCAGTCATGGTCCTTGGATACAGGATAGAAGAAATCCATGCCGTTAACAAAGTAATACCACTTGTAGGTAAGGGGCTTGTATCTGCCGTCTGCCTCTACGCTGAACTTGATGTAGGTATCAGGCTTTGCCGATACAACACCGGGCTGCTTTGAAATAAAAGGCTTTTCTGGGGAAATGGTTGCCGCAGCAGTAATAGCCTCGTTGCCCTCGGCATCGGTAACAACACAGTGGTAATATACATGGTTTGTAAGTTCGGTCTTTTCCACGTGTATTGTGAGCGTATCAGTGTTATAGCCGCTTGCCCACGAGTCGGTAGGCAGAATATCCTTAAAGGTCTTGGCGCCGTCATAAATATAACGCCACTTATAGGTCAGGGCACTGCCGCTCTCGCCAAGTGCCTTTACTTTAAACTGAACTTCATCGCCGTAGTTTGCATAAACGCTCTCGGGATGTTTTGCAATAACAAGATCATGGGGAGTAGGAATATATGCCTCAGAATACGCAATATTGCCTGCCGCATCGGTTATCATACAGCGGAAGGACATGCCGAATGCATACTGCTGCTCGGTAAGCATAATGTTCAGCGTATCTTTATCAAATCCGTTTGCCCATTCCTCCGATTTTGCGATGCTCGTAAGATTATAAGCGGACTTGCCGTCTTTAAGTGCCTGCCATACATAGGTATAAGGCTCCATACCGCCAGTAGCATATACACTCATCTTTGTCCACTCACCGATATTTCCTCTTGGAGTATAGCTTACGCCTACGCTAAGTGCTTCTTTGATAGCAATATTCTTCTTATCTCCGATAAGACCTTGTTTGTCGTAATCAAGCACTGCAGCACGGGTATTGATGGTGCCGATTTCCTTAAACAGAAGTCCTACTCTGTCACCTGCAGTGGCTACGTCAAGCTGTTTGTTGAACATTTCAATTGCTTCAACTTTACCGCTGCCATAAGTGTATTTATCGTCAAAGGTAAATACAAGATGTTCACCGGGGACTATCTTACCTGTCTTAACTCTGCCGACAATAATTGTACCGAGAGAATTCTTTATAATGTCCTCAAGCTCCATTGTAAAAGGTGTTTCAGGCATTTTAATAGTGTTTGTACTTACGCTTTCGCCGTTTTCATCGGTAACTCTGCAGAAAAACTTCTTTTCAATATATGGGCTATCCAAGTCAAACTTAAGCGTAATAACGTCACCGCTCAGGATTGCATATCCGTCATTTTTGAAAGTAGCGGTCTGGTTCTTGTAGCCTGTATGATAGAGCCACTCAAATTTGTAGGGCTGCTTGCCGCCCTTGGCAAATACCGAATAGGTTACATAATCGCCCTCTTTTGCTGATGCAATATACTCAGGCTGCTCGGTAATTGTAAGCTTTTCATAGGTTTCAGGCTCCTCCTCGGCCGGTCCTTCGATATCAAAATATGCGGGAATATCGGTATAGCCCGTATCAATCTTTGTGCCTTTTGCGTCTGTAACCTCAAGTTTTACCTGCTTTGCGAGATAAGGATTATTCTCGGAGAAAATGAATGATGCGGTTGCGTTGCCGGTTCCGTCATCTGTAAAGGTTACAAAGCTATCGTTTGTAAGCTTTGTCCCCTTTTCGCCGTCGCTGTAATACCAAGTATATGTATAGGGAGTTTCTCCGCCAACTACTGACGCAAGGAATATATACTTTCCGAATTCCAGATATGAAGTAGCGCCCTTAAACGCAAGTGGCTCGGTTTCTGACGGCTTTTCGCCGAGGGTGAACTCTATTCTTGCAGACTTATACATCATTCTTGTAAGAACTGCCGCAACCTCGCTTCTCTTGATGTTTGCATCTGGTTTACAGTTACGTGCTGCATCAACGCCGCCAACGATACCGGCACGGTAAAGTTTATATATAGCGGGGTCTTTTTTTACATCGGGGATTGCATCTTCGGCAACGTAGTTGATTTCCTCAAGTGCCTCCGGTGGAAGCGAATATGCAAAGATACGCATATATCCCTGTCTTGTTGCAGGGGCACTCAGGTCATAGCCGTGTTCCTCTTTGAGAATACCGTTTTCAATGCAATAATCAAGATAAGGCTTATACCATGGGTTGCCGACTGTGAGTGTTACCTTGCCGTCGGTATACTTCTGATGCATACAAGCCGCAAGTTTTATCGCTTCAACATATGTGATATTGAGGTCAGGCGCAAAGGTTATGTTAGTTTTGCCATTGATAAGCCCATCATAGTATGCTCGGATTACATCATTATAGAACCATGCACTCTCGCTTACATCGATAAAAGGATTTGCGAATTTGTCATAGCCGCAAACAGTACACTTGTCATCTTTAAAGGTGTGGTCCTTTATATTGAAACGCTCAAAGCAGACCTGACACTCTTCATAGTGGTAGTCCATATCTGCACCGTTCATAAGAATATGCTCGTGCTCGCCCTCTCCGCGAATCGCTGTGTCCTCATACCCGCAAACTGTGCATTTGCCGTCTTTGAATTCGTGGCTGCCTGCATTGCGAAGTTCAAAACACTTCTGGCATTCCTCATAGTGACTTGTCAGATTTCTCATAGCGAGGAAGTCGTGCTCGCAAGGAATACCATCTGCAAATGCAGAAATGGCAAGCATAATTGCCGCAATCAATAATGTAATTACTCTTTTCATGTCTACTCCTTATTTCTCATAAAACATATAAAGGAAATATGCAATTCCCGCTCTCGGACAAGGCTCATCGGGAGAAACAACAAATTTTGTTCCGTCGAGGAGTCCCTCTTTCTTTGCCCAGTCACGCGCCTCTGCATACCAGCCGTTTGTGCCAATCTTCATTGCTCTGTAAAGCATTGTCATAATATGTGCGCTTGAGCAGGTCTGGTGAGGTGTAAAGGTTGTGGCGGATGTGCCGACTATAATTCCCTGTTCAACGCCCCAGAGTACCGCATCGTAGTAATAGTCAGTAGTCTTTACATCGGTAAAGGGATTTACCGATGTTTTGGGTGTAGGCTTGCCTGCCGCACGCCAGAGGAATGTTATCCCCTGCGCTCTTGTACAGGTATCGTCAGGCGAGAAGGTTGTCGCCGTTGTACCTACGGTAAGTCCCGTATCCTTTGCCCACATTACCGCATCAAAGAAGTAATCGCTTGCCTTAACGTCGGTAAACGGGTTATTCTTACTCTTGTTGTAGCCGCAAGTCTTGCAGCGCCCATTTGCATCAAACTCATGATTGCCTGCGTCCTTTACAGCACCGCAAACAAGGCACTCGTAATGGTGACTGTTTTCGTTACGCATCAGAATGTAATCGTGAACATGGTCAAGCTTTTGAAAGGTATATTCGACATTTACAAACTGCTCGCTTATATACTCCGCTTTCGCCGATAAACCGTTGATAGTTGCGGTAACATCGGTTGCAAACTTATAGTCCCCGTTTGTACGGAAAGAAATATAGATTTTATATACATTATCCTCTGAAAAAACCTCTGTGCCGCCGGGGAGCAGGAATTTGCCGCTTGTCATATTCTCCCATGCGATACCGTTTTTATATCTCGATGCGCTAAGTCCTGAATTGTCGCTTGTCATACGCTTGCCGTCGAATTTGGTATAATCCGCTTTTGCGCCGATTTCGGGAGGAGTGATGTTGAATATTATGCTTGAAATATACTCACCGTCTTCGCCCCATGAGTAACCGCATGTATCGCAGACGAGGTTTCGGTCAACATCCGCGTGCGGCTCGGTAACAGTTTCGTTACAACCGCTTACCTTGCAGTAGCTCTTGTGACTCACCGCATCAAGGACTTTCCAATCTGCAAATGCATGCTCACCGCCCTTTTGAGTGTAGCCGTATTTTACATAAATTCCGCACACTGCACACTTTATATCGCCTGTATAGCCGTCATTCAGGCAGGTTGCTTCCTTGTAGTTTACAGTTTGAAGTTTTGCGTGAGTGGGTGCTATCAGCTTGCCCTCTTTTACAAGGTCGCCGCAGGAGCAGTAGGTGTCGCCCGTGTAGCCAAAATCAAAGCAGGTAGCCGCTTTAGCATTTTTGACGGTTATCGTGCCCGTATGCTTTCTCGGTGTGGTGTCACCCATAACCACCATGCCGCAATGCGAGCATTTGTATGAGCCTTCGTAGCCGCGCTGTTCGCACGTTGCCGCAACTACGCTACTCTTGACAAGTGTGAGCGTGCCTGTATGCTCGGTACCGCCCTCTATAGCTTCACCGTATTTTACAACATATCCGCAATCGCAGCAGCGAAGGTCGCCTGTATAGCCGTCCTTTACACAGACAGGCTTGTATGCGCCAAAAATTCTTGTTCCGCTCTCGTGCTTACACTCGTTTTTATCAATAGCAGGGATAAATGTGAAAATTCCGCCGCCTGTGTATTCCTTAAAGTTCTTGATTGTGAAAGCCCACTTCGGCTCGCCCTCAAGCTTTATCGAGGTTGCGTAGCCCGTTACGTCAAGGTCGCTCACGCCGTTTCCGCTATAGTATACACGGAAAGCAAGGCATCTCGGATTGTTCATCTTGATGTAATCGTTTTTATCGTTGACAGTGGGAGCAAAAGTAATCTCAATACTGTCGCCCATAACGTAAATATCGCTTGATGCATGACCGTACTGTACATATACAAGGTCGTTTGCCTTTGTCCAGTCGGTTGCGACGTTCTCCTCTTTTACGCTGTCAAATCGCATCGGCTTCTCTGTTGTGGTATAGGAGCAAAGACTACATTCCTTATACGGTGCGCCAATGCCGTCCTGAGAGGTATGAGGTGTTCCCTGATTACCCCATGCAAGCCATGTGTGGCTCTCCAAGGTAGTCTTGGTACAACCGTCATAAAGGCACTTAAGACGGTGCTGTGTGCCGTTTTTGTAAGTGTAGTCAACCTCGCACTCGCCCGTTTCTTTGTCAAAGAAAAAGTGGTCATGGTTCTTTATATGTGTAGTAAATCCACAGTCACGGCAGGTGTATTTGGTCCATACGCTGCCGTCTACGCTATCGGTAACCTCGCCCTCTGCCTTGCCAAAGTTGTGGGGGAGTTCCTTTACCGCCTCGCAGCCGTCGCCAAGACACATTATTTCATGTACTTTGCTTTCGTACACGCCAATGTTGCTCTTGCTATTCGGCTGATGGATAATACCGATAAGCGCACCCTTATAGTAGGTGCTCTCTTTGTAAATGTGCTTTGAAAGAATAGACGCCTCGGCGGAATATACGGTATTTCCGTCCTCATCCTTAATCTCGCAACGGTAAGAGTTCTCACCATAGCAAACCGTCGTGGGAACAGAAATCGTCAATTTTTCACTCTTTGCACCGTGAACAACATTAAATTTTTTACCGTTGTTCCAAGAGGTCGTATAGTCTTCGAGAGCCGTCCACTTTCCATTTCCGTATCTTTCGTACCACTGGTAGCGAAGCGTGCTGGTTCCTTTGGCAAAAACGGAAAACGAAACCTTGTTATCCTCAATATTGTAAGGCTCACCTGCGTCCGCCTCACTGTCGCTTACGCTTACAACTCTGCTCTGCGGCTGAGCGAGAATAAGTATCTTTGTGTGCGTATTGTAACCGCAAACGGTACAGATGTCGTACTTGTTAAGCGTGTGCTTAGTTTTTGCGGTATAGTGTGCCGTACTCTCGCAATAACGGCACTTCACATAGTGATAGGTTTCATCAAATGACCATGAGTTCTGCGGCTTTGCACTATGCTCGCCGCCTGAGGTGTGCTCGGTGATAATATGCATATCAAAATCAGGGTCGCTTACGCACATATCGCCGCAGTCGCAGCCCTCGTCCTCGGCAAAAGTACGACAACAGTCCTCGCAGCGAAGTTCGCCGTTACTATAGCAGATTTCGCATACGTCTACGTCATGGAAACACGCGCCGCAGTCATCACAGAAATGCTCATCATATTCATCGTCCATTACGCAAAGCCCCTCGCTGCAATCGGAATTGCCCTCGCAGCAGTCAAGGCATACCTCGCAGATGTCGCATTGCTCGACTGCACAAAACGGAGTTCCGCAATCAAGGCAGATATGGTCATACCAATCGGAGCTTTCCACGCAGTAGTCACCGCACTCGCATCCCTCGCTCTGTGCCTCCGCCGCACAACATTCTTCGCAGGCGTTGCACTCATCGCATAGTTCAAGACCGTCGTCATAAACGCATCGCTCGCATTTCTCGCAGTTAAGGCAGCACTCCTTGCAATGCTCGGCGCCATCTTCCTCGCATGCGCCATAAGTGTTATAGCAATAGCCGCACTCGGGGCAATGCACACCGCCTTCAAACTCCTGACAGCTCTCGCAACGGCCGCAATCATCACATAATGCGCCCGCGCAGCTCTCACAGAACCAGCAGATGCTGCATAGCGCATCCCGGTCGCCGGCATAGCACTCCTCGCAGCCCATGCAATGGTCTACCTCGCCGATGTAGCAATCGTCGCAAAGATGACATTCGGTACAGAATTTACTGCGTGTATTGAAGCAGTCGCCGCATTCCCAACAGTGCGTAGCCGCCCAGCAGTCCGCCGGCTCTGCCTCAATACTGCAGAGTCCGCATTCGCAAAGCCAATCGCCAAAACGATATGCACCGCAGTACATGCAGTTGTCGCCGTCCTCGGCAAGCACGGTAAATGCAAGCAGAGAAACAAGCAGACACAAAACAAAAATCCTGCCAAGTTTTTTCATTTCGGTTTCCTCCGTTGACTAAAATTTATAACTATGATATAATTAATATAAAATATCAGGGGCGGTCTCTGTTTCGTTGGCGCGCCACAGAGACATTTACATGAGTTTGTAAATGGGGTACCCCTTTTTAACAAGGCAAGGTTATATACCCTCCTTCTATACCCTGTAATTTAATTTTAAATTACAACAATACCTAAAGTCGCCACACAAACGCAAAATAAAAGTGTGGGATTGCCGTTTTTTTCGCTCAAAAAGTGTGGGAAGCGGTGTGGTTTTTCGTTTTCAGGGGTAAAAAAGCAAAGGAGAGCATTTATGAAAAAGTATTCAGCACCGCTTTTGCCCGCCGTTCTTTGTTTGCTTGGCGGCTGTACTTCAACCGGCAACAAAACAACCGACATTTCGGCAATCTACATAGTTACCTCTCTTCTCTCCATACTTCTGCTTACAAGCTATTTTTTACTAATACGCAAAAAAGAGAAGTGGCTTGTTCTTCTGTTTGTTTCAACAGTAATTATCAATATAGGGTATCTCTGGCTGTCAAAAGCAACGACACTTGACTCTGCACTTATGGCAAACAGAGTTGCATATCTTGGCTCGGTATTTCTGCCGCCTACAATGCTGATGACTATAATCAAGGTCAGCCGTCTGCAATACAAGAAAAGGCTTCCGCCTTTTCTTGTCGCCGTCAGTCTGTTCGTGTTTGCCATAGCGGCAAGTCCGGGGTACTCGGATATTTACTACAAAGAGGTTTCTTTGCGCACGGTAAATGGTGTCACCGTACTCGAAAAGGTATACGGTTCGTGGCACTTTCTGTATCTTGTTTTCTTACTTGTCTATTTTGCGGCGATGGTCGCCGCAATCACGCACGCAACGGTAAAGAAAAAAGTTCCGTCAAACATTCAGGCAGTGTTCCTCGCCGGTGCAGTACTTGCCAATATCTGCGTATGGTTTATAGAACAGTTTGTAAGAATAGATTTTGAGGTTTTGTCTATTTCGTATATTATTAGCGAACTGTTCCTGCTTGGACTTTATCTCTTAATGCAAGAGGGAGAAAAGTTGTTCTTGGAGCAATCCGCTATAGAAATAGAATCTGCACAAATTCCTAAAGAGCTTATCGAACAGCAAAAACGCTTCGCCCAAGGTCTTAAAGCTCTCACTCCAACTGAAAAGTCTATCTATGAGCTTTATGTCGCAGGCAAAGGAACCAAAGAAGTTTTGGAAGCACTCAATATTAAAGAAAACACCCTGAAATTCCACAATAAAAATCTCTATAGTAAACTCGGCGTATCCTCACGCAAGCAGCTTTTAGAGATTGCAAAATGGCTGTAGGTAAAAGGCACTGTGCAACGCCACTCCTAAAAACACTCTCATTGTATCAAATATCGCAGTTAATTCCATAAAAATAAAGCAGGTCTTTCGATGAAATGGTATAATGATGGTAGACACTAAAAAAGTGTCTACCATCATTTTTTATGCAAAGGAGAAAAATATGGGACGCCCTAAGGGAGGAACAAACAAAAGTCATAGCAAAGAAGAAAAACTCGCATTGGTAAAGCGAAATCTAAACGGCGAAACAATAAGGAACTTGGAAAAAGAAACAGGGATAAGTAATTCCCAAATTTACACGTG
This sequence comes from Eubacteriales bacterium, assembly GCA_045580835.1. Taxonomy (GTDB): domain Bacteria; phylum Bacillota; class Clostridia; order Oscillospirales; family CAG-272; genus UMGS902. The sequence goes on from JAZNOM010000036.1 coordinate 8,742, forward strand.
GACGCAGCGGTATTTAGAAGGCGGCGAAGCAGCGCTCGAAAACAAACGCAAACCGGGGAATTCGCTTGCCAAGTATTTACGTAAGAAAGAACTTACCCCTATGGAAATGCTGGAGTACGAAAACGCATTGCTCAAACGAGAGTTGTTGCGTAAAAATATGGAGATATTAAAGTTAAAAAAAGCGAAAGAACAAGAAGGGGGAGATGCCTGAAAAGCACAATCCGTGCAATATATGCACAGATTGAGAAAGACAGTGCAAAACATTCTGTGCAAGAACTTTGTGAATCATACGAGGTATCCCGATCAAGATACTACAAGTGGTTGAAACGCAAAGGTAAGTTGAATAGATATGAGATTTGGCAACAGCAGCTCGACACTTTTGTCTTGGATATTCATGCACATTTTCCTGATCAAGGCTACCGAATGGTAAACGACACTTTGCTTACGCAAAGCGGACTTGTGGTTTCAGATCTCTCAGTTTGGCGCTCGATGCGCCGTCTCGGGATTTCCGGATTTGTACGCCAAAAAAATGAAAATTCCTTACCCTCGGGTAAGGAAAAAGAAAAATATCCAAACATTTTGAACAGACAGTTCTATGCCGAAAAACCTATGCAGAAGATAGTTACGGATGTAACATACATAAAGCACCAAGGCAAGTGGCATTATCTGGCTTGTTATCTTGATCTGTTCAATAATGAAATTGTTGACTATGAGTTAAGCGATACTTTCGACAACTTCCTTGTGATGAAGCCGGCAAAAAGAATTCTTGAAAAAGCAAAGAGCACCGGAACCCGATTACTCTTCCACAGCGACCAGGGTGTCCAGTACTCATCCGCAGGTTACACGAACCTACTTAAATCATTCAACGCAATTCAAAGTATGTCAAGAGCAGGAACACCAAGAGACAATGCAGTTATTGAATCTTTCTTTGGTAGGTTTAAGGATGTTTTGCGTTGCCGCTTCCAGTACTGGAAGCAAGAAAATCTTAAAACGGTTGTTGATGAAGCTATTTATTATTTAAATTACATAAGACCTCTCCGCAAACTCAAAAGAAAACCGCCAGTCCAATACAGAATTGAACTGGCAGCTTAATTCTTTTTTTAGTGTCTACTAACTATTGACTATCTCACTTGTGGATGTTCTTTTTCGTTTTTTTCTGTAGGTGGATTGATTTGCAACCATTCGCTTTGTGCGTATCTAATGGCTCCAAGCCATTGGTCATTTTTATTCAAATGCTCATGCAAAAAAACATTTGACACAGGAGAGTCATGCGGCTACAATATATACAGCAACACAATGGAGATTAACATGAATAACATTATAGAAATAACTGATATTCTTGACCCAAGACTTGACGTATACGCACGGTTAACCGAGGGACAACTATTAAACCGAGAGTTCCCCGAAAAAGGTATGTTTATAGCTGAAAGCCCAAAAGTTATCGAACGCGCTCTTGATGCCGGATACGAAGTGGTATCATGTCTTATGGAGAAAAGACATATTGAGGGTGAGGGCAAGCATATTCTTGCCAGAATAAAAAACGCACCTGTTTTTTGTGCAGAATTCGATGTTTTGACACAGCTTACCGGATTCAAACTTACCAGAGGTATGCTGTGTGCTATGAAGCGAAAGCCATTGCCTACAGCAAGCGAAATTTGCGAAAACAAAAGTAGAATAGTTATACTTGATAAAGTTATGAACCCAACCAACGTGGGCGCCATAATCCGCTCTGCTGCGGCACTTGGAATGGATGCCGTACTCCTGACCCCCGGATGCTCCGACCCGCTTTACAGACGTGCCTCAAGGGTCAGTATGGGTACTGTGTTTCAGATTGAATGGACTTTTTTAACAGACGACAGTCTTGATGAAATAAAAGCTCTCGGTTTTAAAACCGCAGCTATGGCACTTAAGGATAATTCCCTTTCGATTAGCGACCCAAGGCTTGCAGACGAAAAGAAGCTCGCAGTCATTATGGGAACAGAAGGCGACGGCCTTTCTGACGCTACCATATCCGGCTGCGATTTCACCGTAAAAATACCGATGTATCACGGTGTTGATTCGCTTAACGTTGCCGCCGCTTCTGCAGTAGCATTCTATCAGCTTAATAACAAACCAAGCGATGTCTGATTTTACAGCAAAAATACACTCGGCGTGCATTGTATCGTTTTTAAATGCTATATCGAAACAACACCGTATATCAATGATATACGGTGTTGTTTCTTACTATATCGTGGCGTTTGCATTTATTCTTTCAATTACGCTATGAATTCTGTCCCAAACAGTTGTATCAGGGAATATATCAACCACGCTACCGTGGTCGGTGAAAGGAGCCTCCGTCATTACCGAGAGATCCTTCATCATACCGTTTCGCACAATGTACTCGACAATCTGATTTACAAAATAAATCTGATTTGAGTCAAGATTAACATCATTTAAATACCCAGCAAATGCCGCCTTTGCCGCATTCATATCCATGCCGACGATTTCACGGATAAACTCGCCAAGCGGTTTTGAGCCATACTCATTTTCATAATCCGCCTTGGTTCCGACTTCACCCCAGAGTGCTTTTTCGAGTTCCTCAACATCATCCGCGGAGAGCGGAATATTGGTGCGGAGTTTAGAAATTGCCGCGCTTGATACATGTTTGCGAACATAATACTCTGCTTTTGCACGGTAATTTTTAAGTTCGTCGCCGTCAAGTTTGGATTGTTTCCAATCAATTGATAAAATTTCATCGTCAAAGTGGGTTGTATATGTCTGGCGGTTATGCGGAATAAACTTTACCAAATCACGAAGCGCCTTGCGGATATATTCAAACTCATTGATACCACAGTTCTCAAAATACGATGTGTTAAGTATCTTATCAATCAGTTCGCCCTGCGCCTTTATCTCGGGGAAACTTGCCGCAACGCTTGCAATGCCGCTGACCTTTTTGAACAGGTCACTTTTTGCACGGGAATATGACTTGCCCGCAAGATAGCAAAGCTCAATGCCATACATAAGCGCATCAAAACGAACCGCATTTACCTCGTCTTTGTCCGGCTCGATAAGCGGAGCAAGTTCTGCACCCATATCAAGCGTATCCTCGTATGTAAGCGCCTTGTAATTGTCGGGATTTGCATACGTATCAACATAGCGTAGATGCTGATGCACCGCAAAATTCTCGCAGTTCAGTGCAGACACTTTTTCAACCATGTCATCAATCAATGACTTGCGGAATGCGATAAGTTCTTCTGTCTGATATGCAATATCCTGCAGTTTAAATACAATCTGCGCCTTCAGTTTAAAAATTGCACCCTGAAGCGGAATTGTGTTTGCCGCATGATTGCCCTTACTATTCATGCGGAAGAACTCAAAATTGCCGCAGAAATCAAAGATATAAAACCTTTTCTTATCTTGTCCGTCAATCAGCCCCTCGCAAAGACGGGTTCCTCTGCCTATCATCTGCCAGAACTTTGCCTTGCTCATCACCTTTTTAAAGAAAACAAGGTTAAGCACCTCGGGCACGTCAATACCCGTGTCAAGCATATCAACCGATATTGCAATCTGCGGCAGTTTTTTCGGGTTAGAGAACTCATCAATCGCACTTTGCGCATAGTTGATGTGGTTGTCAATCACCTTTGCATATCCTGCAAGATGCGGATACTCCTTGCCGAAAATCTCATAAATCTTTTCAGCATGCTTGTGATTCTTTGCAAAGATTATAGTCTTGCCTATCTTTTCACCGTAATCAATGCGAAGCCCCTGGGACATCAGCACATGCAAAACTTCTCTTATGGTGTCCTCGTTGAATATCCATTCATTCAGCGCAGATGAGCCGATGCTTTCGGGCATTTCGCCATCTTTTGCAAATGTTTCTTCATACTCGGCTTTGTCATCGTCCGAAAGGTCATCATATACAATACCTTGCTCGATGAATTTCAGTTTTGTTTCTATGGACATGAAATCCACCAAAAATCCGTCTTCTACCGCCTGAGCAAGTTCGTAGCCGTAGGTGGGAACGCCGTTTTCAAGTTCAAAAACCTCATAGGTGTTCTTGTCGATATCATCCTTGGGCGTTGCAGTAAGACCTACAAGCGGAGCATCGAAATAGTTGAAAATATCACGGTATTTGTTGTAAATTGAGCGGTGCGCCTCGTCGCAGATAACAAGGTCAAAATGCCCTGTGCTGAACAGTTTGCCATCGTCATCACGCACCTCGTCAATGCAATTTGCCATTGTCTGATATGTTGAGAAAATGCAACGTGCATTGTAGTTTCCCTTGTCCTCGCAAAGGTTTGACACGGATAATTCAGGAAGCAGATTTACAAAACTGCGCTTTGCCTGCAAAACGAGAGAGGTACGGTCAGCAAGGAACAAAATGTTCTTAACCCATCCGTGTCTTAACAGTACATCGCAAAGAGCCATAACGGTTCGTGTCTTACCCGAGCCCGTAGCCATTACAAGCAAAGCTTTACGGCGGTTCTTTCTGCCGAAACTGTCACAAACCGCCTTGATAGCACCCTCTTGATAGTATCTGCCTGCAATGACTTTATTAACCTCAACGTGCTCAAGGCTTGTACGCACGGTGCGGAGATTGAACAGTTTTTCAAGGTCACGCTTTGAGTAGATTGCCGCAACCTTGCGCTCGGGATAAACTCCGTCGTCTATGCGGGTGTCAAATCCGTTGGATAGGAATATCACAGGACGGCGGCGGTACTTCTTTTCAAGCAAGTCTGCGTATAGTTTTGCCTGTTGTCTGCCGACAGAAACGTCCTTGCATGTGCGTTTTGCTTCAATCAGCGCAAGCGGCTTTCCGTCATCGCCAAAAAGAACATAATCTGCATAGCCAACGTCTGATTTGTTGGGCATGCCAAAGAGTTCGTATTCGTTTATCCAGTCGCGCCCTTCGGTCCAGCCTGCATCCTGAAGCATGGTGTCAATATAAACTTTGCGTGTTTCATACTCGGTGCAGTCAAGCGGCTTTGGCGGAGCGTAGGTCTGCTGCTGCTCGACTCTGCGTGCGGTAAGTTCTGCTTTCAGCGCTTCGTTTTCTTTCAGAAGCTCTTCAAAGTTGATTGCTACGCTGTTGTCGATAAGCGTTTCGGTCTGCGCATTTACAAGTTCGGGGTCAAACTTTCCCTCGGTGTATTCGGGTGCATAGCAGTATGCCACAAAATCCATGAAGTAGTAGAGGTCTTCAAGGCAGAGCATCGCCTGCTCCTCGCTTATTTTCTTGCCTGCGTGTGCCGCAATATTGCCAATCTTGCGTATAAAGCCCATACGGCGATAAACGTCAGGCTCGACTATCTTGCGGAACTCCTCGGCATCCATAAGGGTACCAAGGTTGTCCTGATACGGCATAACAAGGTCGCT
>JAZNOM010000037.1:0-16687 GCA_045580835.1 Eubacteriales bacterium
GGTAGAGACAAAAATCCAAAAAAGCAAGTAACGGCAAGGGCTTAAAAAGCCCTTGCCGCATTTTGTTTTTAACACAAAGAGAAAGATTATTTCTATTTGTTCGCTTCGCTTTTATTTTTTACTTGCGCTCTGACGTGTTTGCCAGTACTCTGAAATGGCTCCGAAAGGAGTCATTTTTGTTACATTCCAAATGCGTTATACAGTTCAAACGGCTCATAATCGCCGATGTGTATGCGCTTGCAGCCAAGTATGCGCTCATCGTTATCGAGATAGTATTCAACTATGTCAGTTTTGATAAAGCGCGTAGAGTCGGCGTAAAACTCAACGGTAACGGTGTTGACACCGTCAATTACAGTATCTCCGATGATATGGAATTGTGCATAGCTTTTTGAGTGAAAAGGCTGTGCTTCTATATAGAGCCTTTTATCAATGATAACCGAGTTGATCTCGTTTTCATCTGCGCTCATTCCGAATTTGTCGGTGAGCAGTTTTTTGAATTCGGATACTGGAATTCTACCGTTTTCGCCGTATTGGCTGATTATATAATCTGCAATATAACTTTGCGTACCTTTGAGCGGCGTACCGAACACCGGCGTCGACCAACTGTTTGTTGAGCGAATCCATGTTGCAATAGCCATTGCGGATAAGGAAGCATCTGGTGACTCCTTTTCGCGCGGATCATCTCCTAAAAACTCCATTGTGCAAACGTCAGCATCATTTATCATTGCAAAATAGGTGCCAATGGGCAATGTATCAAGTTCCGAAGCTGTAACCGTAAACTCGAAAAGCAGTTCATTGTCTTTGTATTTCTCTTGGTCGCGGGTAATTTGCCACTCGCCGAGTTTAACCGTTTCAAATTCTTTAAACTCGGATTGACCGAGAATAATCATTCGTAAAATGCTTAAGCATCCATCGGAAAAATAATGGCAGTTTGCAAGCGAAGTGTTAAATGCATACCACTCATTTAGCGTGGTTATAGTAACGCTTTTTTCGGTTACAACAATAGCTTCAGCATTGGCATTCGAGTTGTTATAGTTATTTGATTGTGACGTTGTAACCGCAGGAACATCGCCATCGTGCCCATAAGAAACGCATAGCAAATATATTGCGGCTATCAGTATTACGATACCGATGCCAATTAAAATTTTTTTCTTTTTGCTCATGGTACACCTCATAGTATAAACTATGTTAAGTCTACCATATTTAAAGTTTTATTTCAATCCTTTTGTCGCCGGATTGTCGATAAGGTTACCGCTTTTATCAAAGCGTGAACCGTGACAAGAGCAATCCCATGTGTGCTCGTTCTTGTTCCATTTCAGCGCACAACCAAGATGTGAGCATCTTGGAGCGGTAGGGCGCAGCAGATTTGCAGTAGTTTCAATCAGATTTACGGCAAGCTGTTTTTTTAAAATTGAACGCGAAGGGGTAAAAACATCGGCGAATTCATTTTTCTTGCCACAAACAAGGTCTGCAATTATGTCAGCGGCAACCATTGCGGATGTCATGCCCCACTTGTTAAAACCCGTTGCTACATACATGTACGGTACTACTTTCGAGTATTCACCTATATACGGAATCCCGTCAAGAGTCATACAGTCTTGCGCTGCCCACTGATATTTGATTTTAGAATCTGGATAATAGCATTTGGCAAGTTGTTTTGCATCTTCCCATGCACGGCTCGGCTTTCCCGTGCGGTGGCTTCCGCTGCCAATGAATAAAAGATTGTCATAGCTTCTAAACGAAAGTCCGCTTCCATCGCCGTCAACATACATGTTGATTGGCTGGTTATTCTCAATTGCCGTTACATACGAGCGTGACTGATACATTTTTAAAAAGTATAGTCCGTGTGTGTTGATAAAAGGGAAGTGTGTTGCCACAATGATACGTTCAGCCGTTATGCTGACGTTATTTGTTTTTGCAGTATGACCGTCGATCTCTATTACATTTGTATTTTCAAATATTTTTAAGTTCGGTGCAATCGCGGCGGCAAATTTTGTCGGATTAAACTGCGCTTGATTTTTGAATTTAATTGCGCCGAGAGTAGCAAAGGGTAGTTCCGTTTCGGAAGTGAATTCTGCTTTGTATGATAGTTTTTCCAGTGCATTTAACTCTTTTTCCAAGAGAGTAGGACTTTCCTGTAAGAATACATATGAGTCTTTTTCTTCAAAATCACAGCCTATATCTTTGCAAATCTCTCGATATCGCACAATTGCATTTTTGTTTGCAGAAAGATACTTTTTCGCAGTATCTACTCCAAAAGAAGAAATCAGTTTGTTATATATTAGTCCATGCTGCGACGTGATTTTTGCGGTGGTGTTTTTTGTAATGCCGCCGCAAATTCTGTTGGCTTCGACTATGACACATTCTATACTGCGCTTTTTAAATTCGTGCGCAATGAGCAGTCCTGTTATGCCGCCGCCGATAATTAAAACATCTGTTTTTATATTTCGCTCAAGTTTTTCAAAACTTGGTATATTGTGTTTTGACCATACGGAATCCATATTGCTTCACCTCTTAATTATTATGCTCAATAATTCTATTGTAATTCGCTGTGCATTATGGCATAATTAAAATGAGGTGGATGATATGATTAAAGAACTCGTACACGATACGTTTTTTCTTGCCGGAAAATCGGAAAAAGCAGAAAAAGATGATTTGCAGGTAGCTGTAGATTTGCTGGACACATTAAAATCGCACAAAGAGAACTGTGTCGGAATGGCGGCAAATATGATAGGTATACGAAAGCGCATAATTGCTTTTGTTTTAGAAAACGGTACATATATGACTATGTTCAATCCTGAAATCATAAAAAAATCAGGTGCTTATGAAACCGAGGAAGGTTGCCTTTCGCTCCTCGGCGGACCGCGAAAAACCACGCGATATAAAAATATAAAGGTGCAGTATCAGACTGCCGAAATGCAGACACGTATTAAAAGCTTTGACGGCTGGACTGCGCAGATAATCCAACATGAAATTGACCATTGTAATGGCATTTTGATATGAGGTAAATATGATTAACAATCTATTTAAAAGTATTATTGACCAAGACAAAGCCCCTATAGTGATATGTAATCTTGATTCGATGATTGTATATATGAATCCGGCTTCAATCGCACGCTATCACGGTGACCTTACCGGAAAAAGTCTTAAAGACTGTCACAATGCAAAATCAAACGAGATGATTGATAAAGTAATTGCTTGGTTTTCGATGAGCAAGGAGAATAATTCTGTTTATACATCCAGAAATGATAAGGAAAATAAGGATGTTTATATGGTTGCGCTCCGCGATTCTGACGGTACTCTCATCGGTTATTACGAAAAGCATGAATACCGAGATAGAGAAACCGAAGAACTTTATAAGTTTATATTGTAAGAAACGGCAAAATGCTTCCATTATTTTAAAAAACATCTTGCATTAGTCAAAAAGTTGTGTTATAATACAATTCGCGAGTCAAAAACTCTCGTACAACAAAATATGCAGAGGTATCGAAGTGGTCATACTTGGGCTTGCGTAGCAAGACCTTGCTGACATTGAAATCATCGCTCCGCAGGAGCGACTAAAGGCTACCTCGCACGCTACAATTTAATATGCAGAGGTATCGAAGTGGTCATAACTTGGGCTTGCGTAGCAAGACCTTGCTGACATTGAAATCATCGCTCCGCAGGAGCGACTAAAGGCTACCTCGCACACTACAATTTAATATGCAGAGGTATCGAAGTGGTCATAACGGGGCTGACTCGAAATCAGTTTGTGCGAAAGCACACGAGGGTTCGAATCCCTCCCTCTGCGCCAAAAACAAAAAGTCGCGAAAGCGACTTTTTGTTTTGGCATAAGGTGGAGGAGAGTCTAATCATCGCGCCATCGCTTGCGATGGATGATGTCTCGTAAGAGACATTGAGGGTATCGAATCCCTCCCTCTGCGCCAACAAAAAAGCAGCCATTTGGCTGCTTTTTTATATTACATATTCTTTTTTCGCCTTTTTGAAAACCACACATGCGGATTAAATAAAATCAGCATGGGGAAAAGTTCAAGTCTGCCGACGAGCATATCAAAAATCAGTACCAACTTTGAAAAAACGTTGAAAAATCCGAAATTATCTGTTGGCCCAACTCCTGAAAGACCGGGTCCAATGTTGTTAATGGTTGCCGCGACGGCGGTGAAAGCGGTGGTTGTATCCGGTGAGTTGAGCGAAATTAGCAACACCGACATGGCAAACAAAAATACATAGGTAATCAAATATGCACTTGTTGTTTTTATAACCTCGTTTTCAACAACCTTGCCATCGAGATGAATCTTTGTAACTCGTTTGGGATGAAAATAGTGTCGTACTTCTTGGCGAGCCCGTTTCGCGAGCAAAATTATACGCGAGATCTTTATACCGCCGCCGGTACTTCCTGCGGAAGCACCAATAAACATCAGCAATACCAAAATTATATGTGAGAATGTTGGCCACAGTTCAAAGTCGGCAGTGGCATATCCGGTGGTAGTTATAATTGACGCCACTTGGAAGAACGCGTGGCGGACCGTTCCTTCAATCACAACACCGTTTTTGTAAATATTATATGAGATAAGCGCCGTTGAAACAACAACGATGCCTATATATGCGCGAAGCTCTTCACTGGAAAAAGCTTGCTTGAAGCGTTTAAGCAGTATTAAAAAATAAACATTGAAGTTTACACCGAACAGTACCATAAAAATGCCTATTATCCATTGGCAATACGGGGAGTAACTTGCTATACTGTCGTTTTTGATGCCAAAACCGCCCGTACCTGCTGTGCCAAAAGTCAATGTCATTGCATCAAAAGCCGGCATATCGCCAATAATAAGCAAAATAAATTGAATAATAGTAAGTAAAATGTAAATACCGTAAAGGATAATCGCAGTATACTGTGTTTTGGGCACAAGCTTGCTTACTGAGGGACCGGGGCTTTCAGCGCGCATAAGATGCATTTGTGAGCCTCCTGCCATGGGGAGCACGGCAAGCAGAAAAACAAGCACGCCCATACCGCCTATCCAATGTGTAAAGCTGCGCCAAAACAGGGAAGCATGTGATAACTCCTCAACATTTGACAAAATACTTGAGCCGGTAGTTGTAAAGCCGGAAACCGTTTCAAAAAGAGCGTCGATAAAGCTCGGTATATCTCCGCTTATAACAAACGGAAATGCACCGAAAATACTGAGCACAATCCAACATAGCGCAACTGCAACAAAGCCTTCTTTGATAAAAAATACCGTGTCGCGCGGCTTTTTGATAACAAAAGGCCCACCAAATGCAGCGGCAAGAGCGGCGCTAATCAAAAATGCTTTGGCGGCACTTTCACCGTAATAGATGCCGACAACAAATGGCATCAGCAAAAATGCTGCTTCGATTATCAGCACCCAGCCTAGAATATAAGAAATAATACGAAAATTCATAATTACATTAAAATATCATTGATTTCATCAAATCCGCTGTGTTTTGTAACAATAATGACAGTATCACCCATCATCAGACAGTCCTGACCGCTCGGGATAAAGACTCTGCCGCCGCGGTTTATGCAAGCGATAAGCATATCTTTTTTCAAATTCATTTCCATAAGCGGAATATTTGTGACTTCGCTTTCATCCACGCGAATCTCGATTGCTTCCGCTCTGCCGTCAAAAACTTGATATAAAGTTTCTATATTGCTGCTACCGAGAGAATTATGCTTTGCGCGTGCATATGCAATGATAGATTCGGTAATCAGGTATCGCGGATAAACAACGCTGTCCATGTCAAGTTCCGCAATCACATTGTGAAAGCTCGTGCGGTCTATTTTTGTTATTATCTTTGCATCGGTTGATTTTTTAGCGTATATAGTCAGCAAAATGTTTTCTTCGTCGGCATCTGATAATGGGATAAAAGATTCTACATCGCGAATACCCGACTCAAGCAAAAACTCTTCGCTGTTGCCGTTGCCGCAGAAAATCATTGCTTTGTCAAGATTTTCTGCAAGGTATGAGCATCTGTCTTTATCCTGTTCAATTATTTTCACATCAATGCCTTCATCGAGAAGCAATTTTGCAAGGTAATATGAAATTCTGCCGCCGCCTACTATAAGCGTGCTGGAAACCGCGCGGGTTTCTATTGAAATACGCTTAAAAAATTGTTGTGTATTCTTTACGGGAGCGATAAAAGAAACAATGTCGCCTGCTTCAAAAACGAATGAGCCGCCGGGAATTGTCAGTTCTTCTCCGCGTTCAACTCCGCAGATAAGCACACCACGCAAAATATCGTGAAGTTGCATGAGGGATTTGTTGCAAAGAATACTCTTTTCAGGAAGCTTGAATTTTACCATTTCAACGCTGCCTTTTGCGAAAGGATTGATACTTATTGCGCTTGGCAAGCGGAGCAACCTTGCAATTTCACGCGCGGCTTCAAGCTCGGGGTTGATAATCATTGATATGCCGAGTCTGGTACGCAAATAAGGAAGCTCGTCAACATAGTCGGGGGTACGCACACGCGCGATTGCCGCGCAGTTGCCGACCTTTTTTGCGACCGTGCAGCAAAGCAGATTAAGCTCGTCACTTTCGGTTACCGCGATAACGAGATTAGCATTTTCGATGCCGGCTTCCATAAGGATGCTATAGCTCGAACCGTTACCGACAATACCCATTACATCGTAAGTGTCGCAAACTTTTTTTAGCGCTTCGGCATCCTTGTCAATCATCGTTACATAATGTCCCTCGCCCGAAAGCCTTTCTGCGAGGGTTACGCCGACATTGCCGCAACCAACGATGATTACATTTAAAACCTGTCGGTCGGAATTGGTAATTTTATTAAATAAAGACATTTTGTTCTCCGTTATTTTTCAAATACGCATACAACCATTTTTACAAAACATTCTTTAAGCAAAGGAAGAGCGGCGAGTGGTTTTACAATGTTTCGGAGCGGTATATGCTTAAGATACGCCGGTGTGATTCCTTTTTCTTTTAAAATGCGGTTGAATCGCTTTATAGACATGTGGTTGATATATGAAAAATACTCACTGCCATCAGCTCTTTTAGAAATACGGAAAGCGATACGGTCATCGCCGTCGGGAACCGTTTTGGCAAGTTCTTTGTAGCTTTCTACAAGTGTCGCTTCCGAGAAGAATAAATGCACCCACGGAATGTAGATGAGGTCGCTAAGATGCGCACCAAACGGGTGGTTTATCGGCGGGAAGTTTACAAAAAGTCTGCCGCCGCGGCTGAGTACACGCAAGCACTCGTCAATTACCGCCTCGGGATTTGCAACATGCTCCATGGCATCATTCATAATAATCGTGTCAATACTGCCGTCCTCAAAGGGAAGTGCCGCCGCGTCAGCGCAGACAAAGCGGAACTTGTCCGAAAGACCAAGTTCTTCGGCGAGTTCTTTTGACTCTGCTTCGTACTTTTCAAGAATCTCAACGCCGATTACATTTGCACCACGAGAAGCATAGTAAAGCGACTTTCCAGCCGCGCCGCAACCGATGTCAAGAACGGTTTTACCGTTGAACATCTCCTCTTCACTACAAAAATCAAGGTAGAATTTTATAGTTTCCGCACCTTTGGTATACTGCCACATTGCGTATGACATTACACCGTCATTTTGCAGATTAAGCGGATGAACGGGAGCTTTGAAAAGCTTATTAAGTTTTAAAAGTATTGTTGTACCTATTCTCATTATTTAATCCTGATAAGTGAGGAAAGCCCGTCTGCAAGCGCATCACAGAGAGTTTTTGCCTCTTCGATTGTGTTAAATTTGGAAATGCTTATACGTACCGAGCAATCGGCCTCTTTGTCAGAAATACCGAAAGCACTTAAGGCGCGGCTGACTGATTTTGCGTGCGAAGAGCAAGCAGAGCCGCTGGAAATAAAAATACCTTTTCCAGAAAGGAAGTGGAGCATAGTTTCACTTTTGATATTCGGCAGAGTTATATTGATTATGTTAGAAACCGCTGCTTTAGGTCGATTGATGCGTATTTCTTTTAAATGTTCGTCAGTAGAAATACGTTCGGTGATATAATTGTAAATTTCGGACATGATAGCGTTTGCTTTTACAAGGTCTGTCATGGTGGCTTTTGCCGCCGCACCAAAGCCTGCAATGCCTACAGTGTTTTCCGTACCTGCGCGAAGTCCGTTTTCCTGCTGACCGCCGTGGATTATGGGGGTAAGTGCGCGGCGCTTTAAAACCTCGGGCGAAACGTAAAGCGCGGCAACTCCTTTTGGACCGTGAATTTTGTGTGCACTGACTGTAATAAGGTCAGCCCCAAGCGTTTTAGGAGTAAATCTAATCTTGCCGTATGCTTGTACTGCGTCACAGTGGCATATTATATCGGGTGAGTGTAGTTTAGCTATTTTAAAAACATCTTCAACCGGATATCTCGCGCCCGTTTCGTTGTTTACAAGCATTACCGAGATCAGTGCAGTGTCGGGTGTAAGTGCTGCTGCAAGTTCCTCAAAGTCAATCTCGCCGTTCTTTGTCGAAAGTCGAACAACATCCGCGCCAAGTGATTCAAGATGAGTTACTGCCGCTTCGATAGAGGAATGCTCGCCTGCGGTGGTTATAACCCTTGTACCCACGCGGCGTTTTTTAGCGGTGTAAACACCAATGGTAGCAAGGTTGTTTGCTTCACTTCCGCTACCGCAAAAAACAAGCTGTTTTAAGTCGCCGCGAACGCCCATAGAAGCAAGCACTTCGCTTCGTGCTGTGCTGACGAGTTTTTCAGCCTTGAGTCCGACAGAGTGCAGTGATGACGGATTTCCATAAATGTTTTCAATAGCATCTGCCATTGCGCTTTTTGCTTCGCTGCAAAGTGCGGTAGTGGCGCTGTTGTCAAAATATATTTCGTTAGCCATTATTTGAAGTAGAAGTTGCCAAGGATAAGCGACATATCTTCAGCATAGTTGTCAAAGTACTCGGTAGTTGCAGAATATGTGAGTGTGTAGATGATGCCCTCATGGAAGCAGATTACTTGCCAGAACTTATACTCGGTATCGCCAAAACTTGTGGTGTAGATGTATTCTTTTGCAGCTTCGCCGCCGAGAATGGTATCGTTTGCTTCAACATTTTCAGGAGTGCCAAAAACTTCTGTAAATTCTGCGGCGTAACTGTCAAAGTAATTATCAAGTGTCACACCTTCTGCCGCCATATTAAAGGTTGCACTGAAAGTTGCGAGAACTGCGCCGCTCAAATTATCCTTATAGTATGCGGTGGTTGTACCTGTGGTTGTTTCAACAGTCCAGTCGTTTGGCACCATAAGTACATATTCAGGGATTTCGGGATCGGATGCAAGCATCATGCCCATGGGTACATCAATGTCCGTTTTTTCGCCGCAAGCAGTAAAGCCGAGGCAGATTACAAGTGAAAGACAAAGCGCAATAATTCTTTTCATTTTTTATTCTCCTTGTTCAAGTTTAAGTAATGCTCTTGCGGCTGAGAGAATGCCTACCTTGCCGCTTTCATAGGTAAGACCGCCTTGCAAAAATGCACTGTACGGCGGACGGATAGGACCGTCTGCAGAAAGTTCAATAGACGAGCCGCCGACAAATGCGCCTGCCGCCATGATAACGGGGTCGGTGTAACCGGGCATGTCCCAAGGCTCGGGGGATACGAATGCGTCAACAGGAGAACCTGCCTGAATACCCTGACAAAAAGCGATAAGTTTTTCGGGTGCGCCAAAGCGTATCATTTGAATTATGTCACTGCGTCGCTCGTTATAGCGCGGCGCGCAGTCGTAGCCGAGTTTTTCAAATATGTATGCTGCAAAATGTGCGGTTTTCATCGCCTGTGCAACGGTGTGAGGTGCATAGAAAAGACCGCGATACATGCTTTTTGTCTGTCCAAGGCTTGCGCCGATTTCAAGGCCGACACCAACTGCGGTAAAACGGTATCCTGCAAGCTCAACAGCCTTTTTAGTACCTGCAATGTATCCGCCCGACTCTGCCATTCCGCCACCGGGGTTCTTGATAAGCGAGCCGATTATCATATCAGCGCCCACTTCGGTAGGCTCTCTGTCCTCAACAAATTCGCCGTAGCAGTTATCAACTACTACATATGCATCAGAAACTTCATGCACAAGCTTTGCCACCTCGCCGATTTCGTCGATGGTGAGTGTGGGGCGGTTGAGATAACCTTTTGAACGCTGAATAAACACAACTTTGATTTTTTTATTTGCGACAAGGTTTTCGCGGATTTCTTCAAGGTTGAGCTTCCCACCTTTGAAATCGGACTGCATATATGAAACGCCGAAATCCTTAAGTGAGCCGCGTCCCTCTTCGCCTACTGTGCCGATAACCTCGTCGAGCGTATCATACGGCTTATCTGCCACAGAGTAGAGGATGTCGCCGGGGCGGAGAAGTGCGTAAAGACCGATTGCAAGCGCGTGAGTACCGCTTGCGATGCTATGGCGTACAAAAGCAGCCTCCGCGCCCATTACCTCGGCGTAAATCTTGTCGAGGGTATCTCTGCCGCGGTCATCGTAGCCATATCCGCTTGTGGGGGCGAAAATTGCTTCGCTTACGCGGTTGTTTCTAAATGCATTAAGTATTTTTTCGGTGTTTTTCATTGACACCGCGTCAAGTTCTGTATATATGTCTGCAAGTTCTTTTTCCGCTTCTTTTGTAAAAAGCGCAAGTTGTTCGTTCATGTTATATGTCCTTTAAAAATTGTTAACTATTTCTTTAAATTTTCTTCCGCGCTCTTCAAAATTTTTGAAAGCGTCAAAAGACGTGCAGGCGGGGGAGAGCAGTACCACATCGCCGCTCGTCGCAATGCTTCGCGCTGCGTTTACCGCGTCGGTGAAGTTTTCCTCTATCACTATCGGAAAGTTGTCGCAGTTTGCATTTTGCATGGCGGCGAGAATCTTTTCGCGAGCTTCGCCCGAAAGCACAAGTGCTTTTGCCTTTTGTAAAATCGTTTTTGCAAGCTCGTCAAAAGGTACATGCTTATCTCTGCCGCAGCAAATCAAAATCGGCTTTACGGGGTATGAGGAAAGCGCTGCCATAGTGCGCGAGGGAGAAGAGTCGATAGAAGAGTTGTAATATTTTACTCCGTTTACCTCTCTTACAAACTCGTTGCGATGTTCAACTCCTCCAAATGTTTTAGCAACTTCGGTAATTGTTTCTTTTGAAACAAAGCCAAGCGTCATGCCGATGGCGCACATATAATTCGCAACGTTAAATCTGCCGGGAATTTTAATATCGCTTACTTTTAAATAATTGTCACCTTGTACAGTTATATAGCCATCATTTTCGCAAATGTCAGCCTTGCCGTTAAGTGAAAATGTTATCTCACTGCTGCCGGTTTTGCCTATAAGTGCTGCGGTGAGGTCATTATCAGCATTAAGCACAACGCGAGTGGCGCCGTGACGGTAGACATTGTATTTTGATACGGTGTATTCCTCCATATCGATATGCCAGTTGAGATGATTTGGAGTAATATTTGTCATCGCCGCAGCCCATGCCGATTTTTGCATGGTCATAAGCTGAAAGCTTGAAAGCTCGACAACTGCGTAATCGTTTTCCGTCATTTCGTCTACAAGAGGGAGAAGAGGTGCGCCGATATTGCCGCCTACATAAATGTTTCTGCTTTTGCCTTCTTTTTTTGCTTCGGCTTCAAGCAACTTATATGTGAGCGTGGTGGTAGTAGTTTTGCCATCAGAACCCGTGATTGCAAAAATCTTTGCAGGGCAAAGCTCAAAGAAAAGCTCCATTTCAGAAGTGAGGGTTGCGCCTTTTTCAACTGCCGCTGTGATTTCTGGAACATCGGGGCGTATACCTGGGGAACGGAAGACAAAATCACCGTCAATATCTTTCAAATAGTCAGTGCCGCATTTGAAAGTAACGCCGCGCGACAAAAAATCTTTAATCTGTTCGCTATTTTTATCTATCTCTTTTTGGTCGCGCGCAACCACGGTTGCGCCGCGGCGGAGCAAAAAGTCAATCAGCGGAATATTGGAAATGCCAAGCCCTAAAACCGTGCATTTTTTACCGCGAAAATCTGTTTGCAAAATATCGCCTCTTTCGTCTAAACATAATAATACATAATATATTATATATAATTATATTCATAAAAGCAACAAGTAAAAATAAAAAAGAGCGGAAAACCATTCGGTTTTCCGTTCTTTTTACAAATAGCATCTGATATCAACAGCAAGTTTTTCTTCTAGGTTGATTAGTCTTTTTGTGATATCTTTTGAAACCTCGTCAGCCGCTTCATATTGATTTAAATACTTATTGAGCGATTTTACTCCCATGTTGCAGCCGTCGGTGATAAGGTCTGCTATGGTTTTGTCTGATTCGTCAAACGAAAGTTTAACGTTGGTTTTCATCCACGACATTCCTTTTGCCATAGGGTTTGGCTCTTTACCGTCATCGTGATATTTGTCAAGCAGAGTTTCAATTTCACTGCGGAGCTTTTCGTGTTCGTTTTTGCATTCGGACAAACGAGCCTTTAACTTTTCGCTTCTTACGTAGTCAAGTACGTCGTCAATAGATGCAACTCCCATTTTTACTCCGGCGTCACATTCTTTTAAAAGTTTTACTGTATCTTGTTCAATCATGCTAATTCTCCTTTTTGCTTTATAAGATTAGCATGCCGCTTTTTTGAAAATATATACAAAAAGACCGACGGAAAACCGTCGGTCTTGCAACGCGAGCTATAAGCCGAGTTCTGTAAGCGAAAAACGCTCCATGATCATCTATCTTCGCCGTTTGTTACCAAACGGCTTGGGGATTTTATCCCACTGCCACCCAAGGAGATGTGTCGGGCAAACGCTCCTTATACGGTGTTGCTTCGGATAGGGTTTACATTTGCACGCAGTTGCCTGCCATGCCGGTGAGCTCTTACCTCGCCTTTCCATCCTTACCGCTTAAAGCGGCGGTTTATTTCTGTTGCACTTTCCCTAAGGTCACCCTCGGCGGACGTTATCCGTTATCCTGCCCTATGAAGCTCGGACTTTCCTCACGATAATACCTTTCGGCGACATATCGCGCGATCATGCACTCGGTTGCGGTGTTATTATATACCGCTTTTTTTATTTTGTCAAGCAACCTTTCTTTTTAATCTACCAACCATAAACAAAATGACTGTAAGTATAATTGCAACTGCACTTACGATACCGACAAGCATCCAGTTTACATCAACAATTTGCTCAATGGCAAATTCTCCGGTTTCTGCGTCTTGAAGTTTTGAAAAAACGAGAGCAACGTCAACTATAAGTGCGACGGCTATCGGCAAACCCGAAAGTGCTGTAATTATACTCGAAACGGTATTATTTCCGTTTTTAATCATGCGTACGGGAACTTGAGCATTAAAGTTTATAACAGAGCCGATGTATATTGCAACAATTACCATGATAATTGCTTCGGGCATCATATATGTTGCGTTATACACAAACGAGTATACAAGGGCGGCTTTTGTAGGAATTGATATGCCTGCCCAAACGGTTGCACCGGTAAGTACGTGACAAGCGTAACGTAATACACATACTAAAACTGCTCCTAGTGCAAGAGAAGTGCTTTGTTCATTTACCGATTTGCGAAATACACCGCCAAGTCCGGCTACGGCAAAAGCTATAACGTAGTCAAGTAGAATAATAGCTACAACGCTTTGCCAACCGGTTACATAGGTTAGAGTAGAAAGCCCTAACAATTGCTGTATAGTGCCGTATGCAAGACCTGCTGCACAGCCCCATTTGATTCCATGTCGATATGATACGATAGCGATGGGAAACATTGATGCGATTGTAACAGAGCCGCCGTACGGCAAATCAACTATTTTGATCATGCTGAGTACGGTAGCAATCGCAATCATAATCGCACTTTCAACAAGTGCCCTTACTTTTGTGTTTTTCATTTTGAAAAACCTCCGAAAAATAAATTCCGCACAGACGATATGCCTGTGCGGAAATATACTTCTCGTTAATTATATCTCCCTACGACGGCATTATCCGTATCAGGTTAAGGGTTCAAGTAAAAACTTATCTCAGCCGCGTTACGCAGCACCCCTGACATATATTCTGTTCGGTGAAATGAGTATAAAACAAAATGCGAAAAATGTCAATACCTATTTTATCGACTTTGCAATTTCCCAAATTTCTTCGGCGGTATTTGCAATATATTCAGCACCGTTTTCGCGTAAAACTTCAACCGGTTTGTAGCCAAAACTTACGCCTATGGGATGCATACCTGCATTGACGCCGGTCTGCATATCAATGTGCGAATCTCCTACAAAACACACCTCATCGGGAGCTGCGCCAAATATCTTTGCAATCTGCAAAGCCGCATCGGGAGTGGGTTTTAGCGGTTTGTCCTTTACACCCCAAATTACTTCAAAAACGCCTTCGCCGAAAATCTGCTTTACAAGCAGATTGGCCGCCACATCCGCCTTATTGGTGAGCACCGCAACGTGACAACCTGCAGAGCGTATTTTTGCAATAGTTTCAACCATTCCGTCAAAGGCTGTTTTTGTATTTTTGTAGTAGTCTTCGTAGTCTTTGATGTACCACTCGGTGGCTGCATCTATTGTAGCGTCATCAGCACTTTCGGGAAAGGTACGCTTAACAAAATTTCTCGGCCCGTCATTGATGCCGTAAAGCACTTCTTTTCTGCCAATCGGCTCAAGCCCAAAGCGCGAGCGTGTAACGTTCATTGCACGGTTAAGCTCGGGCAGGGTATCTGCAAGAGTGCCGTCAAGGTCAAAAATAAATCCTTTTATCTTCAATTAAAAATCACTCGCTTTCTTTAAAACAATTATAGCCTTTTTGTGATTTGATGTCAACAAACAGTTACCTTTTCGGCAGTATGCTATATTAAATTGAAAAAGAAAAATAAAATTTTTGTCAAAAAAACTATTTTCAAATAAATATAAATGTGTTACACTATATAAGTTATGAATTTTAAAATTAGTAGAGGTAAAAAACAGTGGTAAGAGAAGATTTAAGAAACATAGCCATTATCGCACACGTTGACCACGGCAAAACTACTCTTGTAGACGAAATGCTTCGTCAGGGCGGTATCTATCGTGAAAATCAGGCAACCACCGAGCGCGTTATGGACTCGGGCGACCTCGAAAAGGAAAGAGGAATTACCATCCTCGCGAAAAACACCGCAGTACATTACGGTGATGTAAAAATCAATATCATTGACACACCCGGCCACGCTGACTTTGGCGGCGAGGTTGAGCGTATCCTTAAAATGGTGAACGGCGTACTTTTGCTTGTAGATGCAGCAGAAGGGCCCATGCCGCAGACCAGATTTGTGCTTGAGCGCGCACTTCAGCTCAACCACCGCGTTATCGTTGTTATCAACAAGATTGACAAGCCCGATGCACGTCTTGCGGAAGTACAGGACGAAGTGCTTGAACTCTTCTTTGAACTTAATGCAAATGATGAGCAGCTTGACAGCCCCATGATTTTCTGTTCAGGCAGAGCAGGAACCGCAACCGAGGATCCGAGCGTAGAGGGAAAAGACCTTCGCCCTTTGTTTGACAAGATTCTGGAATATATGCCTGCTCCCGAGGGAGACGAGAACGGCGAGCTTCAGATGCTTGTTTCCTCTATTGACTATAACGATTATGTCGGCAGAATCGGCATCGGCAGAATTGAGCGCGGCGTGGTAAAACAGAATCAGGAGGTTATGATTTCTAACTTCCATAACGGCGAAACGCCCAAGCGTGCAAAAATCGTCAGCCTTTATCAGATTGACGGACTTGTGCGCGTTCCCGTAGAAACTGCTAAAGTTGGAGATATCGTATGCTTCAGCGGTGCCGAAAACATCAATATTGGTGATACGGTAACATCCACGACTTGTGTAGAGCCGCTTGAATTTGTAAAGGTTAGCGAGCCTACGATGGAGATGACATTCTCTGTAAACAACAGTCCCTTTGCGGGCAAAGAGGGTAAGTTTGTTACATCCCGTCACCTTCGCGAAAGACTTTATAAAGAACTCCTCAAAGACGTTTCGCTCCGTGTAAGCGACGGCGATACTACCGAAAGCTTTCAAGTTGCAGGACGCGGCGAAATGCACCTTGCGATTCTTATCGAAACCATGCGCCGCGAGGGATATGAGGTCGTTTGCTCGACACCTAAGGTTCTTTTCCGTGATATTGACGGCACAAAATGCGAACCCGTAGAGCGCGTTATTATTGACTGTCCTGATATTTACAATGGTGCCGTTATGGAAAAACTCGGCGCACGCAAGGGTGAACTTATCACCATGGAACCGCGCGGAAACCGTACAAGACTCGAGTATCTTGTACCTTCAAGATGCCTTTTCGGTTATCGCAGTGAGTTCCTCACCGACACTCATGGCGAGGGCATTCTCAACACTATTTTTGATTCTTACCAGCCGTACAAAGGCGAGGTAACCACGCGCTTTACCGGCTCTCTCGTTGCAAGTGAAGCGGGCGAGGCAACATCTTACGGTCTTTTCAATTCGCAGGACCGCGGACAGATGTTTATCGGCGTTCAGACTCCCGTTTATGAGGGTATGATCGTCGGTTCTAACCCCAAGCAGGGCGATATCGCGGTTAACGTGTGCAAAAAGAAGCATCTCACGGCAATCCGTTCTTCTGGTGCTGATGAAGCACTCCGCCTTGTTCCTCACAAGGTATTCAGCCTTGAGGAAGCGATTGAATATATTGCAGACGACGAGCTTATCGAGGTAACTCCCAAGTCTATCCGTCTTCGCAAGCGTATTCT
>JAZNOM010000038.1:0-32757 GCA_045580835.1 Eubacteriales bacterium
ATATGAAAACCGTAGAATTTAAAAATCCCGTCTGCCGAGGGGCTGACCCTTGGATGTTCGTGCATGACGGATACTATTATCTCTGCTGCACCGCAGGCAGAGTTATAAGACTTTTTCGCTCAAAGGACCCCTCAAAGATACACGACGAGGCAAAAAGCGAAAATATAGTTGCATTTGAGCCGCGCGAGGGCGAAATGTGGTCAAAAAACCTTTGGTCACCCGAAATTCATTATTTTTCCGAAGAGGATTTCGGCAAGGAACACGCAGGTTGGTACATGTTTGTTGCCTGCGATGACGGCTTCAATGTAAACCACCGTATGTATGTGCTTAAATGCGAGGACTTGTCATCGCCGTTTGCCGCATACGCAAACCCCGTTACAGGTGAGCGTTTCGTTCCCGAAAAAGTAGTTTCCCCCACCGACGAGCATCTCAATGACGGTTGGCGCTGCGGTCAGACTCTGCTCCGCCACAAAAAAGACGTTTACTGCATGTGGGTTGACGAAGTTGGCAGACAGACTCCCGACTTTCATCAGCGCATACGCATTGCAAAAATGATTAACCCCTACACCGCAGGCGAGGCACACGTGCTTTGCAGACCTACCGAGGAATGGGAAATGCACGGCTACGGCATGGGCAAAGACAACAAAATACGCCCCAGAGTTGTTGAGGGCGGCACCGCCATTTACGGCGACGACGGCAAAATCTATGTCATCTATTCGGGCAGCGGATACTGGACAAAGTATTATGCGCTCGGTCACATGGTGCTAAGCGGCGACAATCCTGCCGACGAAAGCTGTTGGACAAAGGACAAAGACCCCATCTTTTCCATGTCCGACGAGGTTTTCGGTTGCGGACACGCATCATACTTCTTTGACGCCGCAGGAAAACGCTATATCTGCTATCACGCATACCTTTCTCCCGACCGCACGGGCGGAAGATACGTGTTTATTGAGCCATACAGAATAGAAAACGGCAGAGTTATTATCGGTGACGGCTCGCTGAAACCCGCACCGCTCGACACCGTACAAACAATCACGACATTTTAAAGAAAGGTATATATAATAAAATGAAGAAAATTATCGCTTTAATCGCGTGCCTTACCATGCTTTGCCTGCTCACTTTTGCGGCAAGCGCGGACACGTTCAACGGCACAATGGTGCGCTATGATAATGCCGATCCCCAGCTCTTTTTTTACAACGGCAAGTACTACCTCACACAGACCGGTACTTCCCGTATAGCAGTATTTGAAACAGAGCATGTTGACAAGCTTAAAGACCTCACACTCACTGCAAACATCGAATATACAGGCTATCTCAACGGCACGGTTTATGACCCTGCCATTGAAGAGCTTTTTGGTGCAGGCGCAACAATAAACGGAACATGGTCGCCCGAAATTCACTATATTGACGAGGATATGTTCGGCGAGGATTACGCAGGCTGGTATATGTTTCTCGGTCTCCGTCAGAACACAGGCGACTCCTCAATGGTTCGCCTTGTGGTACTCAAATCCACAACAGACTCGCCTAAAGGCCCTTACGGTCACCCTACAAAAGGCACCGTTAACTATTCACAGCCGCTTCTTAATTCCGACGGCTCAATCCATGACGAATGGGCTTGCGGACAGACTCTTTTGACCATTCCCGAAGGGCCCTACAAAGGCACCTACACCATGTGGGTTTCCGAGGAAGGCCGTGGTTCGGCTAACGGCGGTAAGTACGGCGAGTTTTATCAGAAGATAATGATTGCCAAGATGAAATCTCCTTGGCAGATCGACGGCACTCCCGGCATTGTTACCACTCCTACACAGCAGTGGGAATATGCAGGTGCTTCGACAACTCATCCGAGAGTAGTTGAGGGCGCAACCCCCGTATACGGCAAGAACGGCGAAATTTTCATCACATATTCGGGCAGCGGATATTGGAGCGACTACGGTCTCGGTCAGCTCACATGGAACGGCGGCAACCCGCTTGAAACCTCCTCCTGGGTAAAGCTTCCCGTTGAATACGGCAATCCTATATTCACTGCTACCACTGCTGAAAACCTTCGCGGTGCGGGACACGCTTCGTTCCTTACAGACACTGACGGCAACGGCTATTTCTGCTACCATGCATATGGATATAATTATGAATATAACAAAGATACAAAAAAATGGCAATCCGCTAGCGGCAAAGAAAGCAAGCGTGCCGCATATATTGAGCCTTATTACATTGACTATACCGCTTGGAACGGTGTTTCCTACGGTGTAGTACGCCTCGGTCTTAACGAAAACGGTGTCGCAGCAGACATGCTGGACTCTGTGGTTACCTTTGCAACCGACGGCTCATACCTCACTTCCCCCGATTTATACGCGCTTGGCAGAACCTTCTCCATTACGCTTAACATGTTTGAAGCAAACGCTGAGGACTTTATCATTTACCGCTCCACAGACGGTGAAGTATTTGACTATCTTGCAACTACTGTTGGCTCACAGTACGTTGACGAAAACGTAACCGAGGGCGAAACCTACTACTACCGCGCGTATGCATACCGCGAAGAAGAAATCAGCCCTGTTAGTGAAACTGTTTCGCAAAAAGCAACCACTCTCTCTTCCAATCAAATTTCCGCAGCTGCAGACGGTGCTACCGTTACCATAACCGTAATTGCTGAAGATAATTACGATGCTATGCGTCTTTACCGCAGTGATGACGGCGAGTCCTACGGAACCGGTATTCAGGATATTAAAAACGTTAAGTACGGCGAAACCGTTACATTTACCGATACCGTTAGTGCAAACGGAACGTATCGCTATATGGTATCAGGTATCAACGGCGAATTTGAATACCTCCCCGCGCGTACCGTTTCTGTTGAGGTGACTGGCATAATTGCAGCGCCTGAAATTGATACACACATAAATAAAGGTTCGTTATTTGTATTTGTAGACTACCGCGAAGAATTTGACAGCGCAATAATTTATCGCAGTACCGACGGCGTAGACTTTAAAGAATTTGCAACATTCTCAGAAGAAGTTCCGGGAATTTTGGGTATAGCGGATACGGATGTCGTTTACGGAAACACGTATTACTACTATGCAGTAGGTTACGTTGACGGAAACAAGAGCCTTCCCTCTGAAGTTCTTGCCTACACAGTAAGGTTCCTCCCCGCGCCCAATCTTAATTCGGTTTCATATAACTGCTCTCGCATAATAGTCGGATGGGAAACTCCCAACGAAGGCGATGTTCACATCTACCGCTCTGTAAATGAGGGCGAATACACATTCCTTACAGTTGGAAATGGCACAGAATATACCGATACAGATATCATTATCGGAAACTCCTACAACTACAAGTTAAAGCTTGTAAACGAGGATTTGGGACTTGAAAGTGACCTCTCTATGCAGTGGAAATCCGTTACTCCCCAGCATAAGGAAGGCTTAACAGAGTTCCCTGCACTTGAGCCTACTTGTACCGAGGATGGCTATACTGCATACCACACCTGC
The DNA here is from genome assembly GCA_045580835.1 of Eubacteriales bacterium. Classification (GTDB taxonomy): domain Bacteria; phylum Bacillota; class Clostridia; order Oscillospirales; family CAG-272; genus UMGS902. Next base: position 3,476 of record JAZNOM010000038.1, read on the forward strand.
CGTTACTGTGACACCGTAACAAGCGGCAAGGAAGTTATCCCCGCAAGCGGTCACTCCTATGAACTCACCGAGGAAGAAATCCCCGCAACTACCGAAAGCGCAGGAAAGACTGCAGTTTACACCTGCCCCTCTTGCGGCGACTCCTACGGCGGCGAGGAAATTCCTAAACTTGAATCACCCGAAGAAGTAACTCTTGCAGGTGATGCAAGCGGCGACGGCGTAGTCAACACCCTTGATGTTCTCCGTGTGCTTAAAGCAGTTATAGGTATGGACGTAGAAGTAAGCACTGCCAATGCTGATATGAATAGCGATGGCACACTTGACATTGCAGACGTACTTGCAATTCTCACACTTATTTTGAATAAGTAACAGATAAACCTCCTTGCAACTTTCGTTGCAAGGAGGTTTTGTTGCATGGAGATAAATTAAAAGTTAGCGTACTATGTCAATAGCGACAAAAACACCCGTAGGGCGGGGGCTTGCTCCCGCCGTTAGCCACGGATTGATGTTGTACCGGCGGCGGGAGCAAGCCCCCGCCCTACGGTATGTCAACAGCAACGATGTAATCCCTAAACTTTAATTTACATTAATACAAAAAAACATATCAAATTATCTTTCCTTTTTATATTGTGCAAGGCAAAAAATAATGTTAAAATGTAAATAACAAAAAAGGAGAGTGAAGTCATGCAAGTTAAAAAGATTTCCGAGCTTAACGGTGCTCACATTACCGATTCTCACGCAGGCGAGTGCGGTGCATCCAGACTCATGCCCGATTTCAGAGAAACAATTACTCTTGAAGGACAAACTCACGAAGCTATTTCCTCAAAGGTTTACTACCCCAGAGTTAAAAAACTTGCTAACGGAAAGTACATAATGCTCCACATGGACTACCGTCTTGGCGGCAACGTATTTATTTCGCTTGGCGATGACATCCATTCTTTCACCGCTCGTCAAAAACTTTTTGCCGCTCACCCCGTTATCCGCGATGACGGCGAAGAGGACAAAATTATGTATGCAAACGGCGAAGCAGCAGTTCTTCCCAACGGCGACCTTGTTGTTGTTGCATCCTTCCGCTACAACAAAGGCTATACGCTTGACGCAAAGTACGGCGGACTTGTAATGCGCCGCTCCAAGGACAACGGTCTTACCTTTGACGAAGAAAAATTAATCTATGTAGGCAGAAACTGGGAGCCTTATATCCTTGTTAAAAAGGACGGTGAGGTGCAGATTTACTTCTCGCATACTGCCCCCAAATTCTACCTTGACAAAACCGTGCGTACCGACAGCCCGATTAAGACCTCAAGCGGTACTGCTATTATCCGCTCATATGATAACTGCGAAACATGGACTCCCGATGTAAAGGAAGCGCCCTATGCCGCATGGAGAGTTTCGCAGAGTTATGTTGCCACAATGGAAAACGGCACAAAGTGCTTTACAAACCAGATGGCAACCGCGGTTGAGCTTGGCAACGGCGACATTGCAGTTGCAACCGAGAGCGACCTTGCAAACTACACCTTCCGCCTTACCGTTGCGTATACTCACGACAATTTTGCAAAGGAACTCGGCATTGACGAAGAAGGTCCTGCAGATATCGCGTTCGCCTTTGAAGAGGGTGCAGGCCCATACATGGCACACTTTGAAAGCGGCGAAACCGTGCTTTCCTACAACTGGACAGGCTTCCAGCATATCCGCATCGGCGATGAAAAGGGCAGAAACTTTGACAAGGAACACGAGCTTATCGCATTTGGCGGACGTTGGGGATACTGGGGTTCCCTCTTTGTTGAGGACGGTCATACCCTTATCTCTGCATATCCAAACATTTCCGAAATCAAGGGACTTCCCAAAACGCGCATTGACAACGACCTTATGATTGGCAAGCTTCGCCTTAACCACCGCATTGACGCGCTTCCGATTACCGCAGGTTGGACAAAGAACACCGATGCGCTCTTTGTAGGCGCGCTCTCGCAAGCGCAGGCGTCCATTCGCGTTGCGTATGACAGCGAACATTTGCACGTGCTTTGCGACCGTCTTGACAAGTATCTGTGCGATGCTGACGGTATCGAAATCCGCATCAAGGTTGGCGAAAACGTTTATAAGCTCTATCAGAATCTTGGTGGCAAGACATATTTTGAACTCAATGACATTGCCGAAGGCTTTGGCGCAAGCGCTACCACCCGCGTTGTCGGCGAAATGAACACTTGGTGCTCCAGCGACAACGGAGCGATTACCGAGTTTGAAATTCCGCTTGAAATACTCGGCGGCGCAAAAGAGTTTGAAATTGATGCAACTCTCAAAAACTCCGACGGTCTTGACCTTATCACCGAAAACCTTGGCGGTTATTTCCCTGTAAAGATTAAGTAAATATAAAAAGGAAGTCTTTCGACTTCCTTTTTTAATTGTAAATTAAAGTTTATATGACGGCACCATGAGTGCCTACCCCTCATCCGTCGCCGTAAGGCGACACCTTCCCCCAAGGGGGAAGGCTCATTAATAAAGGCTTCCCCTTGAGGGGAAGTTGTCAGCGGAGCTGACTGATGAGGTGTAGCCGCGTTGCGGCGTTACTTAGCTAAACATTAATTTATCTCATTCGTTCCAGAATCTATCAATAACGCTTTCGAGTGAGCGAGTATCGCCGACAAATTTCGCAGTGCGGAACTGGTGCGGCAAAAGCTCCTTATACCCCTGCTCTGCATAGCGTTCATCAATAAATACAACTACTCCACGGTCGGTTTCGGTGCGGATAACTCTGCCTGCCGCCTGCAGCACTCGGTTAAATCCGGGGTAAACGTAGGCGTACTCCTTGCCCGCTTCGTATTTGTTATCGTAATACTCGCGGATAACCTCGCTTTCGTCGGTTGGCTTGGTAAGTCCAACGCCTACGATAATCGAACCGATAAGGCGGTCACCGACAAGGTCAATTCCCTCCGAATAAATGCCGCCGAGTACCGAAAAGCCTACCAAAACCGAGCGGTTCCCTGCACGGAAAGCGTCAAGGAAAGCGTGGCGCGACTCCTCGGACATGTTTTTCGCCTGCATTACCGTCTTTATATGCGGATACTTGTACTTAAACAGTGTTTGCACCTCTGTCATGTACTCGTACGATGGGAAATACACCATATAGTTTCCGTCACGGCGGCTGACCGCACTCATTATTGCATCGGCAACATGAGTGGCGTTTTGCGAGCGCAACTGATATTTCACCGAAAGCTTATCCATAATGCAAACGCACAAATTTGAGCGGTCATACGGGCAGTCCAGCTTAAGCTTTACCGCATCGTTTGCGCCGTAAAGCGAAGCGTAATATTCAAGAGGAGTGAGCGTTGCCGAGAAGAAAACGCCGGCAACACCTTTAGCGGTCTTTTTCTCAAGCCGTTTTGACGGGTCAAGGCAAAGTATCTTTGTCACAACCTCACTTCCGTAAACCGAAACGGTATGTACAAAGCACTCGTCAAACATTTCAAGCGAAGAAAGATACTTTTTTGCATCGGTCAAAATGTCAAAAAGACTGTCGGGCAGGCTACCGCAAAGCGGTGAACGGATATATTTGTCCGCTGCCTTAATAAATGTAGAAAGCAGGTCATAAAACTGCTTGTCAAACGCATTGGACGTTGTAAAACCGCGAGCAATGCCATCCTCGTTTTCCTCGGTAGTATCGGCGCAAAGCTCGCGCATACTGCTCACATAAAACTCAACGCTTGAAAGTGCCTCGCAAACCGCATTTTGCGGCAACGTGCGAGTATCATCGAGAAATTTGCGAAGCTTCGACAGACGAAGCTCGGCACCAAATGATGCCTTTGCACGCTCCATGAGGTTGTGCGCCTCGTCAAAAAGGAATATGTATTTCTGACCGTTGTTTTCGCCCTCGCCAAAATAGCGGCGGAAATGAGCCGCCTCATCAATAAGATAATTATAGTCGCAAATCACGATATCGCAGTATTCGGTGAGGTCAAGCGAAAACTCGTACGGACAAACACTGTGCTTGTTTGAGAACTCACTGATTGCCGCCATGTCAATAACTTTATGTGCGGTCACGATATCGGTTATCGCATCGGCAATACGCTTGTAGTGACCGTTTGCGCGCGGGCACTTTTGCGGTGTGCATTTAAACGGGTCGCGAATCTTTATCGGACACATACGGTCTTTTGCGCTGACATGCACCGCGCGGATACTTGCAGTTTCGGCAATTCGCTTTGCCGCTTCAATTGCCGCAATAGCAGTAGTAGTCTTGGACGTGAAATAGAAAATCTTATCTACATAGCCGTTTCCAAGCGCCTTAAGCGCAGGAAAAAGCGCCGCCATGGTTTTGCCCGTACCCGTAGGGGCTTCGATAACCGCCTTGCCGTGCGTTTTCACGGCACGCAGTACCTCAACCATAAAGTCGCGCTGCTGGGCGCGCATCTCACGGTATGGGAACGGCATTTCTTTTGCCTCGGGAATACGCACGCAAACGCGCTCGGCTTCAAGCGCGACAAACGGACGGTGCATATCCAGAATGCGATAGAACGCCGATACCATCTCCTGCTTGGTAAAGGTCTTTTCAATGTATTTTATATCGTTTTTGTTGTGGTAAAAGCTAACCAAAAAGCTAATGCTGACAAGCATTTCACTCTCGGCAACCATATGTGCAAGCGTAACCGCATTGCCTATCGCCTCTGCAGCTATGTCCGCGGTGATTTTTGATGTAAAATCGTTTATCGCGCGGTTAACGCAAACGGTAACCTTGCCGTCCTTACGCACAATACCGTCACACATGCCGCTTATTGAGTAAAAAATTCCGCCGCGGCTTACCGTGCGGCTGACGGGCACATCACTCTCATATGAGAGACCGAATTTGTTTTCAAATACTTCGTCAAGCTTTCCGTTATCGGGATAAATACGCGCTCCGCGCGCGTCAATGCTTGCGTGGTTTACAACAGTGCGGCATAGCTCGTCCGCTGAAATATGAACTTTTTTAGCAGCAGCCTCAAATATCATGTTGCAAACCTCCTTTAAAATAATATGTCAGAACCTTTTTGTTAATATTTCTTTGGTTCTTTCTTTTTAAGAAAGAACACCCTCGTTTCTCTCACATGTGGATTTTTATTATACTATATAATCATTATAATTGCAAATATTTATTGCAAAATATTAAAAAAATTGTTATACTGATTATGTATATAATCCTATAGAAAGGAGAGCGAGATGGAAAATTTTAGTTTTAGCCTGCTTTACCCCTCGGATGAGGCGCGCCGCGCTCACGCGGCGGCTGAAAACCGCCCCTTGGTATCGGCGGAAACAGTGGAAAGCCTTGGGCTATTGGAACTTATAAAACTCAAAAACAGCTCTCTGTGTGAATATTTTACCTCGGATGCCGAGGTTATCGCGTACCGCGCGGAAATCTTTGGCGATATGCTAAATGTGAAGGAAGTTGGCGAAACCTTTGTAAAGGTGCTTCCCATTCTCTCCGATATAAGTGAACTTCGCCGCCTTGCAAGCGCAAGCGAGCGCACCACTGACGAATATCTCTTGTCCCTCTCCGAAATAGAGCTTTATATCTCCTCCGTTGAGATTTTGCGAGACGGACTGCTGCCTATAAAAGAAAAACTGAAAAGCAAATCGCTTATCTCTCTTTGCGACTACATAAAAGAGATTTCCGAAAGCGAATACTATACCGAGCTTAACGAAAAGCTCGCCGAGCTCACAAACCGTGTGCGCGACATCAAGAGCATCACCGTCGGTATCAACCTTGACGCAACGCTTCAGGCGGACAAATGCGGCGTACTTTCGATAAATGCAAAGCCTTTTAAGTCGGGCGACACGCTTGACAAAATTCTTCGCATGAGCTTTAAGAGTGACGAGTACACCCTTATCGCTCCGCTCACACCTTTCTCAAAGAATCAAAACGACAACCAGAAAACCGCAATGAGTCTTGCTATAAACTCGGCGGTAAACAACGTTTTCAAGAGTTCGGTGCGTCAGTGGCGCAAAATCGTGCAGGAATACGTGCTTGACAATACAAACTTTCTAATTGAAGTAATGCCGGAAATCGAGTTTGCTATCTGCGCCACATCACTTATGAGCAGACTAGCCCAAAAAGGACTTCCGCTTTGCAAGCCCACGCTTTGCAATGCGAGTGAAAACGCATTTAAAGCCGACGGCATTTACAATCCTGCGGTCGCTCTCGCGATTGAAGAAAAAAGCGTTGAAAACGATTTCACTTTTGATAAAAACGGCATGATTTACGTGCTGACCGGCCCTAACCGCGGCGGTAAAAGCGTTATCACCTGTGCGGTAGGACTTGCGGCGGCGTTCTGCCAGCTTGGCATGCTTGTGCCTGCACGTGCTTTTAGCTTCAGCCCTGCAAGCGGAATCTTTACCCACTTCCCTACAGAAAGTGGCGACACCGTTGACAAAGGCCGTCTCGGTGAGGAATGTGCGCGGCTCAATGAAATTTTTGAGCTTTGCGACTCATCCTCAATAGTTCTGCTCGACGAGTCGCTATCCTCAACGGGCGCGTATGAGGCTTCATACATCGCGGCTGAAATCCTGCTTGGCTTTTCCAAGGTCGGTTGCCGCACAATCTTTTCAACCCACCTGCATACACTTGCGGCGAGAGTTGATGAGTTAAACACTGATGCAAGCTCATTCGGCGGTGCAAAAATTGACACGCTCGTGGCAAAAATAGCCGATGACGGCACTCGCTCATTTAAGATTTTACGCACGAAACCTGACGGCAAATCCTATGCAAAGGACATCGCCGACAAATATGGGCTTTCGTTTGAAAAAATTTCCGACACGATAGAAAGGAATAAATAACAATGGATAGAAAACTTCTCGAAATGCTTGAGGGCGACGGACGACTCAGCACAAAACAGATTGCAATGATGCTTGAAAAAGAAGAAGGCGACATCAAAAAGATTATCGACGAATACGAAAAAAGCGGTGTAATACTTGGCTACAAGGCGATTGTAGACTGGGATAAGACCGACCGCGAATACGCAACCGCGCTTATCGAGCTTAAGGTTACACCCCAATACAACCGCGGTTTTGACGCGATTGCAGAACGCATCTACAACTATCCCGAGGTGCAGAGCGTTTACCTTATGTCAGGCTCGTACGACCTTTGCGTAATCCTTGAGGGCAAAACCATTCGCGAGGTGGCGCTTTTCGTTGCACAGCGCCTTGCTCCGCTTGAAGCGGTGCAGTCCACAGCAACTCACTTTGTACTCCGCAAGTACAAGGATAAGGGCGTTATCTACGGCCCTGCAAACTTTGACGAAAGAGGCAACTGCAACTGATGGATTATTCAAAATTTTTGTCCGATAAAGTGCAAGACATAAAGCCGTCGGGAATAAGAAAATTCTTTGACATGCTCAGCACCATGAAGGACGTTATCTCACTTACTGTCGGGCAACCCGACTTTCCGACTCCATACCACATTTCAAATGCGGCAGTTGAGTCGATAACCAAAAACAAAACCTATTACACTTCAAACAGCGGTCTTATCGAGCTTCGCGAGGGAATTTCAAACTTCCTGCGCCGCCGCTATGACCTCTCATACGATGCAAACGGCGAAATTATCGTAACCGTTGGCGGCAGCGAAGCCATTGACATGACATTCCGCGCTATTTTAAACCCCGGCGACGAAGTCATCGTACCCGAGCCATGCTTTGTTTGCTATTCGCCGCTTATTGAAATCATGGGCGCAAAGGCGGTACCGCTTTACACCTCGGTTGACGATAAATTCAAGGTGACCGCAGAAAAGCTCCGCCCGCTTATCACAGAGAAAACCAAGGCAATCGTGCTCTCCTACCCCAACAATCCCACGGGCGCGATAATGACAAAGGAAGACCTTGAAGCTATTTGTCCTATTCTCATCAAAAATGACATTTTTGTGCTTTCCGACGAGATTTACAGCGAACTTACATACGGAAGAAACCATGTTTCTATCGCATCACTGCCGAATATGCGCGAGAGATGCGTTGTTGTTAACGGCTTTTCAAAGGCATACGCAATGACCGGCTGGCGACTTGGATATGTCTGCGCACCGCACGAGATTATGGAGCAAATTTTGAAGCTTCATCAGTACGGCATCATGTGCGCCTCCACCGCGTCGCAGTTTGCAGGCGTTGAGGCTATCACAAACGGCGATGAAGACGTAAAATACATGACCGAGCAGTACAACCGCCGCCGCACATATGTGGTTAAGCGCCTTAACGAAATGGGGCTTGAATGCTTTGAGCCGGAGGGCGCGTTCTATGTATTCCCGCGTATTGACGGCTTTGGTATATCAAGCGAGGAATTCTGCCAGAAGCTGCTTGACGAAAAGCGCGTTGCGATTGTCCCTGGTGATGCATTTGGCGAGGGCAGTGAGGGCTTTGCGCGTATTTCTTACGCGTATTCTATCGAGCACCTCACCGTGGCGCTCGACCGCATTGAAGAATTTGTAAAGGAACTTAAAGGCTGATGGAAAAAGAAAAGCTTGACCGCATAAACTTCCTTGCACGAAAGTCAAAGGAGACTCCGCTCACCGAAGAGGAAAAGGCTGAACAAGCCGCGCTTCGCGCAGAGTATATCGCAGAATTTCGCGCGTCTTTCGGCGGAATCATGTCAAACACCGTGATTCAGCGCCCCGACGGCACAAAAGAGCCGCTTAAGAAGAAAACACATTAGAATAGTAAAAATATGAGAACCTTTTAAGGAAAGGTTCTCATACTCTCCAAACCTTTTTGGTAAAGAATTATTATCTAAAGCCGCGGATTCACATTAAATATTTTTCAGTTTTTCTTTGGTTCTTTCTTAAAAAGAAAGAACGCCCACGTATTACATAATGACTAAAAAACTTTTTACAACTCGTGAACTTTGCTACATTGCACTATTTGCGGCGGTTATTGCGATTTCTGCATGGATAGCAATACCCGCCGCCGTTTCTTTCACCATGCAGACCTTTGCGGTATTTTGCACTGTCGGTCTGCTTGGCACAAAATGCGCCGTAGCAACCGTTATCACATACGTTCTGCTTGGCACCGTGGGACTGCCTGTATTCAGCGGCTTTGTCGGCGGTGTCGGTATATTTGCCACTGTAAACGGCGGTTTTATTTTAGGTTTTATCCCGACAACCCTCATTTGCGGAATACTGATAAAAAAAGCATTTCCGCTGCCGATTGCAATGGGTCTTGGACTTGCAGTTTGCTACATTTTTGGCAGTGCTTGGTTTTGCATGCTGCATAGCGCAAGCTTTACGGCGGCACTTTCCGCGTGCGTACTTCCGTATTTGCCGTTTGACTTAATAAAAATCGCACTTGCCGTGCTGACGGTAAGAAAGTTTAAACTATGGATATAAAATATTTTGACACGGTTACATCAACCAACGATATCGCAAAAACTCTTGCCAAAAGCGGTGCCTCCGAAGGTACGGTTGTAATTGCAAACCACCAGAGTGCAGGCAGAGGTAGAATGGGCAGAAGCTTTATGTCACCGCATGGCACGGGGCTTTACATGAGCATAATTCTCCGCCCTGCTTTTTCGGCGGAAAGCTCTCTGCTTATCACAACTGCTGCGGCATCTGCAGTTGCTAAAACCATTGAAAAGCACACAAAGCAGCCCTGCCAAATCAAGTGGGTAAACGATGTTTATATGCGCGGCAAAAAGGTTTGCGGCATACTCACCGAGGGGCAAATTGCAGGCAATACTCTTGAATACGCGGTGCTTGGCATCGGCGTAAACCTTGCACCGCCCAAAGGCGGTTTCGGTGACCTTGAAAGCATCGCAGGCGCAGTATTTGAAAATGCAAACTTTGACAAAGACGTGTTTTGCCGTGATATTATCAACACGTTTTTCGGCTATTACAAAAACCTTGAAGAAAAGCCGCATTTTGACGACTATGTTGCGCGCGATATGCTATGCGGCAAAACCGTTTCGGTGATTCGTGCAGGTGAAGAACTGTACAGCGCAAAGGTATGCGGTATAGACCGCGATTTTTCGCTTATAACCCTGCGTGACGGCAAAAAAGAAAGCCTCGCAAGCGGCGAGGTTTCGGTAAAAGAAAAAACAGTTTTATAACATACAAGGAGTATCATATGAAGCATTTTTACAAAGTATTAGTTACAGTATTGGCAGTTTTAATGATGCTTTGCACATCACTTTTTGTAAGTGCCGCCGACAGTATAGATGAACTAACCGTGAGCGGCGAGCAAAGAAACGCTTACCGACAGGTATTGCAGGGTATTGTAGACACCTACGGTGTATTTAACGCTGCCGGTCAGTTTGAAAACTCGGTTGGCTTTGTTGACGCGCGTTTCGTAGACCTTGCCGGTGACGGTGAAAAAGAAATGGTCGTAATCTATGCTATTCCTCCCGTTAGTTTTGAAAGCTATGAGGAATCATCCCTTTGCACTAAAATTTACACTTGCACGGGCAATACCGCATCGGAAATTTTCACAAGCTCCGCAGGCATATATTTGACGCAGGATTTTGTAGCATATAATGACGGAAATACCCCATACTTTATCTATGGCAACGGATACTACAGCGATACTATTTACTGCTGGCGTGACGGCGAATTTATCACCGCGGGCGACGACTTTACAGAAGACGAGCAAGCATATATTGCAGAAGCAGGTCATCTCCTCGGCGGCTTTGCTGCGGAATACGAGATAAAGCTTTCGATATGGGCAAAAAGGCTCGGCATAACTCTTCAGCCGTTTGAAAACAGACTTGCAGATTGCTATGTCACACTCTCGAATTCTTATTCCTCCGACAGTGCAATCGAGTTATTGTCCTCACTTGACATCAAGCTTCCGCAACACATCAGGCTTGGCAACATCCCCTACCTCGGCACCCGCCAAAACTGCAAAATGACCGATGAAATGGCAAAGGCATATGCCGATGTGATAAACACCTTCCCAAGAGGTGCCTTTGACAAAAAGCGTGAAGTATTGCTTATAGACCATGCAAATGACGGCATGCCGCTTTTGCTTATCGCGGACTATAATCCTGATATTCAAAGCGGTGTATGGTACCATCTTTTCACTTGGGACGGAAATGCTGCGGTAGAATTTGACCTTGGAGGACAGATATACACTTCATACAGCTTTGGATATTACAAAGGCGAGCCGGTGCTTATCGAATACGACTATGGCGGCACCGGAGACTCCTACTATTTCGGCACGACTCTATACAAAATACAAAACGCCACTATTGAGCCTTTAGCAAGCTATGAACGCTATCGCGCGTACTCCTATGACGGTCAGAATGCATACGGCGACAAGCCCGATTTGTTTAGCAGCGGCATGGCTCCTGTTTCTGAGTTGCTTAATGCCGGCTGGCTGCGCGATAATGATTACTTCTACATTGACTATGTAAACGGCGAGCCCAAACTGTTTTCCTCCGCTGATGAAAGAAACGCTTGGCTTAACGAGTGGAACAACAGTATAAGTGAGCTGAATCATTTCGGAGTTTTCTATAATCTTATAGGATTTGACAATAGCAATGATGCTTCAAACGCGCTTTTGACATACGCAGATACATATTCGCGCTACAGTTATCCGCTTATCACCGAAAAAAATGAAGCAGAAATAGTAAAGGGCATTGCCGAAGCCGTAGCGAAAGCGGTTGGCGGCGAGATAACCGATATCTACAAGCTTTCCGACGGCGTTTACTATGTACTTATCACCGTAAACGGTGAAGAAAAAGGCGCAGTCGTTATCGGAGGCAGAAAAGACGGCAAAATACAGTGGAACGTGAGCGAAACACACGATTCTCCCGCAAACGAAACGACACTGAATTCCATTGTCAGCGGCATAATATCAAAGCCCAACATAACGCTTGATTACGGCAATATCAGCGGCTCAAATACAAGCGACATTGTTGATTATATTCGCGACAGTCTGGACAATATGGACGGCATCACCCCAAATGATGCGGGCAAGGGCGTGCTTTCCTCATATATTGAAAGTGCAATTTCCTCCTCCTGCTCAAAAGCCGTATCCGGAAAGAACAATCGCCTTACCGTGCCGGCAAATGAGATAGAAAAGCTTGCAAATCAAGCAATTAAAACAAAGCAGGAAATAGAAGCCCTGCTTTCAGAACGCGATGTAATGCTTAACAAATCCTTAACTATCATAATCCGTATTCTGTGGAACGATATCGACAATAACGCCCCCTGCCAGATTACGCTTGACAAATCGGTTTTGGAAAGCATGAGCGGCTGTACGCTGCAAATACTCCTCGGCGATGCTAAACACTACGTGCAGATAAGCGAAAGCAATCTCTTAAAGCTCATTGAACTGTTCGGCACCGTAACCATACAGCTTTCAAAGAGTGAGAGCGGCGTATATATAATAAACTTTTTAGATGCAGCAGGCGCGGTTATTGAAAAAATCGAGCATCCTGTTACCGTAGGTCTTCCTGCGCAAAGCGCTACCAGCACCATTATGGTTTCATACGGCGGCGGCAGCGATAACTGGGGCGGTCAGTTTGACTCCGCTTCAGGCATAATCTCATTTGATGCAAGTTATTCCGGCAGATATGAAGTGCTTGAAAACAACGTCGAGATAACCGACATTGACGAGCTTGACGATGAAACGAAATCTGCGATTTCGTTCCTTGCCTCCAAGGAATACATGAGTGCAGAAAACGGAGAGTTCCTGCCTGAAAACGCACTTACCCGTTACCATTTTTCAAAGGCACTTGTCGGTATGTTCTTTGCCCTTGACCGCTCTCTTACGTTGAGTTTCCCCGATGTTCCCGCAGAGAGTCCATACTATTCATACGTAGCCTCCGCCGCGGCAAGCAACATAATCGTGGGCTATGATGACGGCATGTTCCACGGCGACAGAGAAATCACGACAGAGCAAATGCTGGCGCTTGCGGCGCGTACTCTTATTAATTACAAGGGATATACACTGCCGACAAATCCCAATAGCTATCTTAATGCATTTGAGGACGGTGACGAGGTCAGCGACTGGGCAAAACAGCAGGTTGCGCTCGCAGTTCGCGAAGGTCTTGTCGACCTCGGCGGCACACTAGACCCGCTTGGCAACGTAACACGCGGAGAAGCGGCACTCATTTTGTACCGCTTGTTCTTGTTGCTCCACGAAGTGCCTGCAGTTGCGCTTGAGCTTCCCGAAATTGAAGATGCAGACGAGCAGACTACCGCAGTGCAAACCGATAAGGCAACACCCGAAGAGTCAGACGACGAGCCTGATGCTAAAGGCAACGATGACGCTGACGAAGATGACGATGAGGACGAAAGCAAAGACTCATCATCCGCCTCGGTTATTGTTACGGCAGCCGCAATTGTTGCAATTTCTTTAGCGGCAATAATCGGCGTTGTGGTATTTGCAGTAAAAAAGAAGCGTTAAATTAAAAAAGCATTAAGTACCGTTTGGTACTTAATGCTTTTTGTTATTTACTTAACTGCATTTCCTGCGTTTGTTCCGCAGTTTTGTTTACTTCTTCGGGATTATGATACGTGGGCACGATTTCGTGCAGCACCTTCTTTATCTCCTCAGAATCAATGGGGTCATAATTTTTGCAGATATCGCGGAGTCTTTCAATAATCTGCTCCATTTCTGCGCGGTTTTTGGGAGTATCATGCTCAACAAAGATAAGATTGTTTGCGGTCTTTGTAAGCTCCTCTGTCTTGATAAGCAGCTCCTCATATAACTTTTCGCCGGGGCGAAGCCCTATTTCCACGATATCAATATCCTGATACGGTTTAAGTCCCGAAAGTCTTATCATATTTTCGGCAAGCTCCAGAATCTTAACGGGTTTACCCATGTCAAGCACAAAAAGCTCGCCACTTTTTGCCATGGCGCCTGCCTGCATAACAAGCTGGCTTGCCTCGGGAATAGTCATAAAATAGCGAATTATGCGCTTATCCGTAACTGTGATAGGACCGCCTGCCTCTATCTGGCGACGGAAAAGCGGAATTACAGAACCGTTTGAGCCAAGCACGTTGCCAAAGCGCACCGCCGCAAATGACGTTGCCGAATCAGTGCGGCACTGAATAACCATTTCACACATACGTTTGGTTGCACCCATTATATTTGTGGGGTTGACCGCCTTATCGGTGGAGATGAGAATAAACTTCTCAACGCCGTATTTTTCTGCCGCATTTGCGGTCTTGTATGTACCTAGCACATTATTCTTTACCGCCTCGCAACCGCTATGCTCCATAAGAGGAACATGCTTGTGCGCAGCAGCATGGAATACTATCTGCGGACGATAATGAGCAAACAGACTATCAAGTCGTTTAGTATCACGAACAGAGCCAATCTCAATAGCAAGGTCAAGGTCCTCGCCGTACTTGCGGCGAAGCTCCTGCTCAATATCATACGCGTTATTCTCGTAAATATCAAATATAATCAGTTTCTTTGGCGAACGCTTTGCTATTTGACGGCAAAGCTCACTGCCGATAGAGCCGCCGCCGCCCGTAACCAAGATAACCTTGTCCTTGTAGTATTCATCAGTCTGGGAGGACACGATTTTAAGCGAATCACGAAACAAAAGGTCCTCGATGCGCACATCTCGAAGCTGACGCTTTTCAGTGGTGTCCTGCTCTGCAGAGCTTTCCTTAAACGGAAAATCGTAAATCTTAATCGGACATCCCGTTTCATGGTAGATATCAAGCAAACGCATTGTCGCCGCGTTATCAAGCCCCGGCAAAGCAATGATAATCTCCTGAACGGGCATGGTTTTAAGCTTGCTTACAATTTCATCGTCCTCGGGGAGAACGGGAACGCCGCAAACCTTGCTGCCTATTTTTTCTTTGCTGACATCAATAAAGCAAATCGGCTTGTAGCGTGACTTTGCGGTATAAAGCAGATCCTCTGCAAGTCTTGCACCGGTGTTTCCCGCGCCAACGATGGCAACGCCAATCTTGTGAATTGTTTCAAGCGTTGTATTAAGGTGTCGGTATCTCTGCTGATACAAAAAGCGAAGCGAAAGTGTTACGAGTGAAAACGCTGCTATAACCGCTATAGACTGCCATATACCGAGATACAATGCGGGAATATAGTAGCAAATCACCGTTCCGACAGCACCGCCAGCAGTATCAGCAATAACCATCAAAAGATACGCCTGCGAATTTGCATATCGCCATACATTATTGTAAACGCTGAGGCAAAAGCGCATTGCAAACATCGCCGCAAGTAATACAAAAGATGCAAGCAAATAGCCGCCAAACGAGCGGTCTACGCTTGAGGAAGAGGTATTTGCGGCAAGTACCGATGCCCAGAACACTCCTTCAAATGCCAATACATCTATCAGCATCAGCAAATAGGTTCGGTTTCGTAATTTATGCATGAGTGCATTCTCCTTTACGATTATTCTTCGATGGGAGTTTTTTCTTTAGGTAAGGTTGCTATAAGATGAACTACATTGCGCAAAACATCGTTTGCGCTGATTTTCGCGGTGCGGAATATAGATTCCTCCTGCGTGCGTATCGCGAACGAGTCGTCTATAGCCATAATCTGTGTATTCTTATTCTGCATGAGCTTTGAGTGGCGAGCGTTAAGTGTGTCAAAGGTAATCATTCCTGCACCGCCGTTTTTGATGCCTTCCTCAAGGAAAACAACCGCACAAGGACCGCTTGGCAGCCATTTTGCAATTCTGTCGGCACCAATCGAATACGGCTTGAGCGTTTCAAGCAGAATTATGCCGCAGTCTATGCCCTGCGCGCGAAGCTTGTCCGCGGCAACCATCGCCTCGGTAACAATTCTGCCATAGGTGATAATTACTGCGCGGTTTTTGTCTTTATCTTCGAAATCTCGATGCGCAACAGTGTCTGTATCGCCGTCTTTGAAAAATACTTCCTTTATCTTTTCGTTATCCTTCATGTTCGGATAGCGAATTGCCATCGGTAGCTCGCTTGAAGCACTTGCTGCAAGAAAACGGTCAAGCGACGCGGTAGTAGCAGGCGCAAAAAGACAAATATTAGGTATTGCACTGATAAATGAAACGTCCATTATACCGTGATGCGTGGGGCCGTCGCCCTCCGCAAGAGAAGCGCGGTCGATTATCATGCGCACGGGCAGCTTTTGAAGTGCCACGTCGTGAATGATACTGTCATAGCTGCGCTGCAAAAAGGTGGAGTATATCGCCGCATAAGGCTTCATGCCTGCGGCGGCAAGCCCTGCCGCAAACGTAATTGCATGCTCCTCGGCGATGCCCACATCAAAAAATCTATCGGGGAATTTTTCTGCAAAAGCAGAAAGTCCCACACCGTCCTGCATGGCGGCGGTGATAGCACAAATTTTATCGTCTTTTTCTGCTAGAGAAACAAGGGTGTTGCCAAAATGCTCGGAAAAATTACCGCTGTAATCCGAACCGTAATAATGATATGCGCTCGGATTCTCCTCGGCGGGGGCATATCCCATGCCCTTTTTGGTGCGCACATGCAAAATAACGCTGGTCTGGCGGCGTTTCGCCTCGGTCAAAAGATGCTCAACCGCTTCGTAATTGTTGCCGTCGATAGGACCAAGGTATTTAAGTCCCAGTCCCTCAAAGTAGCTTACTCCGTAGAGTGCATGCTTTGCAGCTCTCTTTAGGCGTCGCATTCCGTTTAAAAGCGGCTTACCGATAAGCGGAATCTTGGGAAGAAAATTTGAGGTGCCACGCTTGAATTTGAAATATCCCTTTGAAGAACGGGTTTTTGCAATCTGCTTTGCAAGTGCGCCCGTATTACGGGAAATGGACATCTCATTTTCATTGAGAATTATAACAAGCCGCAAATCTTTATCGCAATTGTTGAGTGCCTCATGTATCATACCGCCGGTAAAAGCACCGTCGCCAACAACCGCAACGGTATAATTTTCGCGACCGGCGATTCTGTCCGCCTCTGCATAGCCTAGCGCGGCTGAAACGGATGTAGATGCGTGTCCCGTACCAAACGAGTCAAACTCACTTTCACCAAGTTTTTCAAAACCCGATATTCCGCCGGGTTTGCGAAGAGTGTTAAATCTATCCTTTCGGTCGCTGATTATCTTATGTACATAACTCTGATGACCGACATCAAAGATAACGCGGTCACGCGGCAGGTCAAATACGCGGTGAATTGCCACGGTAAGCTCTACAACGCCGAGATTTGCGGCGAGGTGCCCGCCCGTCTTTGTGACATTGTCAACCAAAAACTCGCGCATATCGCTGCAAAGCTGCAAAATCTCCTCGTGTGGCAGATCGCGCAGGTCGGCATTGCCGTTTATTCTATCTAAAACTGTATATTTTTTGCTATCCACTATATAGCTCCCTATAATTTGCACAAAATTGATGTCGCCTTTTTTACGTTTTGAGCAAGGCGTAGAAAATGGTGAAAAAACGAAAAAGGTCTTGACAAAAGTTTTCCACATTAAAATGTGGGAAAATGTGAATAAACGAATACCAAAACCCCTTGATTTCATGGGAAATATTCATTTTCGACGGGAAATATTCATACTTTTCCACATTTTCAACCTAAAATTAAGTGGAAAATGTGGAAAACTCGATTTTGTCTAGTTTCAACAAAACCAGAGAAAAGCAAGTGTTTTTTAAAAAAATTTTTACTGATTAAAGTATTTTTTATCGAGCGAACGAAGCTTAATTGCCTCCGAAATATGGCGTGCCTCAATCAACTCACTTGCATCAAGGTCGGCTATCGTGCGCGACAAACGCAAAACCTTATCATACCCTCTCGCAGACATACCAAGTGCGTCAAAAGCGGCTTTTAAAAGCTTTGATGCGTCATCTGTAAGCACGCAGTATTTCTCAATATCTCGAGTAGTCATGTCCGAATTTTGCTTTGGCGCAGTGCCGCCGTCCTCACATCTTTTCTTTGCGTAGCTGCGCGCCGCGTTTACCCTTGCGCGGATGGTCTCGGAGCTTTCAGCCGCCACACTGCTTTCGCGAAGCGCGTCAAAATCCACGGGGCCTACTTCAATCTGTATATCTATTCGGTCAAGTAACGGGCCGCTGATTTTTGAAAGATACTTTTTCATATCTCCTGCCTTGCAGGTGCAAGGTTTTGTAGGATGCGAGAAATATCCGCACCTACACGGGTTCATTGCCGCAACAAGCGTAAAGTTTGACGGATATGTAACCTTTGCAGCAGCACGCGTAATTGTCACCTTGCCGTCCTCAAGCGGTTGACGCAACGTTTCCATAACGCTTTTTGCATACTCGGGAAGCTCGTCGAGAAAAAGCACTCCGTTATGAGCAAGAGAAATCTCGCCGGGCTTTGGATTTGCACCGCCGCCGACAAGGCTCGCCGCGCTCATCGTATGGTGCGGTGAGCGGAAAGGACGGTTGACAACAAGCGGCGTGTCCTCACGAAGCATGCCCGCAATCGAGTGTATTTTTGTGGTTTCGATAGCCTCGGAAAAATCAAGTTCGGGTAAAATCGAAGGAAAACGCTTTGCTAGCATGGATTTGCCCGTGCCGGGAGGGCCGATAAGCAAAACGTTGTGTCCGCCTGCTGCAGCGATTTCAAGCGCACGTTTTGCATGTGCCTGCCCCTTTACCTCGGCAAAATCAAACGGAAAATGCTCTCTACCACGCTCAAATATGCCATGGTCAAATGTTACGGGTTCAATAAGCTCTTCACCGCGCAAATGCTTTACAAGCTGCAAAAGCGTTTTTACGGGATAAATCTTAACATCGGGCACTGCGCTTGCTTCTTTTGCGTTTGCCGCGGGAACGAAAATCTCTTTACGCCCGTGCGCCTTGGCTGCAAGGCACATGCAAAGCACGCCGTCAACTCCTCTTACATCGCCGGAAAGAGAAAGCTCTCCGATAAACGATTTCTCCTCGAGCCCTTCGGGCGGCACAGTTCCTCCGCAGGCAAGCACACTTATAACCATTGCAACGTCAAATGCAGAACCTTCTTTTTTGCGATTGGCAGGTGCAAGATTAACAATCATTTCAAGAGAAGGAAATCTTATGCCGCTGTTTGTAGTCGCGGCGCGGATGCGCTCACGCGCTTCTTTAACCGCAGTGTCGGCAAGTCCGATGATTTCGAGCGCCGGCAGCTTTTTAAGCGCACTACATTCAACAGTGACTTCAAAGCCATCTATTCCAAGCAGTGCTGCCGTGTACACTCTTACAAACATCGCTTTTCCTCCCATTTTAATACAATATATCACTATATTATAACATGTTACGATATCAAATGCAATAATTTTGAACATATTGCACATTTTTTACAGTTTTTACAATAAAAAAAGCACGGCAATGCCGTGCTTTTTTAACTTAAATTAGTACTGAAGTTTTGCGAAAGCTTCGTTAAGTGTATTAACCATTTCTTCAGCCGCTACGCTGTACTGCGCATCAATGTTTGTAATCGTCTGGCGTGTGATGGTCATGTTACCAACATTGTCCTTAACTTTACCTACATTGTAGTATGCACCAAGGTCAAACACGCGGGTGGAGAAGATAATGTCAAGCATTTCTGCACTTGCTGCGTCACGAACGCTCTTACCCTCAAGAGTGATGTCGTAGTATGCAGGGCGAAGAATTTCCTGACCCTTAATTGCGAGATACTCAAGCACAAGACCGCTACGAGTAGCATTCTTGGACATAAGCGGCACGCAGATAAACTGGCTATGGTAAGGAGATACGCCGTGGCCAAATTCTTCCTGAGTTGTGGTAAGCTTCGGATAAGGAAGCACGCCGAACTCTACGTCACTGTCACGGTGCTTTTCAATGGTAGCAACAGTGTTGAGATAGAACAGTGCGCGGCTGTCGTTAAAGATATTGTTACGGTTGGTATCCCATGTGTTCTGGGGTGCCTGCGCACCGGTAACATTGTCATACTGATAGTTAAAAACATGTGCCTGATCGTAAACGAGATCGGAGTACTGGTCGTACAGGTCAACAACGCGCTCACTCATAAGAGTGTACTCAATTTCGCCCTTATCGTTAACACCTGCAATCTTCTCGCCGGAGCTTGAAAGAATAGCAACGGAGGGGTCTTTCCAGGTCATAAGGCCGTAAAGGTCATTTGCATCGTAAACGCCGTTCTGGTCCTTGTCCTCGCCAACCTGCTTAACAAGCTCGGTAAGCTTTTCCCAAGTCCAGTTGTTGCTCTTAACGAGAGCGTAAGGGTCTTCCATACCGTACTCTTCAACCATATCCTTGTTAAAGAGTATAGCGTGTGTAACCTTGTTATTTACAATACCGATGTCGCCGGAGGTGAAGTAAAGCTTGCCCATAACGGCAAGGTCGGAATTTGCCTTCTGGTCCCAATAGTCATTCTGAAGCTGAATATGAGGAAGCTTGTTAAAGTCCCAAAGGAGACCGCTGTATGCAAGAGTTGCAACGTCATATGTACCGATAGCTGCCGCATCGTAAACGCTTGTACCCGACATGTACTCGGTATAAAGCTTCTGGAAGCCGGTACCTGAGCCATTAGTAGAACCAAACTTCATCGTGTCTTCGACAGTAACGTTGATACCGTAATCAGACTTGAGAGCCTCGTTACGCTCATAGATAGCAGTCTGCACCAAGGTAGGCTCAGGGAGGTCTTCAAATCCCTTGGAGTCAAAGTCATTGCAGACATAGTTACCACTGAGAAGCATATTAAAGTCACCTGCATATCCAAGTGCCGCAACCTCTTCAGGAGTAGGAAGCCCCGAAGGACCCTCTACCTCACCGGTAACACTGCCCACAGGAGCGGTTGTAACCTCGGTGTCGCCGCAAGAAACGAAGCATGCACAAAGTGTCATCGCAGCAAGAACGATTGAAAGTATCTTTTTCATATTTTTATCCTTTCAAATATTAAAAATTTCCTTATTAAGTATTATACACAATTATTGCGCTTTTTTCAACATGAATTTGGTGAAAATTTCTCATGTAAAATTTATACTTTTGTTTGCCAACGCCTAAACTTTATACACGAAAGCGAGGTGTCAAAGGCACCTCGCTTGATTTTATTTCTGCATATCCGCATAAGAACGCTTGGGCATGCAAACGCGTCCGCCGTCAATCATGTAGTTTGAACCGGTGATAAACGCAGCTTCGTCCGAGCAGAGATACGTAATGAGATTTACAATTTCAATAGGCTCTGCCGCACGGTTTAAAAGTGTGCTCATTTTGCCCATTGCTTCTCTTGTAAGAACAGGTCCGGGAGATACGCAGTTGCAACGGATACCGTAAGGCGCGCCGTACTGCGCAATGGATTTTGTAGTACCGTACATAAGACCTGCTTTAGCAGTTGAGTAGTCGCAGGAAGAACCGCTGCCGCCCTCTGCACCTGCAATCGAGCCGAGGTAGATAATTACGCCGCTCTTTTGCTCAATCATCTGACCGATAACACTTCTGGTAAAATAAAGCGGGCCCTTGAGGTTAACGTCAATGCCCCAATCGAGCGCCCAAAGCGGAAAATCCTTGAAAGGCTCTTTCACCTTGTTTACACGCACGGATGCGCCGCCTGCACAGTTGACGAGAATGTCGATAGAACCAAAGGTTTCGATAGTCTTGTTCTTTGCCGCTTCAATCTGCTCAAAGTCGCGAACGTCTACCACTACACCGATTGCGCTGCCGCCGTTTGCACGGATTTCAGCAGCCGCCGCTTCAACAGTCTCGGGATTTACGTCGGTGAGCACAACGTTTGCGCCGCACTC
The DNA here is from genome assembly GCA_045580835.1 of Eubacteriales bacterium. GTDB lineage: Bacteria > Bacillota > Clostridia > Oscillospirales > CAG-272 > UMGS902. Next base: position 25,051 of record JAZNOM010000038.1, read on the forward strand.
TGCAAATCGCTCGCTTGTAAGCTTACCCATGCCGCTTGCGGCACCAGTTACTATAGCAGTTTTGCCTTTGAAATCAAAGTCGAGTTTTCTTGTACTAATCATTTCGGTTTCCTCCTGAAACATTGTTATCTAACACAAGTTTATACCCCTGCTTTTAAAAAATCAATATGAAAACTGATACAAAAAGATGTATCGTAAATTAAAGGTTATGAGCCCTCTACTCCATACCAATCCGTTGCTCGAACAAAGCTTTCGGCGGTATCCCGAAAGCACGATAGATATTTATTATACTGTTGGCACCAAGTCTATTTGGCACTTCGCCATTTTCAATTTTATTCAACGTTCTTATACCTATTCCCAAAATTTTAGCCATTTTCTTTTTTGAAAGTCCCTTTTCTCGTCTAATCCATGCTATATTATGCAAAAGGTTTTGCAATTCTCTTTCCATCTTGAGCTCTCCGATTCATATTTTATTTCAATACCATTTTACACCTATTAGGTGTAAAAGTCAATACAACTTTTAAATGTATTGTACAATGTATTTAATACAAAAAAGGAGAATCTTATGTATAGAATACGAGAATTAAGAGAGGACCGCGATTTAAGTCAAGCAACCATAGCAAAAATGCTCCAAACCACACAACAACAATATAGTAAAATAGAAAACGGAAAATCCGATATCAGCGGAGAAAAGCTAATTATTTTGGCTAAATTTTATAATGTATCAATAGATTACATCCTCGGAATAATATCAGAACCCCGTACCTTGGACTAACCGATACATTTGTCATCCTGAACGCAGTGATGGATCTGAAAACCTTGCTTTGCAAGGTTTTTCTAAGACTCGCTTTGCTCGCAGATTCTTCGCTATGCTCAGAATGACAACAGGCATAACATTTAATTTTTCTTCTCTACCACGCAAAAAAGGCACCCCGAAGGGTGCCTTTTTAACATTATTTACTTAAGCAAGTCGCTTGTGCCTGCGAGGATTGCCTTTGCGGTTTCAATCATAGGAGTATAGTGCTTAACTCTCATTGCCTTGTGGTCATCCATGAAAGGAATGAAGAAAGGTGTGGTGTTGAAGTAACCGCTGCCCTCACGAGCCATTTCGCCTTCCCAGTAGTTAATTGCCCATTCAAGCTGTTCTCTTGCCTTCTTTTCGTCGCCCATACGGAGAGTTGCAAGACCCTGATATACGGGGAGGAGAGGAAGATTCATGTGTGAGAAGTAGTCGATGTAGAGGTAGTTGATGTGCTCGTAAATCTTCATAGCCTCGTCGCGCTTGCCGAACTTTTCAAGAAGGAGAGCTTCCTGATACTGTGCGGGAGTATTTACGCACTCGTGCCAGATACCTGCACCGAGGTTTTCGGGAAGCGCCTGCGAAGTCTTGAAGCACTTGAGTGCTTCTTCGTCATTGCCTGCCTTCTTTGCATCCATGCCCTTGCCGTACCATGCGTTGATGTACTGACGAGCAAGTGCGGTTTCGCCGCCCTCACAAGGAACATAGTTGTGTCCCTCAAAGAGTTTGATTGCTTCATCATACATGCCTGCACGATTGTACGCGCATGCCCACTCGGTAGCGATATCATCGCGGGTGGTCATAAGGTCGGGAACCATGGACTTAATCTTTTCGGCAGCCGCCTTTGGCTCCTTGCCGAGGTGGTTTAAGAGATATGCGATTTCGTATACAATCTCTTCCATATCGGGTTTAAGTGCATGCGCCTCGTCAAGAAGTTCAAGCGCACGGTCAAAGTTGCCCTTTCTGTACTCGCAAAGTGCAAGTCCGCGCTTGGAAGCAAAGTCGTCACCCTTTGCAAAGAGTGCTTCTGCCTCTGCATAACGGCGGTCGCCGTAGTGGTAGCAGCCGAGGAGGTAGTTTGCTCCCTCTGCTTCATAAATCTTTGCTTCAAAAGGACGGAACGGGAATACCTTGTGCTTATCGTTTGCTCTTTCGGGCACGCCTGCAAGGTATGCAACTACGGGGCAAAGGTCATCGGAGTATTTAGCAACATCTGTGAGAAGCTCCTTCGCTTCCTTGTCAAAGCCTGCATCCATCATATCGGTTGCAAGGTCAAGACAGGTCTGTGACATGTTGGAGTACATCTTCTTGTAGAATGTATCCTTATCCATTTCGCCCATAACAACGAGGAAGTATCTTGCAAGGTGGTTGAGCGGGTCGCGCTTAAGCTCATCGTTAAGCATCTTAACTGCGCAATCCTTGTAGCCGAGCTTGTAGCGTGCTACTGCCGCGAGAACTCTTGCAGTGAGATTCTGCGCGCCGTTTTCAACTGCGGTGTCAGCGCACATCTTTGCATTAATCCAGTCGCCCTTCTTGCAGTCGAGCATAGCGGCTCTGGTCATAGCCTCGGAAAGGGTGTCCTTCATCCATGCGGACTTACGGAACGCGTCATAAGCTTCCTTATCTCTGCCGAGTCCTACGAGTGCAAGACCGCGGTAGTAGTTAAGCTTGCCGCTTTCGGGATGGAAGTTGTAAACGGTGAGAGCCTTGAGTGCTCTTTCAAGAAGCTCGTAAGCCTTTTCAAACTCGTGGCGGCGGAGGTACATCTCACCGAGGAGCTGAAGTGCAGGTGCGAAGTTCGGTTCAAGTGCAATTGCGCGCTCGAGGTATTCCATGGGATTTGCGCTTGCATCGCGGTACTGCCAGAAGTGGAGTGCAGCAACGTAGAGGTCGTGAGCGGTAGAAAGCTCGTTAGGATACGGAACCTCGGGGAAAAGCTCGGGGAGAGGCTGCTGAACGCGAACTATCTGCTCATAGTAGAGAATGTCGCCGATAGAAATCTCATAAGCGGAGCAGTCAAACTCAGGAAGGTCAAATACTGTTACCTTGCCTGCTTCAAGATCTGCCACGGTTTCAAGAATGGTCTTGCCGCCGGCAGTGAGCTTGATCTTTGCATCTTTAATAGTGAGAGTGGGCTGAACGCGGAGAACATTGCTCTCTACGCGGATAGCACAGTCATAGTTTGCATATGAAGGAACGCCGAGTGCCGCGATAGGATACCAGGACTGCTTAAAGCACTTGGTTTCATACGCCTCGAGCCAAGTAAGGTCGGGCTGGTTATTGGTATAAGAACCTGCCATAAGTTCAGCGTAAGGACCATCGGTATCTGTGAGCGCGCGCTCCCAAGAACGGGAAAGCTGATTGTATGCCCATGTAAACATCTTCTTACCGGTAACAACATGGTGGTCGCCGATATGTACTACGCCTGCTTTTCTGTCCTGGTCGTAGCCGCCGAAGTAGTCATAATCGGAAGCTGCGCAGAAGTAAGAGGTCGGGAACTTGGTGTTGAAGTGCTTGGAAATGTCAACGCCGGGTTCGTCAAACGTATAGCCGTTGAAATGTCCCTTTGCGATAGGATATGTGGTGTTGGAACGGCGATAGTGGAAGTGAACATGGTCAACATCCGAGGGGAAGAAGATCTCGTAGGAGTGATTTACCGGAACTGCGGTGTTCTCCCACCAGAGGAAAGAGCGGCGCATGGAAGTACGGTTTGAAACCTTTACGCGTGTTTCAAAGATAGCGCGGTCGTTGCCGAGGTATACGCCAACCATACCCTTCATGCGGTCAACGGGGTCATGCTCGGAGAGCCATACGGTTACGCCGTCATCTTCCTGCACGATTTCATAGTCAACGGGCATAAAAGTGGATGCTCTGTGGTGGTAGGGCCAGTTAAACTCAATACCGCCGGAAATCCAAGAGCCGAGAAGACCGATAAGCGCGGGCTTGATAACGTGCTGACGGTAGAAGAAGTCGTAGTTGTTCTTCTTATCGTAAGCTGTGAAAATCTTGCCGCCGATTTCGGGAAGAATGGTAAGCTCGATGTAATCGTTTTCGATTACGATAGCTTCATACTCACGGTCATGCTTTTCCTTTGCGGGAGTCTTGATAACAACTGCGTTAGGATAGGGGTTGCCGGTGAAACGCTGATGAACACGGTTCTCAGCGAACATGGGAAGCTGTTCAGCAGGTGCTTCCTGATACGTGGGGATCACAAGAGTTTTTACGGTTACCGTAGTCTTGCTCATGGTCTGTCTCCTTGTCAATTTGATATTTTTGTTTTTACAATTTCATTCTAACACGCAAAAAAATCTTTTGGAATACAAAAAGTTTTGTAAAAAATCACGCAAAAACTGTAAAGAGATATCGCATGACGTGCTTTTTCCAAAAAACAAATCTTTTAAAGTATACTAAAAAAAGTTTATTTTCTCCCTTTTTTCGTCGTTTTTGCTATTGATTTTTAGTTTATTTTGTTGTATTATATCATCCGTGCGAGGTGAGAATATGCAAAAAATAAACTTTTGTGACCTTGACCCCTATGTCAGATATTCAAAAACTTTAATTCTGCCGTCGGATTTTTCAACCACCGACGTGCATGCCCGTGACATTCGTCTTGTATATGTTTATTCAGGCTCTGTAAAGGTAAAAATGAACAATCACGCATACAACGCAGTGCGCGGTTCGCTGTTTTTATATCCATCATCAACAAAATACTCTATCATCAATCAGACCGGCGGCGATGCAAAAATCATGTCGGTGAATTTTGACTATATCGCAAAGCTTGAGCATAATCTTCCTCCTCTGCCCACGATAAATGACAGCATGTGGCATCACACCGATGCGATAGAGAATATTGAGTTTTTGGATACACCGCAGTTTAACGAACCTATTCACCTTGAAAACATGTACTTGCTTGAGCCAATCTTTGACGAACTTACAAGCGAGTATCTGGATTGCAAACCGTATAATATGCAAATACGCGGGTTGCTCATGCATAAGGTGCTTTTTCTGATATTAAGGCAGCTTTCCTTCGGCAACCAGCAGAAAAAGTTAAGCCTTGCGGAAAAAGTGATGAACTACATACAGGACAATTATTCGTCCGACCTTTCAAACGAAGAAATCGGCAAGCATTTCAATTATCATCCTAATTATATAAACCGCGTTATACAAAAGCACACGGGGCTTTCACTTCACCAATACGTGCTTACCTGCCGAGTGTCAAAGGCGCTTGAAATGTTGCAGACATCGGGGCTTTCCGTCACCGAGGTTGCAGAAAAAGTCGGCTTTTCGTCAATCAAACATTTCTCGCAGACGTTCAAGAGCATCTACGGCTACTCGCCGATACATTTTAAAGACTGACATCTCAAACGAAAAACCGCCATGTGGCGGTTTTTGTTTTATTTACCTATTTCGTCAATGTCGTACGGTGTGGTCTGGTATACAAAGTAGTTAAGCCAGTTTGAATAGAGCAGATTTGCCGAGGAACGCCATGTTACGCGCGGCTCCTTGGTATCATCGTCATCCGGGAAGTAGTTTACCGGAACCTCAATAGGAAGTCCTGCGGTCTTGTCGCGAACATACTCCTTTTTAAGAGTGTCCGCGTCATACTCGGAGTGACCGGTGATAAAAATATGCTTACCGTGGTCGGCGATAACCGCGTATACGCCTGCCTCCTCGGATGAAGCAAGTATACGAAGCGCAGGAACCTTTTCGATATCCTCGCGAAGCACGGTGGTGTGACGGGAATGAGGAACTAAAAACTCATCGTCAAAGCCACGGAACAAAATCGAACGCTTGTACTCAACCTTATGCTTAAACACGCCGAACATTTTTTTATCAAGCGGCACCTTGTTTATACCGTAATGGTAGTAAAGCCCTGCCTGCGCACCCCAACAGATATGGAACGTGCTTGTAACGTGGGTTTTACTCCACTCCATTATCTCGCAAAGCTCGTCCCAATACTCAACCTCTTCAAACGGCATATGCTCAACGGGAGCTCCCGTGATAACCATGCCGTCAAAGCGCATATCGCGCACCTCGTCAAAGGTCTTGTAAAACGCAAGCATATGCTCCTCGGAGGTGTTCTTCGGGATATGCGAGGTCTTTACAAGCTCCATTTCAACCTGCAATGGCGTATTGCCAAGCAAACGCGCAAGTTGCGTTTCGGTTGTGATTTTTGTGGGCATAAGATTTAAAATAAGAAGCTTAAGCGGTCTTATGTCCTGCGTAATTGCGCGAGTTTCGGTGATGACGAATATATTTTCGCTCTCAAGCGTTTCTGTCGCAGGGAGCGCGTTTGGAATTTTGATAGGCATTTTGTACCTCTTTTATATTATGTCAGACCCCTTTTGAAAAAGCGGTCCGACACCCCGTAAAACTTTTAATTGTAAGGTGCCGGGAAACTTTTTTCAAAAAGGTTTCTTGCATTTTATTTACGCGTTAGCCAAAGCCTGTGCCACGTCGTCGATGATATCTTCTACGTTTTCGATACCAACAGAAAGACGCACAAGCTCGGGGAGAACGCCTGCATCACGAAGCTGCTCGTCGGTGAGCTGGCGGTGAGTGGTAGACGCAGGATGAAGCACGCAGGTGCGCGCGTCAGCAACGTGAACAACAATTTTAGCAAGCTTAAGAGAGTCCATAAACTTGGTAGCCGCCTCTCGTCCGTCCTTAAGACCAAACGCGATAACGCCCGAAGCGCCCTTAAGATATTTCTTTGCAAGCGGATATTCGCTGTCGCCCTCAAGCATGGGATAGCTTACAAACGAAACCTTGGGATGATTTTTAAGCATCTGCGCAACCTTAAGTGCGTTGTCGCTATGGCGCTCCATGCGGAGTGCGAGCGTTTCTGTACCAAGATTCATGATATATGCGTTCATCGGTGCGGGAGTCATGCCGAGGTCGCGCATCATCTGCACACGCGCCTTGGTGATGTATGCCGCCTTGCCGAAATCTCTTGTGTAAACAACGCCGTGATATGACTCGTCGGGAGTGGTGAGTTCGGGATATTTGCCGCCCTTTTCCCAATCAAAGTTGCCGCTGTCGATAATAACGCCGCCAACTGTCTGTGCGTGACCGTCAAGATACTTTGTGGTGGAATGAATAACGATATCCGCACCAAACTCAAACGGACGGCAAAGCACGGGGGTTGCAAAGGTGTTGTCAACCATCAGCGGCACACCCTTGCGGTGTGCAAGACCTGCAAAGCGTTCAATATCAAGCACGGTGAGTGCAGGATTTGCGATAGTTTCGCCAAAAAGTGCGCGTGTGCGGTCATCAAAACGCGCCTCAATTTCTTCATCGGACATATCAGGGGTTACAAAGCGAACCTCGATGCCGAGCTTTTTCATTGTAACGGCAAAAAGGTTAACGGTGCCGCCGTAAATACTCGCAAGGCTGACAAAGTTATCGCCTGCTTTTGCAATATTTGCAATAGCGATAAAGTTTGCCGCCTGTCCCGACGAGGTGCAAAGTGCGCCTACGCCGCCCTCAAGGTCACAAAGCTTTGCTTCAACCGCCGCAACCGTGGGGTTGGAAATTCTTGAATACATATGCCCATCGAGTTTGAGGTCAAAGAGTGCTCCAAGGTCCTCGGAGGAGTCATACTTATAGGTTGTGCTTTGATAAATAGGAAGCACGCGGGGCTCGCCGCTCTTAGGCTCATAGCCAGATTGGATACATTTTGTCTCGATACGCATAATTATTACCTCACTGAAAGTGTTATTATATTATTGTAGCATACCGAAACAAAGTTTGCAAGATTTTATTATGATAAATTAATGTTTATAAGCACTAAGCGAAAATGATTATCAAACCTGTAGGGGCGATTATTAATCGCCCGAAAAGCCGCCATTAGATGTTTTACAAACGGGCGAATGATATTCGCCCCTACGGATTTGTGCGTTCCAATT
>JAZNOM010000039.1:0-14366 GCA_045580835.1 Eubacteriales bacterium
GTGTAGCAAAAGCTTGGATCAAGTGCTCTGCGCATCTCAAGATACTTTTCGCATCCTATCTTGCCTCTGCAATAATCCCAATCCACGTTGTTTACAGGAGTAACATCTTCTCTTATAGGCGTTGTCTGATCGGCTCTTGAATACACCGTTGCCGATGAAATAAATACAAACTGGTCGCAGTGCGGATAGAATGCCTTGATATGCGACGCAAGTTGCCCCGTAGAAAAAGCGACAAAGTCCGCAATCACGTCAAAGTGAAGCCCTGCAAGCTTTTCACCGATTTCGGGATCGTTTGCGTCTCCGGTAATAACTTTTGCCCCCTCGGGCAAAAATGCAGCATGTTTACCACGATTGAGGACAGTAATGTCCTCACCGCGTTTAATTGCAAGCTCTGTAATACAGGTGCTGATAATGCCACTGCCGCCTATTAAAAGAATCCTCATGGTTTTCTCCTAAAAACTTCAAGTTAATTTGTTACCGCTTTCATAATGCGAATAACATCAAGCAAAGTAAGCTTGCCGTCACCGCTTAAATCGGAGTTAGCTGCTTCTTCGTTATTCACAAGCGCACGGAGCGCAAGAAGTGCATCGTGTATACTAATTGTATGGTCACCGTTAATATCTCCGCGGAGTGTACCGATATAAGTAGTCTCGCTTGTGCCATCGGCAAAGTTAAGTACCACTGTATAATATTCCTTGTCGGAAGCGATAACAAATGCACTGCTCTCTTCGGTGTTTACACTGTCGTAAACAGTGCCGTCAACGGTTGCGCTTTCTACTGTCTTGCCTTCGGGAATTGCAACGGCGAGATATGTTCCGTCAAGTCCCGTCTTTGCTGCGATAAAGCTCTCTGTAGAACGATAGATTTCATCGACAGCCAGATAGCCTGCATCTGCAATAGTAGCAATAATATCAGTTGCGGCATCGGTATTGTCCGGCTCAAAGAGGTACGCCGTAACATACGCACGGTAATCATCAAGCGGAACAATATAGCATCCACTATCAAATGTCACTTCCTTTGCATCGCTGAGTGTAGCGGACTCATTTGTACCGCTGTACTGCTGCAAGGTAAGTGTCGTGCCTGCATCAAGAAGATAATACTTTATACCTTGACGGTCAAGGAGCGCAAGAGTGCTTGCAACATCGGTTGCATCTGCCGGGAATACATACGCAGTAGGCAAAGAACGGTAACGCATAGCGGTATCGTTTGAGCCAAGCGTGGTTATGTTTTCCGCATAGCGCACTGTGCCATCTGCACCGATGAGAGGATTGTTCCACTTGTAACCGTACTTTTCCACGCGTGAATCGCATTGGTCAAGAGTTACTGCACGGCGTCCGTCATAAACCTGTGCGCTTTCGGTAAGATTTTCACGTGCTGCGATTGCGGCCTCTGCCATTTCTCCGTCTGTAGCAATAGCAAGGTTGATAAGCTCCTGCATGGAGCGCATCTGAGAAAATGTGCGGCGGGCATAATGCTGCTCAGCACCGAGGATACCGGGAATCTCCAGAACGTAGGCAAAGGCACCCATATTTGCACTGTATGTCTGTCCGAAAACAGGAGCAAAATCCTTGCGGTAATAGTAGGAGCGAAGTCCGATTGCCTGCAGGTTTTCAAGCGCATCGTAGCAAAGTTGCTCTCCGATATTATCTCGTGCCGCAGCGAGGTCGCCGTAAATTATTGCTTTGCTGTTTGCAAGGCTCGAACCGACTGTTGCAAAATATGAGATACTTGTATCATAAATGTCTGTCAAAAGGTCGCCTTCGGACCAGACAGGCTCGTTCATTGCCTCATGAAGGTCAATAGTCATAGTCGGCATGAAAAGCTGATACACATATGCATAAGTAGCAGAACCAACATCGGAAGCCATCGCATAGTCACGGTTGATATTCGCATTGAGTACATCTGCGGTAGTCATACGCGAGTAGTTGTAGAGTCCTTCGGGGTTGACACGGGGGAGCATGAAGATCGCACCGAAGTTGGTACCGTCAAACACGGTGTCGCCATATTCGCCGCAAAGTTCGGATATAAGTGCAAGTGCACCCTCTGCAGCGGACGGCTCGTTGCCGTGTACGGCACAGGTGATGCCGATAATATCTCTGCCCTGTTGTCTGCCAACAATTTCTGCTATTTCTTCAATAGTTGCCCCCTCGGGAATCTCGTCCTTGGTGAACACAACTACAGGAAATTCAAAGCCGTTTACCTTAGTCTTTGTCGGGAAGAAAGCATACATGTGAGCAGTAGATGCATCAAGCTCACGAATAAATTCGTTTGCCTCATAGTTGGTGGTAAAGACTGCCTTACCCGGACGAAGGTTGAAATAAGGAGTATTGGGAGTGAAGTATCCCTCAATGTTACTTGTGTCATAGTGCTCTGCATTGAGTTCGTCGGTATGCTGACTTCCGTTCTTTGCCTCGTGACCGACAGTACCCGGAGCATCAAAATCCACTGTAACAGTCTGTGTCGGTGCATTGCCGTAAACATAAATCGCCTTGTATCTCCAGTTCCCTTCGGAACGCTTTACAAGTGCTGTATAAAGACCGGGAGTAAGTGTATATGTTGAACTTGTATCCGTTGTTGAGGTTGCGATTTTTGCTGCAATATCCTTATTAGCGAAGCCGTCAAGATATGTTGCGCCACCTTCACGAAGAGTGCAGGTGCTGCCTGACGGATGGTTAACTGTCACTGTTACTGTAGGACATGCGCCCTCAAAATCAATTGAGTAAACACTGCTGTTTTGCACAAGGATTTCTGCATCCTGTGCTATGTAGGTAATCTTTGCATCTTCTGCAATATCAGTAGCGGTGATATATGCCTTTGGAAGCGGAATGCCGTTGATTTCCAGTGCGGTTTCGCCGCTTACCGTATCCGCCGTGAGAGATGCACCTGCCGCAAGAGTGAGTGTGCCGCCGCCGACAAGACTGTCTACAGCAGAGTTCACGCCAATAGAAACGCTTCCGCCGTTTGAAAGGTCAATTGCAGAAGTGTCTGCATCGCCGATTTTGCCGAAGATTGTGCCGCCTGTAACGGTCACTGTAGATGTACCGTTTACTTTTGCGGTTGTATCAATACCACCGCCGTATACATTGCCGTAAACAAATCCGCCATTTACAGTAACAGTAGCATTCCCTCCGAGGATGCTGCCTGCGTTACCGCCGCCGTAAACATTTCTTGTACCTGCGGGCGAGGAACCTGAGCTGTATGCATCCACATAGTAATAGCAAAGTTTACCACTGTTAACGATGACCTCTGCATTACCGGTGACTGTGCCTGCTGCGGCACCGCCAAAAATGTTGCCCTGAATGTCGCCACCGTTGAACACAACCTTAACGTTACCGTCATGAACAGAACCGTTGCCACCGCCATACAGCGAATGGTATGCAAAAGCGTCCTCTTCTACAGTTATAAGAACATCGCCGACAGTAGTGATGTTGTCATTACGTGAAGAACCGAAAATATTGCTGTTTACCGCACATGAGCCGGTAAGCGTGAGATAAATATCGCCCGTAAATGTGCGAGCTGTGCCGCCGTTTACACCGAGCGAACCGCCAATAACGCCCTGGCCTGCGGCAATCATAGATGCTTCTCCGCCAAATGTCAGATGTGCGTCGCCCTTAAAGTCGCCTGAGTAGCTACCGCCGCATACTGCGTTATCGTAAAGACCGCCTGTAACGGTTACATATGAATTACCTGTAAACGAGCCGTTATAGTTACCGCCGAAGATATTGCGGAAATGTCCGCTCTTTACTGTGATATGTGAATCTCCCTCATGAGCCTGACTGAGATTACCGCCTACGAGTGTTATCCACTGAAGTCCGGTGTAGTTAAGGCAGATAACACCATCATCCATAGTAAGCTCATGACCGCCTGCAGAGATGAAAATATTTGCCGAGGTCTGTTTTGCACGTTCAATAGCAACATCTCTGAAAATGGTGTCGCCGCCGAGTGCAAGGTTTGCATAAAGCTTGAGTGCCGCAGTTTCACGGTAGTCCTCGTCGCCGTATACAGAGGTGATTACAACTTCCTCAGTTTTGGGAAGCGCCGTTGCCGCAGTGACAGAAGTATCACCGAAAAGAATGATAGTACCTCCGCCGGGCATATCCGAAAGCGCCGCAGAAAGCGATGTGTATGCGCCCTCAGTCTTGCCGGTGCCATCAAGGTAAACAGTCTTGGGAGTTAAATCTACTACAGTTTTTTCATTCAAAGTATATACACCGTTATCAACCACGACTTCATAGCCATCGGGAGCATAGGTGGTAACTACTCCTGTGCCGTCCGATACGGTTACACTGCCGCCAACAGTGGGAGCAACTGTCGCATTGAGGTTAAGCTTATTTACGCTGCCACCCGTGAGAGTTACTGCGTATGATGCGCAAGGTACAGTACCGCCTTGAATAGTCGTAACAGTTCCTCCGCTTACGGTAGCGGTTACAGTAGCGGTATTTGTGCCCTTTGATACATTACCGAGTATCATTGAACCGCCCGAAAGTGTTCCGCCTGCAAAGACAATACTTGCACTACCGCTGAAAGTTCCCTGAAAGTTACCGCCGTATACATTTCTCCATGTTCCGCTCTTGACGGTAACAGTACCGCTGCCTGTGCATGTGCCTGTATTCAAGCCTGCAGCAAGCGAAATGTAGCGCTTTGTAGATGTACTTGCAACGGTTGTAACGCCCTCGCCGATTGTAAGGTCGTGTCCATTTGCATAAATAAAGTCTACGTTTGCGCCCGTGCCGTTCTGAATTGTGATATTCTCAAACTTAAGGTCGCCGCTAGCGATAAGAACTCGCCCGAGTGTAAGAACGGCACCTTCTTCAGAAGTGATGGTGATGTCCTTTGCCGGCAAAGTATATGCCGTTGTCGGAGTAGTTGTATTGCCCGAAACAATAATAGTACCTCCGTTATCAACAGCTTCTGCCGCTTCGGGGAGCGTGGTATAAGCACCATCCTCGCCCGATGCATCGAGATAAACCGTTTGTGCTGCAAATACACATACAGACATGCATATCGCAAGTGTAAATACCGCAATAAACAATGCAATTTTTTTCATAACTTCCTCCTGCTTTACCGCAAAAAATAATCCTACGGCTATTTTATGTTATCATAATAGCCGTAGGATTATTTTTTGTAAATACGATTTCCACTACGATTTGCGATTTTCGCTTTTAATTCCGAAAATTTTTCGAAATTTATTGCTTTTTTTTGCACTTTTTGCTTTAATTATATTAAAGGAGGCGTATACAATGAACCGAGTGCAGCTCTCTACTGCCAAGCCGATCATCTGCGAGTTTCACCGCGCCATAGGCGGAAATGTAAAACGTGGAATCTACGATAAAACATTAAAAGGACGCTATAGTGATGCTTTTGTCTACATACTTAAAGGAACCACCGTATATGATTTCGGTGACTATACCGTAACAGCAAAAGAAGGAGATCTTTTGTTTATCGGTAAAGGTAGCATCTACTCTATGAATGTACAAAGCGATAGATATGAATTTCTCTATGCCGACTTTTCTTTTTCAGTTACGGAAGATGTACAACTACAGTCAATATCTCTCCCTGCCTCTGACGGAAAGAGCACAGAAAATGTCTTTCATAAAATGCTTGCCGTATGGTACATCAACCGCTCTAATGCAAAATTTGAGTGTCTTTCTATGCTGTACAATGTATATGCCGACTTCTTGCAAGAAGCAGAGGACTTTATCTACCTCTCATCCGAAAAGCGTCGAAGAATGGAAAAAGCGGTGGAATATATAAACGAGCATCTCACAGAAGAAGACCTCACTGTCGCAAAAATAGCTTCTGCCGCCAATATGAGCGAATCGTATTTTCGCAAGTCTTTTCAGGAAACTTACAATCTCGCTCCGGTTAAATATATCAGCATGATGCGTATGACACATGCACGTCAAAGGCTACGTTACGGAAACGATCCTATATCCGACATTGCACATTCGCTTGGTTTTTCCAGCCTTTACTACTTCAGCCATGCATTTAAACGCGAGATGGGCTGTACACCGAGCGAATACAGAAGCAAGCACAAGCAGTATCCCAAAACATAACTTCCTGCTCGATAATGCCGTACATTTCATTGACATAGTCGTCGTACTTCGCAAGGTCTGCTTTTTGCCCTTCTCTTCCTTATTATATCAAAACGACCGCATCATCGGGTTTGTAATGTGCCCGACAATACGGTCGTTTCTTCGTTTGTTGTTTTCTGTATAGCACAGAGCCACATCTCCGACGTCAAAGCGCTATACCACAAGATTTGGGAAAATACAAAAGACTTTTCGGTATTTGATTATGTATTGCCAACCGCTAATTTCATGACACGAAGTACATCAATAAGGTTTGCTTTACCATCGCCGTCAAGATCGCCATTTTCAAGAGAAGAGTTATTGAGAACCGCTTTAATAAGTATAAGTACATCAGCGACTGTAACTGTACCGTTACCGTCTATGTCGCCGGCAAGCAACAGTTTTGGAATTTCTTTCTGTGCTACGAGAATCTCGTCGCAGCCGGAGCACTTCTTACCCTCGGTAAGACCTGTAGATGTATATGTCGGTTCTACGGCAGAAAGAATCATCTCGGTATGTTCATGGAAAGCCTTAAGTTCGGGACCGGTTCCATTTACATAAATCCACGCTTCGTCCTCAAGAAGACCTGCAAAAGTATCTTTTACAAGGATTGTTTCAGAAGTGACTTCTGTTGAGTATGCAGTGTTATTGTCGGCATATACGTTCGCTTTGTCATTGTAATAGAAGATATTGCCGTCGCCCACTGCACTTCTCCAAATACCTACAGCAGGACCAACATAATATTGCTTATCTGCAACATTATCGGTAACCGCGCCTTGAGTATACAGATTTTTAACTACATAATCTTTACCTTTAAGAAGACCGCCAAGTATTCCGCCTACGAGGCCGGCATCTGCATGGATATCACCGGTATTCATACAATTCGAAATGGTGATAGTATCTGCGCCTGTTATTGCAGTGGCGCTACCTACGATTCCACCCGCATACTTATCAGTTGTAGTCGAGTTGCCACTGTTCAAGCACCCCGTGACAGTCGCTTTACATACAGCAGGTCTGGTTACCAAATAGCCTACTATACCGCCGGAGTGCACTTTCGCACTAATTCCCGCACGGTTTTCACATTCGGAAATACTTGCTGTGGCATTTGCTCCGCCAGTTCCTATTTCTAACATTCCGACAATACCGCCAGCGGCATCTCCCGCCGAAGTTACAGCACAGGTGTTGGTTGCTTTAGTTACAGAAACAAGAGTGGATGCTGAATTGGCATAAATATATCCGACAATACCGCCTGCATATTTAGCCGCAGAAACCACACATTCATTTGTTACATTGCTGATTTCGAGATAACCGGTAGTTCTGCCGACAAGTCCACCAACGTTGCTGTACGAGGAGCCGTTGATCTGACCGATGACAGTAAGATTCTTAATTACAGCGGGATCTCCCGAAATACCACCGACAACACCGAAAAGACCTACGTCATTAGCAGTGCCTGTAATGTTAATGCCCCTGATAGTATGACCGTCGCCGTCAAACGTACCGGTAAAAGGAGTAGTCGCATTACCGATAGGAGTCTGTGCAAAACCTGTAAGGTCGATATCCTCAGTAAGCTTGTAGTCACCGTTCCAAGAAGCGGCGCCGTTCATAAGAGCCATAAACTCCTCGGCAGTTCCTATTTTAACGGTAGTATCGCCAGCTTCTGTATTGTAAACCTCAAGTTCAGCAAGCTGCATACGGAAACGGTTACCGTCGGTTGGCTTTGTGCGGAGCGAGGTTCCCTCAAAACGTATATAACGTGCCTTCACAGTTTCAAAGTCAAACACCTGCATCTCTATAATAGGAGCGGGATAATTATTTTCACTCAAAACCTTAGTCCATGTTTCGCCATCAGTCGAAACAGTTATTGTGAAATTGCGCGGGAACATAACACTTTCAGTTCCCTTTGCCGCACCTGCAGGCATTATCTGTACCTGATTTACTTTATACACTGCACCGAGGTCTACACACGCATATTCACTGTGATCAACTACAGTAAAGCTGTTCGATGTCCAGCCGCACACCTCACTGCCACGAAGATTCTCTCTGTTACCGTCGGTAAGCTTGCTTGTTCCCCAATAATCACTCGTAACCGTCGATGATGCCGCAACGCTCCTATTGAGTGCAAGATTTCCGAAGCCGTGGTTCAACATCGAATCCATGGCAGTCTTCAAAGCAGTATACGCTTCATCATAAGACGGAGTATCGTTGTTTGAAAGTATACCTTTTGCATAAGCGAGAATCTCTGCAAACTCCTTAAATACAGAACTTGAAAAGTTGTTTTCTCTGAGGCTCTCGCCGCTTTGTACAAGTGCGGCAAGCGCTTTTCTTGCTTCATTTTCGGAAAGCTGCTTTACGGCTTCTTCAAGTTTATCCGTAGCCGCACATACCGCAAACTGTGTTGCTTTTTCGTCTGCGATAACCGACTCACACTCTGCAAGGATGTTGCCAAAAACAGCCCATGACTGCTCTGTGTAATCAGCCGCATTAAATGTCTTTGCATCTGCAACCGCCTCACCAAGCAACGATTTGTCCACATCAAATGCCGATGCATCTACTGTGAAGCTATAGCTACCAGAACCGAGCGTGCGAGGTGCGTTCTCTGTAGGTACATAAACGGTAGCCGTTGTACCTACGGGAATAGTTACATCCCAAACGAGTTTGTTATCCTCGGTAAATCTCCAATAGCTTACAAGGTCACCTCTGACAGTCTTCAAGCTATAGTTCACATATCCGATTTCGGGATGAATTTCGGGATTTAAAACAACCGTTTCAAAACCGTTTGCATAGTCACGCACACCTGCAAGATTCTTATAGAACCAGTCGGTATATGTGCCGAGGAAGAAGTGGTTGCGCGAACGTGCATTTGACTCATATGTTTCCCAACAGGTGTTTGCACCGAGATTTATCCAATATCCCCACGAAGGATAAGTGTCCTGCTGAACAAGAGTCATTGCAAGGTCGCTATATCCGTACTCCGAAAGCATGGGAAGAATATACTTCGTACCTACCGCGCCTACATCAAGGTGATTATCCTTTGCTTTGACGTCATTTACAATGCTTGCTACAACGCTTTCCTTGTATTCATCGGGGCAAAGACCGAACATAAGCGGAACGATGTTTGAAGCTTGGCGGTACTTTGTACGTCCTGCATCATAGGTACTATTCCAATAGCCTGTATCGTAGTAGCCTTTGTCAGCAAGGTAGAATTTTGCGTTAAATGCAGTATAGATATTCGCCATTGCCGCACGGTACTCTGCTGCATCCTGCACTTTACCGAGTTTATCCGCAATTTCCGCCATCTGACCGAGTGTACGGTAAACAAATGCGCTGCCTATAATACCTGCGCCCTCAGGAGCATGGGTAGTTTTACCCGTTGTGTAAACTCCGGAAGGATTGGGAGATACCCAGTCGGCATAGCTTCCCGTTGTCCATACCCATCCGTTTGCCTTTATAGTGTTTATATAGTCAAGTGTCTGCAAGCGGATAAGGTCGTAATTTTCTTCGATAGCACTGAATACGCCGTTTGTACGATGGTTTTCATAATAGCCGCTGATAAATATTGATGACCATATCGGTATGCTTGTGCCGCCGTTTGAAGCGGAGGGAGCTATCTGATTTACCACACCTTTGGAGTTTGTGGTATCACCCATGTCCCTTAAAATCTTCGGAAGCATATTTGACAGATCGTAGTTATAGTTAAAGGATTCAACGGCAAAGTTGACGTCACCCGTCCAACCGTTTTTCTCATATACAGGGGTATCTGTGAGCTTGCTTTGCAGATTGTTCATAACCGTGCGAAGCATGATTTCATGCATATAATTTATGCGACTGTCGCCGGTTTCAAACTCGGATGTATCGGTGATATCATTCGCTATGAGATAACACTCTACATCATCTGCTTTAAGTTCCCCGCTGTAGTTGTCAATCTGTATGTATTCATAGCCCTTATAAGAATACTTAGGCTCATATATATCATCTGTGCCGCTGGTAATAAACTTATCCACCTGCAAAGGATAGCCGTTTATTGTAGGTACAACAAATCCCATGTTATCAAGCTTCTCAGCGTATGTAATTGTGATTTGTGTACCTGCCTCAGCATTAAACTTTATCCTTGCCCAGCCTGTAGTCATTACGGGATTTTTGATAATATACGTGCCGTTGCCTTTATTAAGCACTTCAGGCTTAAAGGTTTCAAGACGGCGAAGCGGCTCCATATTTTCAAATATAAGGTCGCCTGTCGGTGCTGATACGGATACTGCGTTTTTCCAAGTACTGTCATTAAAATCCGCAGTGTTCCAACCGTCCACCTCACGTCTTGCATCGTAATGCTCGCCCATATATACATTGTTGTAGCATGTCGGACCGTATTCGTAGGTCTTCCAGCTTTCATTTGAAACTATGGTTTCTGACGTGCCGTCGGCATAATCTATGTGAAGCTCCAAAAGAAGTTTTGGATTGTCACGATAAACAGCGGTATTCCAGTTCATCCATGTGTAAAAATCGCAGTTGTAGAAATAGTTACCAAGCTCTACCGCAAGTGCATTTTTGCCTGATGTGAGCATTTCCGTAACATCATACGCACGGTAGTGAACGGTGTCTTCATACTGCGTGTGTGCAGGGTTAAGAACCGTATCATCGGGAAGAGAGCCGTTTACAAAAAGCTCGTAAAGTCCAAGTCCCGAAATATAAATCCTTGCATTTTCCACCTCCTTTGAAACATCAAAGGTCTTGCGGAGCATTGGGGCACCTGCGCCTACATTTACCTGCATTGTCGCAGGCATTGCAACATTTGAATACCATGGGCTGTTGCCATATGCTACAGACTGGTCGGGGGTACTCCACTTTGTATCGTCAAATCCCATGTTCTCCCATCCCGATGTGGATGTAGCGGTATTTGAGCATTTCCATGTCTTATCGGTAACAGTGGTGTCAACACTTCCGTCTGTGTAGCGCACTTCAATTTTTGCAACAAAACCTGCGCTTGAACCAGTGTTAACTACTCTCGCACCAAATATGTTGTCACCCTTTTCTACAAAAGGAGTAATATTTACAACATTTCCGTTTTTCCATGCATTTGCAGCATTTCTTACCGTAAGTACATTTGTACAGTTTACAAAGAGATATCCGTAATCATCCATAGAAGCGGCAAGCAATACCTCGTCAACTTCCTTGCTTTCGTCAACTGTAAAATGCGCACGGAAATATTCAGTTCCCGCAACAGAAGATGCCGCACCGTTCTTAAACCATATCCAGTTGGCACCGTTTAGAGTAATATCACAAGGAACGCTGTCGCCATCTGTCATGCCAATCCACTTGGCAGTCCATTCGGCATCGTTAAGAATGCCTGTTTCAAAGGTCGAAACATCACTCCAGACAGAGCTGTCCTTTTCGTCCCAAACCTGTACCGCAAAGAAATACTCTGTGCGGGAGGTGAGTGCGTTTCCGCCGTAGACAATATCATAGTTGAGGTTGCTCTCAACCTTGCCGCTATCCCATATATCACCATTGTGTGCTGCCGCTTTTTCAGCAGTGGATGCAACAATGATTTGGTAGGCACTCTGTGAACGTGCAAATCCTGCCATGTTATTTACCCAGCGGAAAGTGGGTGTTGTATCAATGCCGATAGGCTCGACAAGGTTATTAACTTTCAAATCGGTAATATACATGTCGGTTTCTCCTTCGGCAAAAATTGTTATCGGTGTCATACTGAGCAGCATCATACTGCAAAGTAGAAAAGATAACATCTTAACAAAAATCTTTTTCATGCATGGACCTCCGAGAATATATTTTCACATTATAAGTATACACTACCGTAACATACAAAATCAACAACCTGAGTTATCCTAAAAAAACGACCTCTCTCGCATAAAGTCAAAAACGTTGTGACCGATTTGTGCAACTTTACTATAATTTTCGGTTGACACTTGAAAATCGGCGTGGAGTATATTATTATTCTATTAGATATACATTTTTTTACTTGCGGAGTAAAAATGAAAAAAGAGATTCTTGATAAATTATCAGAAATAACCAAAGAGGAACAAGCCTTGCTTGACGGTTCTCTCAATATCAACCGTGACATTTATATGCAAAGCGAAAAGAACACTATTAACGCACAGAAGTTAATAGATAACGGCAAGCTAATCACAATTCGTCCCCACACGCGCTTTGTTCATTTTCCGAAACATACCCATGATTACATTGAAATTGTATATATGTGCAAAGGTGCGACTTCGCATATTATTAACGGGAATGAAGTAAAACTTTTATGCGGAGAAACTCTGATTTTAAACCAGCATGCTTTGCAGGAAATATTCCCTGCCGGCAAAGACGATATAGCTGTTAACTTTATAATCATGCCGCAGTTTTTTAACAAAGCGCTTGAGATGATGGACGAGGAAGAAACGCCGCTCCGCCGCTTTATAATCGACTGCATTACCGGTAAAGAAAGCACTAACGGATATCTGCATCTAAAAACAGCTAATATTCAGGAAATACATAATCTGTTTGAGAACTTGATTTTATCTTTTGTGGAAATGAAAAAAGGCAAACGAAAAATCAATGAATATCTCCTTGGAATACTGCTTCTTGAATTTATCAACAACTCCGAAATATTCGATTTGGAAAAAGCAGAAAAAGGTGCTATTCTCAAAGTGTTACGGTATATTGAAAACAATTATGCTGACGGAACACTTGCAAAGTTCTCTGAACAGTCGCACTACGATTTTCACTGGATATCCCGTGAACTCAAGCAAAAAACAGGTAAAACATTTACCGTGCTTTTGCAAGAGAAACGGCTTTTACAAGCAGAGTTTTTATTGCGTACCACAAAAATGCGCGTATCCGATATTTCAATAGCCGTTGGCTATAACAATACAAATTATTTTCATAAAATTTTTGAAAAACGTTACGGCATGTCGCCGAAAAAGTATCGGGATATGTTGAAATGAAAAATTATTAAACGCCTTGTTAATTCAGACATTTTCAGCAAAAAAGCCTCTCATGTGAGAGGCTTTTTGTTATTACAGATTATTTTGTCATTAATTTCATAATGCGGATCACATCTGCAATGTTTACTTTGCCGTCGCCGTTAGCATCACCGTTTTCGGTGGAATTATTATTAACAATTGCACGGATAAGCATAAGCGCATCCGCAACGGTAACAGTTCTATCGCCGTTGATGTCACCGATAATATCGCTGTAATAATAAGTTTCACTTGTTCCATCGGTGAAATTAAGCACTATTTCTTCCTTCGCTCTTACGACGTATGCGTTTGTGCCCGATGTGACAACATCTTCATAGACAATACCGTCAACCACAGCATTTGCAATAGTTTTACCTTCTGTAGGAAGTTCAACATATGTGCCCATAGCGCCATATTTTGCACCTATATAGCTTTCGGTAGAACGGTAAATATCCGAAACCGTGAGATATCCGCACTGTACAAGTGTACCTACGCCCTCGGTAATGTCGGTATTATCCGGCTCAAAGAGGAACGAGGTAAGGATCGCACGGTATCCATCCACGGGAATAAGATATGCACCGTTTTTAAATGTGTACGCCTGCTCTGCACCGA
Organism: Eubacteriales bacterium; assembly: GCA_045580835.1. GTDB lineage: Bacteria > Bacillota > Clostridia > Oscillospirales > CAG-272 > UMGS902. The sequence goes on from JAZNOM010000039.1 coordinate 13,643, forward strand.
CGATTGCACGTGTCTCGGTGCCACTGTACTGCGAAAGCGTAAGAGTGGTGCCTGCCTCAAGACTGACATATTCAATACCGTGACGGTCGAGAAGTGCAAGCATAGCATTGATATTTGCAATATCGGCAGAAACCACATATGCAGTCGCCATTGTGCGATAACGTGCCGCAACATTATAAACGTCAGTCCATTGAGGATTATCTGCATATCGAATGGTTGCATCGGGGCCGGGGAGCGGGTTATTCCAGTAAATACCGTAGCCGGGGAGTCTCGCTGTCGCCTGGTCGATAACGATAGGACGGCGAGCGTTGAAAATCTGTGCGGAGAGTCCAAGCTCTTCTCTTGCTTTTGCAACTGCACCTGCGACAGCACCCTCGGATTCAATTGCCAGACCTACAAGTTCCTTAACAACCGCTACCTGCGTAAATACACGGCGAGCATAGTTTGCATCCGCTTCGGTTCCGGGAATCTCGGTGGTATACGCAAAAGAACCGAGATTGGAACAATAGTTACGTGAGAAATTAGGTGCTACGTTCTTTTCATAGAACCAGATACGCATACCTTTTTCTTCTACTCCGTGCAACGTATCTGCACACAGTTTTTCACCGATATTGTCACTTGCGGCTGAAAGGTCGCCGTACAGGATATCCATTGTCTTAGCGTGAGGACCGCTTATATTTCCGTAATAGGAAAGACCTGCATCGTAAATATCGGTCATAATATC